>CBFHLC010000006.1:0-69698 GCA_965656605.1 Litorivicinus sp. | reverse complement strand
CCGCTGGATTTAAACGATCCTGACAGCATTGAGCGCTGCGCAGAGCAGGTGTTGGCCGGCGGCGTGCCCGACGTGGTGGTTCATAACGCCGGCTACGGTTTGATTGCGCCCATTGAGACGGCAGACATGCAGGCCATGCGCGATCAATTCCAAGCCAACTACTTTGGCACCCTGGATCTGGCTCGCAGAATGATGCCCGCGATGCGCGAGCGCGGCACTGGGTTACAGGCAGCCATTACCAGCATTGGTGGGCGCATGGCATTCCCATTCTTTGGCCACTACAACGCCACCAAGCATGCGCTGGAAGCCGCGTTCGAGGCTTTGCATCACGAATTACGGCACAGTGATTTGGCCGTCAGAATTATTGAACCGGGTTTTACTCAAACCGAGTTTGCGACTCATCGCATGGAGAAACGCTACGAGGATGTGGCGTTCTACAAATCAGGTTTGGACACCTTGGCTGGCCGCCTGGAGACGGGAAATACCGGCACACCACCGGCAGTGTTGGGGCAGTTGATATTCGATGCCTGCACGAAAAAAACAGGACTTCGCCACCACGCGGGATCATTGGCAGCTCCGCTATTGTGGGCCAGACGCCTGCTGCCCGGACGCTGGTTTCTTGCGATGGTTGGCCGAGCCACTAACCCTTAGCGTTGAGGTTGTCGCGCATCGCGCGTACCGCTTTTTTGACTGTCGGCGCAAAGATCAGCGCTAACACAGGATCGATAAAGCGAAAAGCGCCGTGAATTTTGATGTCTGCTTCGTAGGTTACCCGGGCGCCCTGCGGGTGCTCTTTGACCGTAATACGATCGATCGCAGTTGAACCCGCATTGGTGCCGACTAGCTCGGCATACTCACCCGCCACATACTGCCGCACGTGGTACTGCATGTTTTGGAGGCGTCCGGCGAACATCAGATCCACGTCGTATTTCGCACCCACGCCAAAGACTTGGTCTTCGGAAAATCGTACAGCAGTGACCGATGAGTCCCACTGAGCGAGATTGGCAAAGTCTGCGATGTAATCCAGCGCCTGACTTGGCGAGACCCGCACTTCAAAGTTCTCTACAAAACGCATTTATTCACCCAGGGCCTTGCCCAACGTTAATGACACACTGCGGCGACCGCCTTCGCTGGCCCCGAATGACAGATAGAGGGGCCCGAGCTGGCTGTCCAAACCGACAAAGAATGACCCGCCAGCCAGCAAGTCAGAGTAGCGCGTATCGCCACCCTCAATAAAGACGTTACCCGCTTCCAGCGAGAAGCCCCGATACATTTGACCCAAACCAAAACCCGAGGCCATGGGCTGATAACCCAGCAGCGAAATCAAAGTTAGCTCACTGCCGGCCAGCTCACCCGGCGAATACCCTGATAGCCGACCAAACCCACCCAAGGTAAACGCGCGCTCGGGCGGTGCACCGTCATTTAGTACGCGGCCTAGCTCGGCCCGGGCCATCAGTGTGCCAAACCGCCCCGTGTAGGGCGCCAGCGCCAACAAAGATCCGGTTTCATAATTGGTGTCGGCGCCCAGTTTGGCCTGCGAGCTAATATGTGTCAGCTCAATGTGCGCGCCAGTCGAGGGAAAGCCCAAAGAGTCGAGCGTGTCCACGCTCAGGCGGGCCTCGACGCTGGCCTCATCACCGGCTGAGTCGAGAACGGGTTGGCCCAGCTCGAGGCTTGAGCGGGGCCGGCCTCGGTTAAGGCCCACACGAATCTCGCCCCAGTTGGCCATCTTACGGCCGATATCAAATCCAATGCCGCTGTTCTCGACCAGATACTCGGCAATGGGTTTGGAGTCCTCAAAGATCTTTAACTTACGCCGCTGGGCCTTAAGCTCAAGCTCGGCGAACCATGGGCTGCCATAGCCAATCGGCTGATAGAACTGGGTGGTCAGTGAGGGAGCCTCACCCAGCTCGAGCGTGGTCTTTAATTCGCCGCCGGTCGGGTTTTGGCCCGTTGCGGTGTAGCTCAGGCGAAATGAATAGGCTGAGTCACCGCGGAAATTGTCCTCGATACCGGCACCGAAGTTCAGATAGTCCGGCCCCCAATTTTTCTCGCTGGTCCGAATGTCTAAACTGCGCGCGCCGTTACCGTCCTCGACCACCGCCGCCTCGACTCGGTCAAAAATGCCGATGGCATATATGCGGCGCAGATCCGCCGACAGCTGTTCCGCTTCGAGGACTTGCCCGGGCTGGCTGGCGAGCTGATTGACGATCACCCGACCATTCATGCGCGAGCCGTTGAACACGGTTAGGCTGTCGACTTGTTGGGGCTGGGCGTATCGCACCATGCGCATTGCCTGCCACTGTGAAAAGTCATCGCCATTGAGCTGAGGAATACTGGCCGGCAGCTGCAAGACTGCCGCGGTTTGACCCGCCTCAGCGGCCTCGCCAATTCGATCCAACTCTAGGCTGCCAATGTCGCCCAACTCGGGCGAGATTAAGACATCACGCGGCCCCAGCCGGGCCAGTTGCCGATCAGCGTTGGCTCGAGTCAGCAGCGTAGTGATTTGATCAACCACCGACACAAAGCTGTCCAGATCTTGGCTTTGATAGCGCGGCATCGAGGCATCGACTGCAATCACACGAGTCGCCCCCAGATCCCGTGCAACATCCACCGGCAGGTTATTGGCCACACCGCCGTCGACCAGTAATCGGCCGTCGATTTCAACCGGCGCGAACACCACCGGAACCGCTAACGATGCTTGAACTGCAGTCGCCAGATTTCCGCGATCCAGGCGGACTGCCTCGCCACTGATCAGATCGGTCGCCACCGCAACAAAAGGGATGGGCAATTGCGAAAAGCGGTACTCATTAGCGACGGGCAGAAAGGCTGATGCCAGCTGCACCGACAACTCTTGGCCTTGCAGCAATCCCAAGGGCAATTTGACGCCATCACGTCCAACCCCGATATCGAAATTCAATAAATTTCCGGCGAAGTTACGTTTTTGGCGTGCGTTCATTTGATCGCGGGATGGACGGTCCTGCAGATTTTTGGCCAAGTTCAGACTGGCTAATTTGGACTCGATCGAGTCAACATCCATACCGGCGGCATACAGACTACCCACCAGCGCGCCAAAACTGACCCCAACGATTAGATCCGGCTTGATATTTTCCGCTTCCAACGCCCGCAACACACCGATATGAGCACCCCCACGAGCACCGCCACCGCTTAACACTAAGGCGATTTTTTCGTCAGCCAAGGCCGGCATTGCGCCAAACAATAGGGCTGCGAGGGTGAATAGTCGGGTCAATGTCCCCATGATGCTGTGGTATCCGTTGCTATCGCGCGTGGGCGATAGAGTAGGCGAGCACGAGTCGAGAACCAAGTATGAGCACCGCTTTGATCGAAACACGGCCTGAGGGTCTGTACTGCCCGCCGGGTGATTTCTATATCGATCCATGGCGCGGTGTCGATACCGCCGTCATCACCCATGCCCACGGTGACCATGCACGCTGGGGCAGCAAGCTGTATCACTGCACCGCCAGCGGGGAATCCTTGATTAAAATCCGTCTGGGCGATGTCAATACTCAACCCCATCCCTACGGCGAGCCCTTCGAGATCAACGGGGTCAAGGTCTCACTGCATGGTGCAGGACACATTCTGGGTAGTGCTCAGGTTCGTTTGGAATATCAGGGCGATGTCTGGGTGTTTACCGGCGACTACAAGCGAGCATCCGACCCCAGCTGCGAGGCCTTTGAAGTAGTGCCCTGCAACACGTTAGTAACCGAAGCCACCTTTGCCCTGCCGGTCTATCGTTGGCCGCCGGGATCCGAAGTCGCCGAGCAAGTCTTGGCGTGGTGGCAGGCCAATGCCCAAGCGGGACGGACCTCGGTGTTGCTGTGTTATTCATTGGGTAAAGCCCAACGAATTCTGGCCGAGTTAAAACCGCTAACCGATCAAACCGTCCATTTGCATGGCGCCGCGGTCAAGCTGGTTCAGGCTTATCGCAAGGCTGGCATCGACATGCTGCCGACCCAAGCCGTCAGCGAGCTAGAAAAAGGCGACAAGCTGCCTGGCGGCTTGGTGTTGGCACCGCCCTCGGTGGCCGAAAGCGCATGGTTACGACGATTCACCCAGCCCAGCGTGGCCTTTGCCAGCGGTTGGATGTCGATCCGTGGGATTCGCAAGCGACGCAATTACAGCCAAGGCTTCGTCATGAGTGATCATGCCGACTGGGACGAGCTGGTTCAGACCATCGAAGATACCGGCACCCAGCGTGTGCTGTGCACCCACGGCCGCAGTCAGCTGCTGGTGCGTTACTTAAAAGAGCGTGGCATCCCGGCGGCTGAGCTAAGCACCGGCTTTGATAGTGAGGGCGGCGAATGAAGGCCTTTGCCGAGCTGTTTCAGCGCCTGGAGAGTAAAAAAAACAAAGGCAAAGTGGCGGCACTGGCGGACTATTTTGGCCAGGCCAGTGATCTGGATGCCGCCTGGGCACTGTATCTGTTGAACGAGGGCAAGTCCCCTGCTCGGATCGCCGGCGCACAACTCCGAGAAGCGGTCGCACGCTCGACCGCCCTGCCGATGTGGTTGATTGAAGAGTCCTACTCGATGGTCGGTGACCTGGCGGAAACCTGCGCACTGCTGATCCGTGAACACGGCGAGGACGAGCAAGATCTGCATCGCTGGATTGACGAGATTCAGCAGTTAAAAGCGCTAGCAGGCGACCAGCAAATCCCAGCGATCCAAGCACTATGGCAACGGGTTCCGCGCGATCAGCTATTCGTATTCAACAAACTGATGACCGGTGGCTTTCGCATCGGTGTCGCCCGTGGGTTGCTCAGCCAGGCGCTCGCACTCGTGTTGGAATGCACCCCAGACCAAGTGCTGGGCCACTTAATGGGCAGTTGGGAGCCTAGCGAGGAAGCTTGGCAAGCTCTGAAATCCGGCGACAGTGGCTATGAAGGGCAGCCCTACCCATTTTTCTTGGCGACTTCGTGGGAGGGGAGCGACTTGCCCACCTCTGACTTCCAAATCGAATACAAACTGGATGGCATACGGGCGCAGCTGGTCAAACGTGGGGATACCATCAGTTTGTGGTCCCGTGGCGAGGAATGCATCGACACCGCGTTTCCCGATCTGTTGACCCAAGCCGCACAGATCGAGGGTGACTGTGTTTTGGATGGTGAGTTATTGGTATGGCGGGACGGGCCGGCCAGCTTTAACGAGTTACAAAAACGACTGGGGCGCAAAAAGCCCAGCGCCAAACTGCAATCTGAATACCCCGTCAACCTTGTGGTCTACGATCTGTTGGAGCGCAACCGCCAGGACCTACGCAGCCAGCCGCTGCAACAACGGCGCGGCCAGTTGATGAAGCTTGCGCACCCTTTTGCGACGTCCGAAGCTTTACAGGCCGATGACTGGGACAGTTTCGATGCGCTGCGTAAAAACGCCCGCGCCATCAAAGCCGAGGGTCTGATGATTAAGCGCCTAGATAGCCCCTATCGGGTGGGGCGTAAAAAAGGTGACTGGTTCAAATGGAAACTGGATCCGCTGAGTCTGGATGTGGTGCTGATGTATGCCCAAGCTGGGCATGGTCGGCGGGCCAACCTGTTCAGTGATTACACACTGGGCGTATGGCGCGATGGCGAGCTGGTGCCCGTTGCGAAGGCGTATTCCGGGCTAAGCCAGGCCGAGATGGAGGCGCTGGATAAGTGGATCAAAGCCAACACCGCCGAGAAGTTTGGGCCGGTTCGCCAGGTGCCGCCCATGCAGGTGTTCGAGTTAGGCTTCGAGGGCATTCAAAACAGCCCACGGCACAAATCAGGCATCGCGATGCGCTTTCCTCGCATTTTACGCTGGCGCCAAGATAAGCCGGCCGACGAGGCCAACACCCTGCAGGATGCTCAGGCAATCCTTGAGACATACGGTTGATCGAGCCGATCGAGGCATGGTTTCAGGCGCAGGGATGGACGCCGCAAACCTTTCAACGTGAGGCATGGCGAGCACAGCTGGACGGCCAATCGGGGCTCGTTCAAGTCGCCACCGGCGGCGGAAAAACCTGGGCCGCCTATGGGGGGCCGTTGGCAAAATTGCTGGAGCAGCCCGGCGAAGGGCTTCGAATCCTATACATCACCCCGTTGCGGGCGATGAGCCGGGACCTGCAGCAAGCACTCAGCGCGCCACTGGCGCAACTCAATGATTCGATTCGAGTCGAAAGTCGCACCGGCGATACCCCCAGCCACGTAAAACAGCGGCAATTGCGCAAGCCCCCTCAGATTCTGATGACCACCCCCGAGTCGTTGTGCTTGATGTTGTCCTACCCCACTGCTCAAAGAACGTTTGAGCAGCTGGACAGCGTGATTGTCGATGAGTGGCATGAGCTGATGCCCAACAAGCGCGGCACGCAGACCGAGCTGGCGCTGGCCCGTCTGCGCCGTTGGCGCCCGTCCCTTCAGGTCTGGGGGCTAAGCGCCACCCTTGGACAGCCTCAGCAGGCGATGGATCAGCTGGTCGGGCCCGGCGGGCATTTGATTCAGGCTCAACTAGAGCGCGAAATCCAACTGCGTATGGTGGCGCCGGATAACTTATTGGATTTGCCGTGGGCTGGGCATTACGGGCTGAGCCAGCTGCGCCAAGTGGCGCCACTATTGGATGCCCAACAACCGACCTTGGTGTTCACCAATACCCGCGCCCAAGCCGAGACTTGGTTTGAGGCTTTGCGCACCATTCGCTTTGATTTGAGCGATCAAATGGCACTGCATCACGGGTCTTTGGATAACGAGGAGCGCGAGGCGATTGAGCTGGGCTTAAAAACCGGCAGCCTGTGCTGCGTGGTGTGTACCTCGTCGCTGGATTTGGGCGTGGACTTTGCACCGCTTGAACGCGTCATACAGATTGGCAGCGTCAAAGGGATTGCACGCCTGGTTCAGCGCGCGGGTCGGGCGGCTCATCGGCCCGGCCAGCGTGCCGACCTGTATTGCGTGCCGACCCATGCCCTGCAAGTGTTTGAAATACAGGCCGCTAAACAGGCCCTAGAGCAGATGGACGTCGAGTCCCCGAACGCCCCCTCCCAACCGCTGGATGTGTTGGCGCAGCACTTGGTGACCCTTGCCCTAGCTGGGGGTTTTACCGCCGACGAGGCCTATCACGAGATCACTCAGGCACCCAGCTATCACGAGCTCACACGCACGGAGTTTGATTGGGTGTTGGATCTGCTGACTCGCGGCGGAGACTGTCTGCAGGGCTATCCCGACTATCACCGAATTCAGCAAATTGACGGACGCTGGCAAGTCAGCAACCGACGGGTGGCCCTACGTCATCGCATGAGCATGGGCACCATCGTGTCAGCCGCATCGGTCAGCGTACGATTTGTTAGCGGTGGCCGCCTGGGGTATATCGAAGAAAGCTTCGTGGCCAAATTAAAGCCCGGAGATCGCTTCTTATTTGCGGGCCGGGTGGTCGCCTTTGTTCGTTTCAAAGACATGGTCTGCCAAGTCAAAAGCGCTCGAGGTAAAAAACCGCAATTACCCACTTGGGGCGGCTATCGACTGCCGATCAGCGAGCGACTCAGCCACCATCTAAAGCAGGTCATTGCCACGGCCCCGGCCGATCATCCGGTGGCTCGCGCGCAACGCACGACCTCGCAGATGCCCGCCAGCCACGAGCTATTGATCGAGACCCTAACAGACCGTGAGGGGCATCATGTGTTTGTCTATCCCTTTGCTGGTCGTCTGGTACACGAGGGGTTGGCCGCACTGGTGGCCTGGCATGCCGGACAGATCGAAGGCAACAGCTTTTCTAGTTCGGTCAATGACTATGGATTCGAGGTGTTGGCGCGCAAACCTATCGAATGGCAGAGCATCCTAGAGCAAGCCCTGAGCCCAGATTCGCTGATCGACACCTTGAACCACGCGATGAATTTAAGTGAGCTGTCACGACGGGAATTTCGCGAAATTGCTCGAATCGCAGGTCTCGTGTTTGACGGCTATCCCGGCGCGCGAAAATCCAATCGCCAACTGCAAACCAGCAGCGGACTGCTATACGACGTGTTCCTGCAGCATGATCCGGACAACCTGCTGATGTACCAGGCCCGTCAACAGGTGCTGCAACGTCAGTTTGAACAGTCCAGATTACGCCGGGCCTTGCACGAGATGAGCGAACAAACCGCTTGTTGGCAGGCGATCGAGCGTCCCTCGCCGTTTGCGCTGCCGCTAATGCTGGAGCGCGTATCGGACACGCTTAGCACGGAATCCTTGGAAGAGCGGATTGCTCGGATGACCCAACAATGGAATTGAATTTCGCTGGTCATCAATTTATTGCGCTGCCCCAGCGAGGCCTGTTTTGGCCCGCCCAGCAGGCCTTGCTGGTGGCGGATCTGCACTGGGGCAAAGACTCGACCTTTCGCGCCCATGGCATCCCGGTGTCTCGCGGGCTATTAAGCGATGAGTTAGAGCGCCTAATCCAGCTGTGCCGCTCAACCAACGCCCAGCATTTATGGGTTCTGGGGGATCTATGTCACTCACGCGACGGGTTGGATGATCAGGTCTGCGGGCTGATCCACGAGGCCTGCCAAGACCTGCCCCCAAGGGCGCTGATTGAAGGCAATCACGACCGGCACCTGCAACGTCAGGTTGAAGCCTGGGGATTTGACTGGTGGCCTGAACCCACGCGCATCGATGGCGTGGCGTTAAATCATCACCCTTTGCCCGGCATTCATGGTCACCTACACCCGACATTTTGGGTCAAGCAAGGACGCGAGCGAGTGCGCCTGCCGTGTTTTCACTACAACCATGAGAGGCTGGTTCTGCCAGCCTTCACAGGCTTTTCTAATGGCGTCGTCATGCCACAGGGTGCAAATGATAAGGCCATCGTCGTTGCCGGCACACAGTTGTTTAGAGCCTGCTGACTCTCTGCTATGGTTACTCGTACAAGGATTGAATTAGCAGGGATGAACCACGTCGGAGAATGCCCATGCGCGCCCTGTTATTACTGACCTGCCTTGCCCTTCCTAGCTGGGCCAACTCGCCTGAACAGGTCATGAACGATCTGCTACGCGCACTCAAAACCAACGATGCCAGCAACGCCGGCATTCGCGAAGTGTTTGAACAAGCCGCCCCCGAAAACAAAGCCATGACCGGTCCTTTGCCGCGCTTTATCGACATGGTTAGCCAGCACCCCTATGGCGAGTTGGTCAATCATCAATCTGCTGTAATCGGACAACCCGATATGCAGGCGGATCAAGCAACCTTTCCAATCCGGTTGATCAGCAAAGAAGGCCGCGCCATGGGCTATGTATGGACACTGCAACAACAACCAGATGATCAATGGATGACCACGTCGGTCTATCCCGTAGCGGTCGGAGGACAAGGGTTGTGATGGATATCTACACGCTGATGAGCGATCCGAACAATCATGAACTGCATGCCGAGGAGTTCGCCCAGTTAACCCTGTGGTTTGCCGCCCGCAAACGTCAATTGGGGATGAGCGAGGTGCCGGAGGGCGACATTTATGACATGCACCACCCCTATAATCGCTACTGCGAATCCCTGTTCAAAGAGGCGACCCACGTGTGGAAGGGCGAGCGTGATTACCACCTATCGCCAGGACAACTGATGGCGGCATTTTTTGGCCTACCCAACCCAAATAGACGGGTCTCGATGGACGCCTAAGTCCAGCGGCGTACAATGTCGTTATTTGCTGGAAAAAAGCGCCATGCACCTAGCTTTCGATACCCTAGTCCCCCAAGTCTCGAGTGCCTTGCACGAGGATCTCGGCGAGCACAACCGTGACATCACTGCCGAGCTAATCCCGACCACGCAACAGGCCAGCGCGCGCCTGATCTGCCGCGAACCCGCGCTGGTATGCGGGGTTGCGTGGGCCTCCGAGACGTTCCGGCAAGTCGATCCCAGCATTCACGTCGAGTGGCATGTGCAAGACGGCGACTGGGTCGAGGCTAACCAGACGTGGTTGACTCTGTCCGGCCCCGCGCGCGGCATTCTGACTGCCGAGCGGGTTGCCATGAACTTCCTACAAACCCTGTCGGGCACCGCCACCGCCACCCTGGCCTATCGCGCCGCACTCGCGGGTCGCGACACCCTTTTGTTGGATACGCGTAAGACTCTGCCCGGCCTGCGCATGGCTCAGAAATACGCGTGCACCGTGGGCGGGGCGACCAATCATCGCCTGGGTCTGTTTGATGCCTTTTTGATCAAAGAAAATCATATCGCGGCCTACGGCGGCATTACCGGCGCGGTTCAGGCAGCACTGGACATGGACTTGGATGTGCCCGTCGAGGTCGAGGTGGAATCCATCGCCGAGTTGCAAGAGGCACTAGATGCCGGCGCTCACTGGATCATGTTGGATAACTTCGATCTGGATCAGACCCGCAGCGCGGTGGCATTAAACAACGGCCAAGCTCGTCTTGAAGCCAGCGGTAATGTCCAAATACATGAACTTGAAGCACTGGCCGACACCGGCGTCGATGCGATCAGCGTTGGTGCCTTAACCAAACATGTCCGTGCTACCGATTTATCCCTACGGGTGGAGATGAGCTAGATGATTCGATACGTTGCAATGGCCGTTGGAGCTGCCCTGCTAATTTGGCTGGGTTACCTGATTACGGTGGCCTGGCCACGGATGAAGAGTGGAGAGCCAGGAGCCAATTTAAGTGTCGCGATCAACTCAATCGCCTTTCTTGGGGTGTTGGCCTTTTTGTCCTACATCGTTGTGGGCTTTCAACACTGATGCACATCCACATTCTGGACTGTGATCGAGTCGACCCCGCCCTGCTGGATATCGCAGGGCAATACAGCGATATGTTTGTCAGCGCGTTTAGCGCGTGCCGCCCCGACTGGTCTTTTAGCATTGTAGAGACCATCCACGGGCAGCTGCCGCCAATCGTGGCCGGTGATGGCTATATCATCACAGGCTCCCGCGCGGATTCGTTCAGCGATGAGCCTTGGGTGGTGGCGTTACGCGAGTGGATTCGTGCGGCCGCTAGGGCTGACGTGAATTGCGTGGGAATCTGCTTTGGCCATCAAATCATTGCACACGCACTGGGTGGCAAGGCCGAGCGTGCCGCTGCTTGGGGACTCGGTCGGATGCCTGCACAGGCAAAGGGTTTGCCGTTTGAGGCTGCTGAGATTCTGGTGTCACACCGTGATCAAGTGACCCAACTGCCGCCTAATGCCGAACACATAATGGGCAGTGACTTTTGCCCTAACTTCGCGTTTAAGTCCGGCCGCATGATCGGTGTCCAAGGCCACCCAGAATTTGCGCCGCAATACAGTGCGGCATTGGCCAATGCACGACGCGAACGGATTGGTGATGCGCGAGTCGATCAGGCGTTGGAATCACTGAAGCATCCCCTAAACGCTGACCACGTCATCGAGTGGTTAGCCTGCGAGCTGGAATCTGCATGAACACATTAACGGTTGAAGTCACCCGCGGCGCACTGGTTGAAAGCCGCCATCAGGTCCATGTCGCCATTGCGTCGAATCAAGGCCTTGAGGTGATGGGTGACGCCCAGCGCCTGACCTTTCCCCGCTCCGCGGCCAAACTAATGCAGGCGTTGCCGATGGTGGAGTCAGGCGCGGCGGATCGTGCTGGCCTGAACGACATTCAACTGGCCCTCGCCTGCGCCAGTCACGGGGGCGAGTTTGAGCACACCGAACAGGTCAGCCAATGGCTAGAGGGCCTGAGTTTTTCTGAAGCCGATCTAGAATGCGGTCCCAGCTGGCCCATGCACGAGCCCTCGGCGCATGCCCTGCACGAGCAACCCTGCCAGCTGCATAACTGCTGCAGCGGCAAGCATGCCGGCTTTATGACCTATGCCGTGGATCAAGGCTGGGATGTGCGCGGCTACATCCAGCGCGAGCATCCGGTTCAACAGGCTATCGAAGCCTGCATATCCGCGGTGCTCGACACCCCAGTGGGTGAGTGCGGAATCGATGGCTGCGGTATCCCCACCTACGCCAATGAATTGGGCGATTTGGCCAAGGGATTACAGCGACTGGCCAAGGCCCAGGGCGTGCGGGGCGACGCGGTAAAACGCCTAGCTGCGGCCCATAGAGCGCAACCCCTTATGGTCGGCGGGACGGATCGTTGCTGCACCGCGATTAACTCTGCGCTGAGCGATGGCATGGTCAAGTACGGAGCCGAGGGTGTGTATTTTGGTTTGTTTCCCAAGGCCGGCATTGGGCTGGCGATCAAAGCCGAGGACGGTACCCTACGCGCCTGCGAAGTCGCCATGGTCGAGATGCTAAAGCGACTGCGCCTGTTGGCCGCGGATGCCCTGCCCCAATGGCATCGTCAGCCACTCAAAAGCCGCGCTGGATTGATTGTCGGGGAAGTGCGCCCGGCGGCTAGCGCCTAGCCTCGGACAGACGCAGCGTCAGCTGCTGTTGCTCCCCCGGCGCCAAATCAATGCGCGTCGGGACCTCTGACATTTCAGCTTTATTCGGAATCTGCAGATTCAACTCGATTGTCGCTGTCTCGGGATCATCGTTGTTCAGGGTGACTCGCCACATCGACTCCACCCGCTGATCGATGATCTGAGACTCAATCATTTCTAGCTGTCCAGACACGGCAAGGCTCGGCCCCAGATCTAACCAGTGACTGGCGCCAGCCGCCAAGCTGGGTAGTTGAGATTGACCTGCCAAAGGGTAGTCACCCTGACGCTGGGCTTGAATGCGAATAGCACCAGGCGGCATCGCGACACCCAAGCCGCGGCCTTGCGTGTTATCGATCAGCCAAGACCGGCGGGCACTGAGGCTTTGGGTCGCTGCATTTCTAGCACTGGTGTAGGCATTGATGCGGTGTACGCGTTTAATCTGTGCGGTTTTCATCCACAAACGTTGAGAAAACTGAGCCCCGCCATCCAGCGCCACGGGCTGCGGAAAGCGGTAACGCCAAACCCCATCGGCCAGACTGGGAGCACCTGCGCTGTCGACCATCACGCTTTCCATCTTAAACGCACGCACTTGAGTCCCAGGGTTGCCCACCGCCGCGGATAGCGACAGATCAACCTCACCCCAATTCTGTCCCGGCGGCACCCGAATCAAGGCTTGCAGACTCAGCTCTAACTGATTGCCACGCTGGACACCCTGATACTGGGCCTGCCAACGAGGTCCATTGATCGCGCAACGCAAAATCAAGTCATCCGTGGCATCCCCCGTGACTGTCAAACCGGGGTACTGTGCAGGTGCCCGCAGCAATTGCGCCCAGTCAGAACCGGACTGCCAACGAAGGGTCTGCCCGTTTTCTAGGGTGAGTCCGTAGGCGGGAGGCTGATGCCAGGCGACGGTGGCCGACTGAAACGCATCACCCAGTCGTGGATCGCGGATCCACAGATTGACCGACTGCCCAACCGCCAAGCTGATTTGGGGATGCGGATAATCGACGCGCTGAATGTCCGCCTCGGGAAAGGCGCAGCTACCCAGTACCGGCGCATTGGGCAGATTCCTTAAGCGATAGGGGCCGGCACCGACTTGATAGCGGTCCTGCAACTCGGCTGGAGCACTCTGAAACAGCACCACGTGCCGATCCGTGCGCTCAAGCTGCCCCGCCGTTGCCGCCATACTTAACAGGCTTGCGCCCAACCATACCCACATGGGAATTCCCCTAGCTGTATTGCACTGAGCGTTAAGCATGACATTGATCTTTGATTACTCAATACTGGCCCGATGTCTGTTTTACTCAGCAAAATTCTATCGACAGCGATTCATCCGCTGAACTTCACGTTGTACTTGCTGATTGCAGCTGGACTTGCACGCTGGATGGGTCTGCGAAAGCTGTCCGGATTGGCCAGCGTTTTTGCCATTGCCTGGTTATGGTTTTGGTCTGCCCCGTATACGGCAGAGCCTATTTTGAGCCAATGGGAACAACGTCACCCACCGACCCTGACCGAGCTGGCGCCAACGGCCGATCTTATTTACGTATTGGGCGGCGGTGTCAGCGGCGCATCGATACCGTCCCGCCCCGAGCCTGAATTAGGCGGCGCCTCTGATCGAGTATGGGCTGGCGCCCGCCTGTATCAAGCCGGTAAAGCCCCCATGGTGATGGTGTCCGGGGGCACGATGGCGTGGCGTGGCATTACACGCAGTGAAGCCGAGGGCATGAGCCTGTTCCTGTCCGATCTTGGCGTACCGGTCGCAGATCAGATATTGGAAAGCGCCAGCCAGACCACCTACGAGAACGCGATTCAATCCCGCCCACTGATCGAAGCCCTGGGCGCCACTCGAGTATTGCTGGTCACCAGTGCCTTTCACATGCAGCGCAGCCTCGCTGTCCACCAAGCCGCCATGCCCAACATCGAATGGATCCCCTTTAGCACCGACATCAAAGTGGTTCCACGCCAGGCCAGTCTGATGCAATGGCTACCCGCAATCGACGTATTGGAATCCAGCCAGCAGTACTTGCGTGAGCGAGTCGGCATTTGGGTCTATGCCATGCGAGGTTGGCTGTAAGTCAGCGCTCATTTTTGAGACCCATGCCCTGTGCCACGGCTAGCCCAGCTATAGGCTTAGTGCTCAAGTAGGAGTAAGCCATGCGTGTATTGGTAGTAGATGACAACCGCGACGATCTGCAGCAGGTTGAGCGGGCCCTGGCCGGCGAAACAGACATCGAAGTAACCCTGTGCGATCGGCCCGATCGTGCACTGACCCTAATCACCAAAGGCGAGCTGGACTGCTTGGTGTTGGACATTCACATGCCAGCGATGGATGGATTAGAAATGATCCAACAAGTCCGCAGTCTGCAGGGTGATTCCTGGCTGCCGACCATCTTTATGACCGGCGTATTGGATGCCAAGTCCCGCGGCCGATCCTTACGCGCCGGTGGCGATGCGGTATTAACCAAGCCGATTGAACCCGAGGTGCTGATTGGCCAGCTCAAAGCGATGCATCGCCTGGTCGAGGCCCAACGCGGCCTGAAAAAAGCCAAAGACCATTTAGAGCAAGTCGCCCGACGGGATCGCCTGACTGGCATTCTGAATCGACGCGGTATTGATCAAGAGTTGAATCAGGCCATCTCGCTGTCATGGCGCTTTAATACACCGATGAGTTTGCTGCTGATCGATGTAGACCGCTTTAAAAGCTACAACGATACACACGGCCACCTGGCCGGGGACGAAGCGTTACGCCGAATCGGCGCAGGGTTGGCTGATTGCCTGCAACGCCAATCCGATGTGCTGGGGCGCTTTGGCGGTGAGGAATTTATTTTGGGCCTACCTGCGACCGATCAGTCAGGCGCCAACGCGGTGGCCGATCGAGTGCTTGAGACCTTTCGACAGATGGGACTGGAAACCCCAAGCAATCCTGAGGGCATCGTCACTGCCAGTGTCGGCGTCGCCACGCTGATTCCCTCCGGCGGTAGCATGGATGTGAATAAACGGGCCTACGATTTGATGCAGGTGGCCGATCAGGCGATGTACGAGGCCAAGGGTGCTGGCGGCAATACCCGGCGCAGCGCAACCTGTAGCGAGATGAATGTGTAGAAGAAAAAAAGGGCCCTGCGGGGCCCTTAGTTATTTGCCGGTAGGTTAGCGGCAGTTGGCAGGTCGGAAATTCGCTGCCAAGTCACCGCCGGTGCAGGTCCAGGCAATCGCTCCACTGGCTGGCGTACCACTGGCTAAAGCCGAGCCACCCGCCGTAGGGGTAAAGATAATGGTGCCGCTGGTATCAATTGACGCATCGTAAGTCACAGTAATCGCTCCGGTTCCGGATGCAATGACGACACTGGCGACGTTGGCTGTTGCCCCAGGAGCTGTCCAACCGGCTCCTAGACTCGATGAACCTGCCATCGCGTTTTCAGCCACAACAGATTTAGCTGAGCTAGCCAATGAGATCCCTTCGGTCACTTTCGCACGGGTCGTATAATCGCTGTAAGCAGGGATCGCCACGGCGGCCAGAATTCCGACAATCGCAACCACGATCATCAGTTCGATTAGGGTGAAACCTTTTTGAGTATGAGTTGAGCGCATGACGACTCTCCTTTGAAATTCAGTCGATGGCTTAACCGCTGCCGTATTTCTGTATTACCACTGTGTTCAGGTGTGTGCGGCCGTACCGCCCTTCTGATGAGTTAAAGGTAGGACAGGAAAGCAAAGTGAGAACCGGTGTATCTCGTTTTTGTGATGGAGTTATCAAAAAAGGGCCCGAGGGCCCTTATCCAAGATGCTAGTCCTGCGGATTACGGCAATCGGAGGGCACCACGGCATGGTCTGTGGTAGGCGATTCACATACCCACGAGATAACTCCACCGTTAACAGTGTACTCCAGGTCTAACCGCACTCCTGCGGGATCTGCCATGGTGATTTGGATTTCTCCAGCCGTTGCACTCGCACCTGAGGCCACTGAAATGCTAGTTACATTTCCGACGGTACCAATCGCTGTCACTCCATCAGTAGGTGTATTACCCATGCTAATATTTTCGGCAAGCGTGGTTTTGATGCCTTGGGCCAGTGCTAGGCCCTCGCTTACCTTGGCGCGCGACGTGTAATCGCTGTACGCAGGAATCGCTACGGCGGCCAAAATACCGACAATCGCGACCACGATCATCAATTCAATCAAGGTAAACCCTTTCTGCATCTTCATTTTACTACTCCAAAATATCGTTGATAGCGCAGGGGTCGCTTCTCGCCGCTGCCTATGCAGTAAAACTAGATAAGAAATATTGATCTGCCTGATCCAAAGGTACTAATCCTTAACCTGGCAACTTCCTAGGCAGAGCAAATCTACGTTTTCTTCCTATATTGATAGGACTGGAAACGGGAGAGTTATGGGACAAGTCGTATTGCAGGGACTGGCAAAGCAGCTGGTCTCGCAGGCCTATTTGAGCGAAGAGGTCGCAGCCAAAGCACTGGATGGCGCGAAATCTGCGGGCCGCACCTTTGCCGATCATATCGTCAATGAGAAATTGGCGGACGCTCGGGATGTCGCCCTTAGCGCCAGCCAATTGTTCGGTACGCCGGTTTTGGATCTGGATGCATTCGACTTTTCGATCGCGCCGCGCGATTTGCTGGATCCCAAAGTTGTTACCGAATGTCGAGCTCTGCCGCTGTATCGACGCGGTAGCCGTTTGTTTGTTGCCATTGCCGACCCGACTGATTTGAAGGCCTTGGATGCAATCCAATTTGCCTCAGGCCTAAGCACCGAGGCGATCGTGGTCGAGGCCGACAAACTCAACCGAGCCCTGCAAGCCTTTACCGAGGGCTCGGATACCAGTCTGGGTGACTTGGAAGACGAAGGCCTGGACAACATTGATCTGGACGATGATGCGGCACCGGCAGACGAGAGTGCTGGCGACGGAGACCCCAGCAACGATCAGCCGATCGTTCGTTTTGTTAACAAAATGCTGCTAGATGCGATTCGCCTTGGCGCATCAGATATTCACTTCGAGCCCTACGAGAAAAGCTATCGAATTCGCTATCGTGTGGACGGCGTGTTGGACGAAGTCACCCGCCCCCCGATCAATTTGTCCGGACGCTTGGCGGCCCGCATCAAAGTCATGTCGAAAATGGATATCTCGGAGCGTCGGGTTCCCCAAGACGGCCGCATCAAAATGAAGCTGTCCGCCAACAAAGCGATCGATTTCCGTGTGAACACCTTGCCGACGCTGTGGGGCGAAAAAATTGTTCTGCGTATTTTGGATCCCTCCAGTGCGCAGATGGGCATTGATGCCCTGGGCTACTCGCCCGACCAAAAAGAGATGTACATGCAGGCGCTGAATCAGCCCCAAGGCATGATTTTGGTGACCGGCCCGACTGGTTCAGGCAAGACCGTGTCGCTCTACACCGGCCTAAATATTCTCAACACCTCCGAGATCAATATCTCAACGGCCGAGGATCCGGTCGAGATTAACCTCGAAGGCATTAATCAAGTGCAGGTCAACGCCAAGGTGGGTCTGTCCTTTGCCGAAGCCCTGCGCGCGTTCCTACGACAAGACCCTGACGTGGTGATGGTCGGTGAGATCCGAGACTTAGAAACCGCAGAGATCGGCATTAAGGCCGCACAGACCGGACACTTGGTGCTCTCTACCCTGCACACCAACTCGGCGCCCGAGACCCTGACCCGACTGCGCAACATGGGCGTTCCTGCGTTCAACATTGCAACCTCGGTGTCCTTGATTATTGCCCAGCGTCTGGCCCGCCGACTTTGCAAACACTGCAAGCAACCTGCGGATATCCCACTAGAAGCTTTGCTGGCCGAGGGCTTCAAAGAAGAAGACATTGCCAGCAACACCCTTTACCAGCCGGTTGGCTGTGATCAATGCATGAACGGCTACAAGGGCCGTGTCGGCGTGTATGAAGTCGTGCGCGTCACCCCCGAGCTATCGGAAATCATCATGCGTGAAGGCAACGCCTTGGAGCTTGCCAAGCAATGCAAGCTAGAGGGCTTTGATAACTTGCGCCAATCCGGCCTGAAAAAGGTCTTGGAAGGCGTCACCAGCGTGCAAGAAATTAACCGGGTAACCAAGGACTAACCGATGGCCTCCACGGCAGCAGAGATCCGACAGAAAACCGCGAAAAAGAGCGACAAAGATCAGTTCGTTTGGAGCGGCACCGACAAACGTGGACGCAAAGTATCCGGCGAGATTGGCGGGGCCAACATTGCGTTGGTTCGGGCCCAGCTACGTCGCCAAGGCATCGTCCCGGACAAGGTCAAAAAGAAAGCCAAGCCTCTGTTTGGCGAACGAAAAAAGGCGATTAAACCGGCGGATGTGGCCGTGTTCACACGCCAGCTGGCCACCATGATGAAAGCGGGCGTGCCTCTGGTTCAAGCGTTCGAGATTGTTGCGGATGGCCTTGAGAACCCGTCGATGAAAGATCTGATTAAGACCATCAAGTCAGATGTTGAGGGCGGCACCAGTTTTGCCCAAGCACTCAGGCGCCAGCCGAATCACTTTGATGATCTGTTTTGCTCATTGGTCGATGCCGGCGAGCAAGCCGGTGCGCTAGAGACCATGCTGGATCGACTGGCGACGTACAAAGAAAAAACCGAAGCACTAAAAGCCAAAATCAAAAAAGCCATGACCTACCCCATCGCGGTATTGGTGGTCGCTTTTGTGGTGACCGCGATTTTGCTGATCAAGGTGGTCCCGCAGTTTGAATCGATGTTCACCAGCTTCGGTGGCGAGCTGCCGGCCTTTACCCAAGTGGTGGTGGCCATGTCCGAGTGGGCGCAAGCCTATTGGTTTATTGCACTGGGTGTGATCATCGGTGCGATATTTGGTGTGAAAACCGCGCTCAAGAAGTCTTATAAATTCGCATACTTGATCGATCGAGCGGCACTCAAGGCACCGGTAATAGGCCCAATTGTGACGAACTCTGCGATCGCGCGTTACTGCCGCACACTGTCGACCACCTTTGCAGCCGGCGTGCCTTTGGTTGAAGCCTTGGGTAGCGCTGCAGGTGCCTCGGGCAATCGATTGTACTTCGACGCCATCAAGATCATTCAAGACGATGTCTCAACCGGTCAGCAGCTGCAGTTCAGCATGCGCGCCAGCGGAATTTTTCCGAATATGGTCATCCAGATGGTCTCGATCGGAGAGGAATCCGGCGCGCTGGACGAGATGCTGTACAAGGCTGCAACCCACTACGAAGACGCGGTCGACAACTCGGTCGACAACCTAACCAGCTTGATGGAACCGATGATTATGTCGTTTCTGGGGGTGGTCATTGGCGGTTTGGTCATCGCTATGTACCTACCTATCTTCCAGATGGGCTCGGTCGTCTAATACACTACCGGCTCATTGATGGAGTAGTTCGTGATTCAGACCTTGGTCGACGTCGGTTTATGGTGGCCCAGCATCGCTATTTTGGGGCTGCTGGTCGGCAGCTTTTTAAACGTGGTGGTGCATCGCTTGCCGATCATGATGCAGAACGAGCTGCGCCTGGATTGCGAGTGGCTATCGGCGATTGACCAAGGCCAGCCCGAACCTGACTTCACCCAGCCAGATACTCCGCGCTACAACCTAAATGTCCCGCGCAGCACCTGCCCCAACTGCGATACGCAGATTCAGGCCCGTGACAATATCCCCGTCATCAGCTGGCTGTTGCTACGAGGGCAATGCCGTAGCTGCCAAGCACCGATATCCAAACGCTACCCGATCGTCGAGGCCCTCACCTGCGTATTGGGTTTGTGGGCGACCAGCGTTTTTGGCCCCTCGGTTGAAGCCGTCTTGGCCATCGGCTTTGTCTGGGTGCTGTGGACGCTCACACTGATCGACTTGGACACCCAATTACTGCCAGATCAGCTGACCCTGCCGCTGACGTGGGCGGGATTGATAGCCGCAGGCCTAGGAATTTGGCCGGTGTCGCTGACAGACGCACTGTGGGGCGCTGTCGCGGGCTACCTAAGCCTGTGGTCGGTGTTCCATATCTTTCGCATTCTGACCGGCAAACACGGCATGGGTGCTGGGGACTTCAAATTACTGGCCGCCCTTGGCGCTTGGTTAGGCTGGCAGTATCTGCCCATGATTATTTTGCTGTCCTCGCTGGTCGGAGCGGTGGTGGGTCTATCCTGCATCGCCCTCAAACGGATGGGAGCGCAGGCACCTATGGCTTTTGGCCCCTATCTGGCGGGAGCTGGCATATTGGCCCTGTTCTACGGCGAGCAAATCCAAAACACCTATTTTGAAGTGGCCGGCCTATGACTCCTGTAGTGGCACTGACCGGCGGGATCGCTAGCGGCAAATCTGCCGCCGCGCGACACTTTGAGTCCTTGGGTATTCGCGTCACGGATGCGGACGCCATCGCCCATTCGCTGCTAATGCCTGGATCCCCAGTACTGCGTCAAATCAGCCAATCCTTTGGCGAGAACGCCCTACTGCCGGATGGCACGTATCACCGAGCCTGGATGCGTGAGCAAGTCTTCTCAAACCCCGATGCTTTGGATCGATTGAACTCGATTGTTCATCCCGAGGTGCGCCGTCAAACCTGGCTGCAACTCGAGGCACCAGACCGGGGCCCCTATCAGATTTGGATGATTCCTTTGCTGATTGAAACCGGCCAGATTGACGAGCCCGATGCCGTGGTGGTGGTTGATGTCAGCCCCCAGACCCAACTTCAGCGACTGCTAGCACGTGATGGGGTCACGGCCGAGTCAGCACAGCGCACGCTAGATGCCCAGGCCAGCCGAGACGAGCGTCTGCAAATCGCGGACTATCAGCTTGGTAATGAGGGAACTTTGGCTGAGCTGCATCGACGAGTAGAATGGTTGCACCAACGATTAATTCAGGACTTGGCATGACCACCCAGCTTGTTAAATGCCCCGAATGCGGCAAATCATCGCGCTTTGATCATAGCAATCCACACCGCCCCTTTTGTTCAGAGCGGTGCAAAATGTTGGATTTAGGGGCTTGGGCTAGCGAGTCCTATGCGGTGCCCGGACCCGAGGCAGCGGATGAGCTAATGAGCGAAGACATTCCTGATCAGGACGACAGATAGGCCTGTAAAATCGGGACATTCGCTGCAGGAAAATCCAGATCTGACAGCTCGCCTGGTTCGAACCACTGCATGCCTTGACCTTCTTGAGCCGAAGGCTGACCGGTAAACGCCTGAACCACAAACACATACAAGCGCACTTGCTTGTCGCCATAGTCATGGGCGACTTCAATTAGCTCTTGGATCTGGGTTGGGGTGATCGAAATTTCTTCTTGCAGCTCTCGAGTCAATGCGTGCGACGCACTTTCGCCGGGTTCTAACTTCCCGCCAGGGAATTCCCACTTTCCGCCTTGGTGCGCGCTGAGTAACCTGCGGGTCAACAACACGCGCCCATCGGGGCCTTCGATGACCCCGGCGGCGACCCTAACTTCGGTAGTCGGCATTGATGCTGACGTATTCATGACTGAAATCGCAGGTCCACACCGTGGTCGATTCTGAACCGGCGCCCAGATCAATCCGGATGCTGATGTCGTCCTGGGCAAATACTGCCGCACCGGCCTCTTCAGTGTAATCGGCATCGGCTGCACCGTCGGTGACCAGCTTGACGTCACCGATCCAGATATTGATCTGAGATACATCCAAATTGGCAACGGGCGCGCGACCCACCGCCGCCAAGATACGCCCCCAATTGGCGTCGCTGGCAAACAAGGCGGTTTTCACTAACGGGCTGTGCGCAACGGTCTTGGCAACCTGATGGGCATCTTCGGCACTGGCAGCACCGGACACTTCGATTTCGACAAATTTGGTTGCGCCTTCGCCATCACGCACGATCAGTTGTGCCAACTCAACCATCAGATCATCCAACGCGGCTGTAAATGCCGCCCACTCCGGATGAGCGGCGTCGATTGAAGCACCCTCACCGGTCGCAGCCAGCATGCAGGCATCGTTGGTGCTGGTGTCGCCATCCACTGTAATGCGATTGAACGATCGATCCGTCGCTGCACTAAGCGCTGCCTGCAAGTCCGGCTGGGGGATAGACGCGTTGGTGACTACAAAGCCCAACATGGTGGCCATGTTGGGTTGAATCATTCCACTGCCTTTTGCAATGCCTTGCAGGGTCACCGTTTGCCCGGCGATCTGAATGCTTCGCTGTGCCGGTTTTACGCGGGTATCCGTAGTCAAAATTGCCTGGCCAGCTGCGTCCCAATCCTGAGCATCTGAAATCAGGCTGGGGAGGGCTGCGTGTAGCTTGTCTAATGGTAGGCGCTGGCCAATCACGCCGGTAGAGAACGGTAGGACTTGATCAGGCTTTAATCCCGCTTGCTCGGCGAAGGCAGCACACACTGCTTGGGCATCGTCATGCCCGATCTGGCCCGTTCCTGCGTTGGCGCTTTTGGTGTTGATCAACCAAGCACGCGGGGAACTCGCAAGATTGGCCTTTGCGATATGAACCGGCGCTGCGCAGAAAGCATTTTGCGTGAATACGCCCGCCATGGTGACCGACTCGCCAAACACAAAGGCTGCTACGTCATAACGATCGCGACCGTACAGATCTGCCTTTACCGCGTTGACTGTGTAATCAGCCATCAGACCTTACCGTGGCACTGCTTGAACTTCTTGCCGCTGCCACAGGGGCAGGGCTCGTTACGTCCTACCTTGGGCAATGCATCAGCCTCGGCGCGAGCACGCGCTTCGGCTTGCTGATCTGCAAATACTTTAGCCTGCGCTTCTGCTTCAGCACGGCGTTGTGCTTCCACTTCCTCAGCGCTGGGGACCTGAACACGGCACAGCACGCTAGTCGCCTGCTCTTTAATACTGCTCAGCATTGAGGTAAACAGCTCAAAGGCCTCGCGCTTGTATTCTTGCTTGGGGTTCTTTTGAGCGTAGCCACGCAAGTGGATGCCTTGACGCAGATGATCCATCGCAGCCAGGTGTTCCTTCCAACGGTGATCCAGCACCTGCAGCATGACCTGCTTCTCAAAGCTGCGCATGGCGTCGGCACCGACGACCCCTTCTTTGTCAGCGTAAACCTTGGTAGCTTCCGCCTGGATGCGCTCAAGCAAGGTTTCTTCGTACAGACTGGCGTCCTCATCCAACCACTGCTGCACCGGCAGGGTCAGATCGAGCTTCTCAGTGATTTCCGCCTCTAGCCCTTCGATATTCCACTGCTCGGACATGCTGCCGGGCGGAATAAACTTGGCAACCAAGTCGGTCACGACGTCCTCGCGCACCACCTGTACCAACTCAGCCACGTCATCCGCTTCGAGCAGCTCTACCCGCTGAGCGTATACCTGCTTACGTTGGTCGTTAGCCACGTCATCGAAGTCCAGAAGCTGCTTACGAATGTCGAAGTTGCGTCCCTCGACCTTCTTTTGAGCTTTTTCGATCGAGTTGCTGACCATCTTGTGCTCGATCGCCTCGCCCTTCTCCATGCCCAAACGCTGCATCAGGCCTTGGATCCGCGCACTGGCAAAAATGCGCATCAAATCGTCTTCTAGCGATAGGAAGAATCGCGAGCTACCCGGGTCACCTTGACGGCCTGAGCGGCCACGCAGCTGATTATCAATTCGGCGTGATTCATGACGCTCAGAACCAATGATGTGCAAGCCACCGGCTGCCATCACCGCATCATGGCGTGCTTGCCAATCAGCTTTCGCGGCTGCCATTTGTTCGTCGGTAGGATTGTCCAGGGCGGCCATCTCGACCTCCCAGTTACCACCCAGCTTAATGTCGGTGCCACGACCCGCCATGTTGGTGGCGATCGTGACAGCGCCGGGACGACCGGCCTGGGCAATGATGTCTGCTTCGCGCTCGTGCTGCTTGGCGTTTAGGACCTCGTGGGCTATGTCAGCCGCGGTTAGACGCTCACTCAGGATCTCGGAGGCTTCAATGCTGGCGGTACCCACCAAAATAGGCCGATTGTTTTCTAGCTCGTTGCGGACGTCCTGGATGATCGCGTCGTACTTTTCTTCCTTGGTCAGGTAGATCAAGTCGTTGTTGTCGATGCGCTTGGGCGGCACGTTGGTCGGCACGACCACCACCTCCAGGCCGTAAATCTGCTTGAATTCGAAGGCCTCGGTATCCGCCGTACCGGTCATGCCGGCCAGCTTGTCGTAGATCCGGAAATAGTTCTGGAAAGTCGTGCTGGCTAGGGTCTGGCTCTCGGGCTTGATGCTGACGCCTTCTTTGGCCTCGACCGCCTGATGGTTACCCTCGCCCCAGCGACGACCAGGCATGGTGCGCCCGGTGTGCTCGTCAACGATGACTACCTCGTCACCCTGGACGATGTACTGAACGTTCTTTTGGAAGACCACGTGGGCTCGCATCGCGGCATTAACGTGGTGGAACAGCATCAGGTTTTGCGCGGCGTACAGGCTATCGCCCTCAGGCAGCAGGCCCATCTCGGACAGAATGCTCTCGACGTGCTCCATGCCGGATTCGGTGAATTCAATCGAGCGCTGCTTCTCGTCAAAGATGTAATCGCCCTCGCCCGGCTCGTCCTCGACCATTTCGGCCCGGGTCAGCTGGGGCGGGATGGTGTTCATCGCCCGGTACATCTCGCTGGAGTCCTCGGCAGGACCCGAGATAATCAGCGGCGTACGCGCCTCGTCGATCAAGATCGAGTCGACCTCGTCAACAATCGCAAAATTCAGAGGCCGTTGGACTCGTTGATTCACATCCAGCGCCATATTGTCGCGCAGGTAGTCAAAACCAAATTCGTTATTGGTGCCGTAGGTGATGTCGCAGGCGTAAGCGGCCTGCTTTTCGGCCGCGATTTGGCCGGAATGCACCACACCAATGCTGAGTCCCAAGGCCTCGTATAATGGACGCATCCATTCAGCATCACGGCGCGCTAGATAATCGTTCACGGTAACGACGTGGACGCCGTCACCGGAAATCGCATTGAGGTAGACCGCCAAGGTCGCGACCAGGGTTTTACCTTCGCCGGTGCGCATCTCGGCGATGCGGCCTTCGTTCAGGGTCATGCCACCGATCATTTGCACGTCAAAGTGACGCAGACCCATGACACGCACGGACACCTCACGACAGACCGCGAAGGCCTCTGGCAAGATTTTGTTGAGTGATTCACCGCCCTCTAGGCGTTCGGCGAACTCGGCTCGCTTGGCCTTGAGCGCATCAAGGTCCAAAGCCTGCATCTGGGGTTCTAGCGCGTTAATGCTGCTGACCACGCGGGCCATGCGTTTTACTTCGCGTTGGTTTTTGCTGCCAAACAGCTTCCTGGCTATGGAGCCTAGCATTGCTCGTCCTTAGTAGAGGTGGTGCTTATAAATTTTAGCGCCCGAGTATAGCCCGTTGGCACCTAACCCGTCATGCTATTGGTCATGGACAAATTCAAGGGTCCCACGGGATTTAGCACACTGTTGACACAAGGCAGTGTGGCCGACAGGTTGGCCGCTTTGGCTAGACTAGAACGCCTGACACAGCAGGTTCGCGCGCGCCTAGACGTCGAGTGGGTCGATCAAGTGCGAGTTGGGGCATTGCAAACCGGAACCCTGACCCTGGTGATTAACGACCGCGCGCATGCTTTAGAAGCGCGTTTTCTAAACGATCAATTGGTCACAGGCCTGGCCCGATTAGCGGATTTTCGTGGATTAAAACGAATCAAATGGGTCCTAGGTCGATCCTGGGATGCGCCGGCTCATTTCGCAGAACAATTACAGGCGCCGGAATCTGTAGAGATTGATGATTTTCTAGCGCGGGCGCTTCAAAGATCCAAAGACGGCTGAGCAAAGCTGACCGGGCAGTCCTCGATCGAGTCATAGGTTTCAATGCACCACGCGTCGGGGTCCGCCAGCAGGGCTCGAACTAGGTCATTATTCAAACCGTGGCCTGATTTCTTGGCGACCATTTCGCCGACCAGATTGTGTCCCGCAAGGGCCAAATCGCCGACCGCATCCAACACTTTGTGCTTTACGAATTCGTTCGCATAACGCAAACCACCCTCGTTCAGGATGCCGTCTTCACCTAGCACGATGGCGTTGTCGGTACTGCCGCCTTTGGCCAAGTCATTTTTGCGCAAAAACTCGATGTCCCGCATGAACCCGTAGGTCCGTGCCCGGCTGACCTCTCGGATAAATCCGGTGGTGGTAATGTCGACGCTAATGTTTTGCTGGTCTTTAGGGATCGAGGGGTGATCGTATTCAATCTCGAAGGTAATGCGATAGCCGTCAAAAGGCTGCAGCCGCGCAAACTTGTCCGGATGGCGCACTTCAACAGGTTTTAAAATTTTGAGGAATTTCTTGGGCGAGGTTTGCTCGCGAATCCCTGCAGATTGGATCAAAAACACAAAAGGAGCGGCACTGCCGTCCATGATCGGCAACTCAGGCCGGTTCACATCCACGATCATATTGTCGATGCCCATGGCACTGACGGCACTTAAAAAGTGCTCAACCGTCGAGATGCTGGCGTCACCGTAACCTAGGCGCGTGGCCATTTGTGTATCAGAAACTGACAGAGCGTGAGCGGGAGTCTCTACGGTTGGATCCAGATCCACTCGACGAAACACGATGCCCTTGTCATCAGGGGCGGGACGCAAGGTGAGATAGACTTTTTCACCGGAATGCAGTCCCACGCCAGTGGCGCGAATCACATTACCCAGTGTCCTTTGTCTGATCATGGCCATCCCGAAAAATAATCAGCGGTCAGTGTACCCCGACCGCCGCAAAAGGCGAACTACAGCATCGCCTGTGCACCGCCTAGGAGCCACCTAGACGGCACGGTATTACAGCAGTTGTGCGGCGTTTAGTCCGCTTGGCGACGCAAGAACGCAGGAACGTCCAAGCTGGGCGCCGAGCTGGCTGCTGGCGCGGCCATCATCTGCGGAGCTTGAGGCACCTGAGGCTGAGTCAAAGACGGCTGCTGCATCGGTGATCCATTAACCACCTGGGGCTGCTGCATGGGCTGACCGCCATCAACCACACTTAGGTTACTGCGCTCGGCCAAGCCGGTTGCAACGACGGTCACGCTCATCTCGTCTTCCATGGTCTCGTCGATCACGGTGCCGATCACGATGGTCGCCTGCTCGTCTGCGATATCTTCGATCATCTCACCGATGGTGTTGAATTCGCCCAAGCCAAAGCCTGCGCCTGCAGTGATGTTGACCAGGATGCCGCGGGCACCTTTCAAATCGATGTCTTCTAGCAAGGGATAACGGATCGCTTTTTCAGTCGCTTCAATCGCACGATCCGGACCTGATGCGGTGCTGGTACCCATCATGGCTTGACCCATTGCGCTCATCACAGTGCGCACGTCAGCAAAGTCGACGTTCATGATGCCAGGACGCACGATCAAGTCGGCAATACCGCGCACGGCGCCCTGCAGAACATTGTTCGCCTCTTCAAAGGCTTGCATCAAGGTCGCATCGCTACCCAGTACTGGCAGCAGCTTTTCGTTAGGGATGGTGATCAGCGAGTCGACGTTCTTTTCCAGACCCGCGATGCCTTCTTCGGCCACGCGCATACGACGCTTGCCTTCAAAGCTAAACGGCTTTGTAACGACAGCAACGGTTAGGATGCCCAGCTCGCGCGCCACTTCGGCCACGACCGGTGCAGCACCGGTACCTGTGCCACCGCCCATACCGGCAGTGATGAATAGCATGTCAGCGCCTTGGATGGCCTCTGCGATCGCATCGCGGTCTTCCATCGCCGCGTTGCGGCCGACTTCGGGGTTCGCGCCGGCACCCAAACCGCGGGTAACGTTCTGGCCGATCTGAACGCTGGTCACGTTCGACGACTTGCCTAAGGCTTGGTTGTCGGTGTTCGCGCAAACGAACTCAACGCCGGTCACGTTCGCTTCGGCCATGTGCATGATGGCGTTACCACCACCTCCACCGACGCCGATGACCTTAATGACTGCGGAGCTGCCGCTTTGGTCGACTAAATCAAAATTCATGGCTGTTTTCCTGCTGTTTTATTTATGTTGATCAAAATTGCTTAAACAGGCGCTGTAGACCTGCTTTAAAGCCGCTTATCCCCTGAGCTTTGCGGGGCTTGGCTCGCCCTTGCGTTTGCTCGTTTTTGCATGCCGTCATGGCAAGCCCTGCTAAACCGGCCATTCCTGGATCGGCTAGAAACTTGGCCTCGGCTTTGAGGCCTTGGATTTGGCCCAGCCGTACTGGCAAGCCCAAAATACTTTTCGCCAGTGGTGCAATGCGCTCGAGGCGCGCGGTACCACCGGTTAGAACCACACCTGCGCCGAGCACATCACCTAGGCCGCTCGAGGCGATCTGACCGCCGACCAGCTCTAGAATTTCGCGAATCCGTGGCTGGGTATAGTCGACCACTAGACGACGGGACCAATCGGCGGATTCCACGCCATCGATACGACGCACGGGAATGGATTCCTCCATACGCTCGCCATCCAATTCGGGGTCCAGATAAGCTGTGCCGTACTTACACTTAATCGCCTCCGCATCGGTGATGTCGATGTGGGCCGCGACGGCTAAATCTTTGGTTAGGTTCTCGCCGGCGACTGGCAGGACAGACATGTACTGCAACGCGCCGTCTTTGAAGACCGCCACATCCGTTGTGCCACCGCCGATGTCGACAAGGCACACACCCAATTCTTTGTCAGCGTCGGCCAGGCAGGCCGTCGCAGCTGCCAGCGCGTTAGGCACGACGCGGTCGCACTCGACGCCGGCAGAATTAATGCATTTACGAAAGTTAGCTGCCGTGGCTTCAGAACCCGTGACCAGGGTGACCTCGGCGGCTAGGCGCACGCCGCTCATGCCGGTGGGCACCTTGATGCCCTGCTGACCGTCAATCAGATACTGACGACTGACCACCTCGACCACGCTTTGTCCGGGCACCAACTGGATCGCCCGGGCCGCGTCGTGGACCCGCTGAACGTCATCAGGGGTCACTTCCAGCTCGGCCACTGGCACAGCACCGTCACTGGGTTGCGTGGCTAAATGCGTACCGCCCAAATTGGCAGTGACAGACTGGATGCGGTAGCTGGAATTATCCGCGGCCTTGCTCAGGGCGGATTCAATAGCGCGCGTGGCCGCTTCCATATCGACCACGGTCGAGCGATTAATGCCATTCGAGTCGACGAAGCCGTGCCCCAGCACTTCGGGGGCCTCGCCACGCTCTTGACCGACGATCAAGGCGCGTACCCGTGTGCTGCCGGCATCCAGTGCGACGACCAACTTATCCATTGTTTGTTTTCTCAAAAGTTAGGGCTAAACCATGCCGATAACGAAGATCGACATGGGCCAAATTCGGGGTCGCCGCCAAGCGCTTGCGCCAGGCTTTAGCAAAACGTTGCATGCGTGAGTCCAGCTCGAGCCGGCCCAGTTGCAACTCAACGCCACTGGCCAGGCCCAACTTCCAACCTAGCTCGCTGTCTAATTCGGTGGCCACTAAGTCCAGGCCCAATTCGGCCAATTCGGCTTGCCAGCGCTGATGCTGCTGGAACACGCGATTTTCTGCGCCGATCGGACCGGCCAATTTAGGCAACGCCATCAGCGGCTGCTTGATCGGCTGGAACAGATCACCCTGCATACCCAGGAATTGCGTGTCGTTCCACTGAGCCACCGGCCGCTGCTCGATCACTTCGATCTGCAATCCCGCAGGCCAAGTGCGACGCACCCTGGCCTCAGAAATCCATGGCTGGGCGACCAGCTGAGCCTGAATTTGAGATAGATCGCTGCCGGTGCGCTGGTTCAACAACAGCGTGTCCAGACGGGCCTGGACCTGACCGGGGCGCAGATGAACCAAATCACCTTCGACTTCGATCCGAGACACTTCGAAATCGCCCAACAACTGCTGACTGGCGATCACAGCCACACTGCCAAAAGCCGCCATCACAGCACACAGCACGCCGCCCCACAGACTGACTTGAAACGACATGCGTGGCAGCTTCATCCAGCTGGGCCGCTCGTACTTGCGAACCCGCTGAGCGCCGCTACGACGCTTGCGCGATCTAACGCTCATACGCCATCTCCACCAGTTTCTTGCATAGCTGCGGGAAATCGAGTCCGGCCGCTGCAGCCGCCTTGGGTACCAACGAGGTTTCAGTCATGCCAGGCACGGTGTTGACCTCGAGTAAAACGAAGCCCTCGGGGCCGGCGATCAAATCCACTCGACTCCACATGCTGCATCCCAGCGCCTGATTGGCCGCTAGGCACAGCGCTTGGGCTTGCTGCTCAGTTGCAGGATCCAGACCACAAGGGATGTGGTATTGGGTATCGCCGGTTTGGTATTTAGCTGCGTAGTCATATACGCCGCTTTGCGCCTCGATTCGAATCATGGGCAAGGCTTGATCGTCCACGATAGCGCAGGTGTATTCGTCACCTTCGATAAAGCGCTCGGCCATGATCGGGCCGAATTGCTCGGACGCCTGATAGGCCTGACGCAGCTGCTGTGCATCGTGGCAGATGTGATTGCCAACGCTGGATCCCTCGGCGACCGGCTTGACCATCACCTTGGGGGCCAGACGCTCGAACGCTTGATCAAAGTCACAACCCGGACTAAGGATCATGGAATCTGCCACGGGCAATCCCAGATCACGCCAGATCGACTTGGTGTGTTCCTTGTTCATGGCCAACGCACAGGCGGCTGCATTCGATCCTGTGTACGGCTTGCCCATGGCCGCCAAGATGGCCTGCAGGTGACCATCCTCGCCCATGCCGCCGTGCTCGATCACGAACGCCACATCAAACTGCGCATCCATCAACTGAGCCACGCGCTGCTCGCCCATATCGATCGCAAACGCATCCACATTGGCCGTATGCAAGGCGTCCAATACCGCACGACCGCTCGCTAGCGAGACGTCGCGTTCGGAACTGGTTCCACCCATGAGCACGGCCACTGTGCCTGTCATTTTAATTCCTGCGCCAAAAGCCCGGGCAGACGTCCTACGTCCCCAGCACCTTGGGTAATCAATACACCGCCGTCTTGCAGCAGAGGAATCAGTGTATCACCAACTTCTTCGGGTTGTGTTACCACCATCGGACTCACTTTGCCACGTAAACGCAGCGCTGTCGCCAGTGCTCTACTATCTGCCTGCGCAATGGGGGATTCCCCTGCGGGATACACGTCCAGTAACACTAATTGATCGACCGCTTCCAAAACGCGAACGAATTCATCAAAGCAATCTCGAGTGCGGGTAAAACGATGCGGCTGGAACACCAAGCTAATTTTTTGCTCCGGGAAGGCTGCACGGGCTGCCTTCAGGGTGGCTTCCACCTCTGTGGGGTGATGACCGTAGTCATCCACCAGGTGGACCTGACCGCCCTGCGGCAACGCAAAGTGCCCATGGGACTGAAAACGACGCCCTACACCCTCGAACTGAGCGAGCCCGGTTTGGATGTCGCTGACCGCGACCCCTTGATCTAACGCCACAGCAATACACGCCATCGCGTTTAAAACATTGTGGTGCCCCGGCATACCCAGCGCGAATTCGGCCTCAAACCCTTTGGGCCCGACTACGCGGAAGTGAGTCATCAGACCGTCCACTCGCAAATCATGGGCACGATAGTCACAGTCGGTATCGATGCCATAGGTCAGCAGAGGACGCTCGAACTGGGGCAACATTGAGCGGATCACCGGATCATCTCCACACACCACGGCCAAGCCGTAGAACGGCAGGTTGTGAACGAACTGCTTAAAGGCGGCTTTGAGATTCTCAAAATCACCGCCGTAGGTGTCCATATGGTCCGGCTCGATATTGGTGATCAGCGCCGTCATCGGCAACAGATCCAAGAAACTGGCGTCGCTCTCGTCCGCCTCGGCCACCAGCAGATCGCTTTGGCCCAGACGGGCGTTGGTACCCGCGGCATTCAGCCGGCCACCAATCACAAAGGTCGGATCCAGCTGTGCGGCGTTCAAAATTGAGGCCAGCAAGCTGGTGGTGGTGGTTTTGCCGTGGGTGCCGGCCACCGCGATGCCATGACGGAAACGCATTAACTCAGCCAGCATCACCGCCCGACGAACCACTGGGATGCGCTTTGCGCGAGCGGCTTTAACTTCGGGGTTTTGCTCGTTGACCGCGCTGGACACGACCACCACGTCGGCATCACCCAAGTTTTCTGCCTGATGTCCCAGACATACCCGGGCACCCTGATCGATCAGGCGCTGAGTCGACGGTGACTGCGCCAAATCACTGCCGCTAATTCGGTAGCCCAGGGTCAGCATGACCTCGGCAATACCCGACATTCCGCTGCCACCGATTCCGATGAAGTGGATGCCCTGAATTCGGCGCATAGGATTACTTAACATGGGCGTGACTCTCTACTATATCAGCGAGGCGAGGCGCGGCATCGCGAATCGCCAATGCATGGCCGCGCTGGGCCGCTGCAAATAAAACATCGGGCTGACACAACCAGCTTTTTAAGCGCTTGGGTAATTGTTCTGCCAATTGCGACTGCAGCACGATCTCGGCTGCACCGGCACGCTCCAACCAGCGGCCGTTGGCGGTTTGGTGGTCGTCGACCGCGATTGGCAATGGCACCAAAATAGCCGGCAAACCCACCGCCGCCAGCTCGCTCACAGTCAAGGCCCCACTGCGCCCGATCGCCAAATCCGCCCACTGGTAGGCCTGGGCCATGTCATCAAGGAATTCAACGACCTGAGCTTCTACACCGGCCGCCTGATACAAGGCCTGCGTCGCCGCCACTTGATCGCGTCCGGCTTGGTGCAGCACGTCGACCTGAACGCCGGACTGAGCAATCGCAGCCGGCACCGTCTGATTTAGAGCCTGCGCCCCTTGCGAGCCACCAAAGACCAACAGCCGTGGAATGGCGTGGGCCTGCAATACCGGTGCCGGCAAGGCCAAAATATCGGCACGCACGGGATTGCCCGTGGTGTGCGCACCAGGCAATGTCTTATCGAAAGCCTGAGCCTGAGCACTGGCCAGACGCGCCAACACTTTATTGGTTAAACCAGGCACGGCATTTTGTTCGTGCAATACGACCGGGATGCCCAGCAGCTTGGCAGCTAAGCCACCGGGGCCGGCGGTATAGCCCCCCAGACTGACCACCACCGCGGGCTGGTGCTGACGCAGCACCTTGATCGCACTGACGATGGCCTTAACCAGCGCAATGACACCGCGCAGCTTTTTAGCCAGCCCCTTGCCGCGTAATCCTTGGGTGCCCAAGACAGTCATCGGGTAGCCGGCTTGGGGGACAGCGCGAGTCTCGATACCGGTGCTGCCGCCTAACCAGTGAATACTCCAGCCACGCGCCACTAACTGCTCGGCCAACGCCAAGGCTGGGAAGACGTGCCCGCCGGTTCCGCCGGCCATAATCATCGCAAGCTTAGGCATGGTCCACCTCGTAGCGAATCCGCTGCAACAAACCCAGCATGATTCCGCTGACCAGCAAGGATGACCCGCCATAGCTCATGAACGGTAGAGTCAAGCCAGTCGTCGGCAATAGGCCAGTGTTCACACCCATGTTGACCGCTGCCTGCGCCGCAAACAGCAAGGCACAGCAATACGCGACATAGGCATTAAAGAACTGTCCGGCGTGCTCGGCCATGCGCGCGATCGCAAAGGAGCGCCAAACCACGGTGGCAAATATCGCAACGACGCTGAGTGCGCCAATCAGCCCCAGCTCTTCAGCCAAAATGGCGAACAGAAAGTCGGTGTGGGCCTCGGGCAGGTAGAACTGCTTTTGCACACTGTTACCTAGGCCCGTTCCAAACCATCCGCCCTGCCCAAAGGCCAGCAAGGCTTGCGTCAGCTGATAGGCCTCCGAGAATCGGTACTGCCAAGGATCCAGTAACACCATGACTCGTTTGGTTCGATAGTCCGCAAACTTGATCGCCAGGAACACTAAGAAAGCTGCCGCGACCAGCATCATGGCCCAGATCCACACCCGGGTGCCGGCCAGGAACAAGACGCACAGCACCATGCCGAACATGATCACAAACGCGCCCAGATCCGGCTCCATCAACAACAACGCGCCATACAAGGTGGTCACGATGACCGGACGCAGGAAGCCCCAAAAGGTATCGACCGCCTCTTTGCCAAAGCGCACCAGGAAGCTTGCGATGTAGAAGGTCAAACACAGCTTGGCCACTTCAGAGGCCTGCAAATTCAAAATGCCCAGATTCAGCCAGCGAGTTGAGCCGTTTACCGTCTTACCAATACCCGGAAGGAACACCGCAATCAGCAGTGCCAGTCCCAGCCAGTAAAATTTTTGGCTGTGCCGATGGAACCACTGTGGATCGATCGCTGCGAAAACACCTCCGGCGCTGGCCGCCATCATCCAGTAGATAGCGTGACGAATTTGGAAATGCCACGGATTGCCCGAAATGCTCTCGGCATATTCAACACTGGCTGACCCGACCATGACCACACCCAGCAAGGACAACGCCAAGGCAGACCAAAACAAAATAGGATCTGGCAATCCGGGGGTACGAACACCCTGCGTTGGCAGCACCGCACTCATGCGCAGACCTCCGCCACCATGGCTTCGAATTGATCGCCGCGGTCCTCGAAACTCTTGAACTGATCAAAGCTGGCGCAGGCGGGTGACAAGACGATGGCGTCCCCTGAAACCGCATCCGCTAATGCCGCATTGAGCGCATCCTGCAACGACTCATAGACCGAGCCACTTGCGCAGGCATCAATAATCGCCTGTCCATCCCGACCGTACCCGACCACCACTGCGCGCTCATTGCGTGTGGCGCTGGCCAGTTGCACAAAGTCAGAGCCCTTGGCATCGCCACCGACCAGCAAAAAGACCCGGCCAGAAATTTGCTCAAGCATGCCATTGAGCGCCGCCACACTGGCACCTTCGTTGGTGCCTTTGGAGTCGTTGACGAACACGATCCCGTCGCGCTCGCCGCAACGACGCATGCGATGTGGCAGCCCTTTAAAACGCATCAGTCCTTCAATGGCCTTGGGTAAATCCAGATCCAGCGCATGGACCAAGCCCAATGCAGCCATCGCGTTGGATAGGTTGTGCTGCCCGATCATCGGTACATCACAGACGGGCATCACACTTTGGAAACGCAGCATGATGTGCATCTGACCATCGATTTGTTCCAAACCGAATCGAATGAAATCGCTGGGGCCGGTTGAGAACTCAACAATGCGCATCACATCTGCCACCAAGGGCCGTGACAGAGCATCATCATGGTTGACCACACAGGCATCGGCACCATTGAAAATGCGGTGCTTGGCTTGGTAATAGCCGACCATATCCCCGTGACGATCCAAATGATCCGGCGACATGTTTAAACAGGTCGCAACCCGAGGAGAGAAGGTTTGGCTGCGCTCTAGCTGAAAGCTAGACATCTCGATAACCAAGTAGTCGGCGTTGTCGCGCAACAAATCCAGCATCGGCCGGCCTAGGTTGCCGCCGACCGCTACCGTCGCTCCGGTGGCGGCGATCATCTCGCCGGTCAGCGCGGTTACCGTGCTTTTGCCATTGGTGCCGGTAATGGCCACGATTTGGGCATCCGGGGCACTGCGGCGAAGCAGGTCAATCTCGCCGATAATAGGAACGCCAGCTTCACGAGCAGGCAACACCAAGGGATGGTCCATCGCCAGACCCGGCGCCAACACGATCTCGCTGGCTTGCGCGACCCACTCGGCCGTCAACATATCGCCAAAACGACGATTAAGATCGGGGTACTGCGCTAACAGCTCGGCCAGCCCGGCCACCTCGGATCGGGTGTCGGCAATCGCAACCGGCAAGCCCTGCTCTAGCAAATGCCGAGCACAGGACATCCCGGCGATGCCGAGTCCCAACACTAAGGTGTAGCTAGAGCCGATGAGTTGCATCGCTACCTCAACTTCAAACTGGCAAGACCGATCAACACCAAGACCACGGTGATGATCCAGAAACGGACAATCACACGGGGCTCGGGCCAGCCTTTGAGTTCAAAATGATGGTGGATCGGTGCCATGCGGAAGACTCGTTTTCCGGTCAACTTGAACGAGGCGACCTGAACGATGACGGACAAGGTCTCCATGACGAATACGCCACCCATAATCGCCAGCACTAGCTCTTGACGAGTCATGACCGCCAACGCCCCCAGCGCACCACCCAAAGCCAGCGCGCCGACATCCCCCATAAAAATCATGGCGGGATAGGTGTTAAACCATAGAAAGCCCAAGCCGGCTCCAACGAGCGCCCCGACAAAGATGACTAACTCACCGGTACCCGGCAGGTGAGGAATCAACAGATATTCCGAGAACACGACGTTCCCGCTCAGGTAGGCAAACACGCCCAAGGCCGCGCCCACCAGCACAGTCGGCAAGATAGCCAGACCATCCAAACCATCCGTCAAATTCACTGCGTTGGACGAGCCGACGATGACCAAGTAGGTCAGCAAAATGTAGGCGGGACCCAGATCAAAGACCGCGTCTTTTAGAAAGGGAATCAGCAGTTGGGTTTCGGCCGGAACCTTGGCCGTCACATACAGCACCGTGGCGGCGGTAAAGCCGATCAGGGTCTGCCAGAAGTACTTCCAGCGCGCCGGCAGCCCATCGGGATTTTTCTGAATGACCTTGCGCCAGTCATCAACCCAGCCCACTGCGCCCAGACCGAGCGTGACAAACAGCAATATCCACAGATAGCGGTTACTCAGATCGCCCCACAGCAGGCAGCTCAACGCGATGCCGACCAGAATCAAAGCGCCACCCATGGTGGGCGTGCCGCTTTTGCTTAAATGTCCATCAGGATTGTATTCCCGGATCGGTTGATTGATCTGGCGCACATGCAAGCGGCGGATCAGGATCGGCCCGACTAGCATGGTAATTAGCAACGCGGTCAACACGCTCAAAATGGCGCGCAGTGTTAAATACTGCGTCACGCCAAAGGCGGGATTAAACTGTGCGAGCCACTCGGTTAACCATAGCAGCATCGATTATTCTCCTGATATCCAATGAGCAAAGCAGACTTCCATTGCTGCTGAGCGTGATCCCTTGACCAGCACCATCTGGCGGCCGGTCAATTCATCCAAGGCGCTCTGAATGGCCTTGGTGTTTTCAAAATAACGAGCCTGTGGGCCAAAACCCTGCGCGATCCCCTGATCAGTCGTCCATAGACGTGTCAGGCCCAATGCGCGGGCTTGCTCGCCCACCTCGATATGAGCCGACTCAGATGCCGCGCCCAACTCTTTCATCTGGCCCAACACCGCCAGCCCGTCAGGCGCCTCGCTGATCAGCGCACGTACTGCCGCGATCATGGCGTCAGGGTTCGCGTTATAAGTATCGTCAATCAAGGTGGTGGAACCGCGCGTGATGCGGCGGCCACGACCGGATTCAGGCTGGACCGATTCCAGGCCCGCTTTGATCTGCGCCATCGAGACGCCGTCTGCTAGCGCCATGGCCGCGGCGCACAGCGCATTGTTGATCTGGTGCTGACCGGGCAATTGCAGATTTACCGCGCACAGGTGCTGCTGATGGCTGAGGGTAAAGCTGGATCCTTGAATCTGACTGGCACGGACATCGCCGGCCTGGATACCAAAGCTGATGATTCGAGCGCTGCCGACCCGCTTGCGCCAAGTCTCGAACGCCGCATCGTCTGCATTCAAGACCGCACAGCCATCGGCGGGCAGCTCATCCAAGATCTCACCCTTGCCCTTGACAACGCCCGACAGTCCACCAAATCCCTCAAGGTGTGCTCGGCCGGCCAGCGTGATCGCCACAATGTCCGGGCGCCCTAGCGCTCGTAGCCCAGCGATTTCACCCTGATGATTGGCACCCATCTCTAGCACGACGTTGTGCTGATCGGTGTATCGCGAGAGCGTCAACGGCACGCCAATGTGATTGTTGTAATTGCCTTGAGTGGACAAAACCGAGTTGCGCTGTTGCAGAATTGCTGCCAGCAGGCGTCGAGTGGTGGTTTTGCCCATGCTGCCGGTCATTGCGAACACTCGGCCAGGCACGGCTTGACGGTGGGCAATGGCAATCTGCTCTAGCGCCACCTGGGTATCTGCCACCAAAATATGCGGCCCGTCGATGGGTTGCGACACCACACACAGGGACGCTCCGGCGGCTAAGGCCGATTGACAAAATTCGTGACCGTCACGCGCGCCACCGACCAACGCCAAAAACACCTGACCCGGCGCCACGTTCTGTGAATTGAACTGAATATCACCCAGCGGCAAATCGGCCGGTGCATTCAGCTGACCTTGCACTTGATGGGCCAATTTTTCAGCGGTCCACGCTAGCATGGCTGGGACTCCAACCAATGGCCGGCAACTTCCCGGTCGTCATGATGGATTGAGCCCGTTGCCAGCACTTGCAGGGTCTCGTGCCCTTTGCCGGCGATCACTAGCGTGTCGTCATCCTGCATCTCGGACAGGGCAAAGTGGATGGCCTCGATACGGTCTTCGATTGCCTGACTGGCTCGGCCGACACCGGCCTGAATCTGATGAATGATGCTGGCAGGGTCTTCGCTGCGAGGGTTGTCACTGGTAACGACAATTTGGTCAGCCAAATCACCGGCGACCTGTCCCATCATCGGACGCTTGCCAGCGTCACGATCGCCGCCGGCGCCAAACACTACCCACAAACGTCCCTGGCAATGCTGCCGTGCCGCCTGCAAGGCCGCACTCAAGCCGTCGGGTGTGTGAGCATAATCGACCAGCACCGCCGGCTGCTGTGACACCCACTCCATCCGACCGGGGACCGCTTTTAAGCCCGGTAATAACTCCGCAATCTGCGCCAGCTCAAAGCCTTGAGTTTGCAGAACACCAACCACCGCCAGCAGATTGTCTAGGTTAAAAGCGCCCAGCAGCTGAGTTGAGGTTTTCACCGAATCGCCTTGGGCATTCAGGACAAAACTCCACCCCGTGGGGGAGGCCTGCGCATCACTGACAGACAGCGACGCGCCTTCACCAAACAAGACTGAGGTTGAATCTTGGACTTGCGTGGCCGCTGGTGTCTGCGCGTGCAGCACTCGCGCAGCCGGCTGTAAATCCACAAACAAGCGTTGCTTTGCCTGAGCATACGCATCCAAGGTTCCGTGATAATCCAGATGGTCCCGGGACAAATTGGTGAATACCGCGCACTGAAACGGAACCGCCTCGACCCGCCCCTGCACCAAGCCGTGACTGGACACTTCCATGGAGACGTGGGACACACCCGCATCGCGCAGCATGGCCAACTCGGCTTGCACTTGGATCGGATCGGCCGTGGTCATTCCAGGACGGCGCCACTGAGTCACACCGTATACACCCAAGGTCCCAATCGCTGCACCCGACACACCCAGCGCCGACCAGGCCTGTTGCAACAAATCGCAGACACTGCTTTTGCCGTTGGTTCCGGTGACACCCACAATTTGTAAATCCGCGCCCGGGTGCTGATAAAACCGCGCCGCCAAATCCGACAGCTGCATACGCAACTGCTCAATGACGATCACTGGACAATCCAAAGTCACATCCAACGGACGCTCAGACAAAATAGCCACGGCCCCGCGCTCAAGCGCCGCTGCAACGTAGTCACGCCCATCCAAGGCATCGCCGGTTAAAGCGACAAAGACTTCACCGGGATGGATAAAGCGCGAATCCAAGCATAAGCCTTGGACTTCAACGTCCTGCTCCAGCGACCGATCCAATAAAACCGACAGCTTCATTGGGACTGCTCCGCGATCAAGGCTTCTGGTTCGTCAGGCGCGATATTCAAAATTCTAGCGGCCTCGCGAGTGATCTCGGCAAAGGCCGGCCCCGCGGTATTACCGCCGTAGTAGTCAGAGCCCTTAGGGTCGTCGATCGTGACGACGACCACCAACTCAGGGTCAGTGGCGGGAAATAGACCGGCGAAGGTACCGATATAACGACGCTCGCTGTAGCCACCGCCCGAACCGGCCTTGATGGTGGTGCCGGTTTTACCGGCCGAGCTGTAACCCAAAATCTTGGCCTGACGGGCGGTACCGCCCTCAGCCGTGACAGCTCGCATCATCGCCAGCATGTCATCGGCGATTTGTGGCTCAAGGATCTGAACAGGCTCCGCCGTGGGCAGTCCGCGAACCAGCGAGACCGGCTTCATGACACCTGAGTTGGCAAACACGGTGTAGGACTGGGCTAGCTGAACAGCGTTGCTCGCAATGCCGTAGCCATAGCCCAGTGTCGCGCGCTCCAAATCCGACCAGCGCGTTTTGCTGGGAATTCCGCCGGCCGACTCAGCCGGCAATGCCAAACCCGTGTCGTTGCCAAATCCAGCCCGAAACAGCAGGTTCGGCAATGCCAACGGATCCAGTCGCAGGACCAACTTAGCGGTACCCACGTTAGAGGACTTCTGAATGATCCCTGCCGGTGTTAGCTGCTGATAATCACGGGTGTCCGAGATTCGGTGGTTATTCACCTTAAAGAAACGTGGCGTATCGACGATCTCGTCAGGCTGCGTCACGCCCTCTTGCAACGCCAGCGCCACTGCGAAGGGTTTCAAGGTTGAGCCGGGCTCAAACAGGTCACCCACAAAACGTGGGCGCGTGCGCTCAGGCGCTCGAGTGCTGGTGTCATTGGGGTTGAAACTTGGGAAGCTCGCAGCGGCCAAGATCTCGCCGGTCTTGGCGTCCAGCACCACCGCACTGCCGGCTTCGGCTCGGGTACGCAATGCGGCTCGCTTTAGCGCGCGATAGGCCGCGTACTGCAGATCCATGTCCAGCGTCAAATACAGATCATTGCCAAACTTCTCTTCACTGCCGCCGGGCAAGTAGCGAATCGCACTGTGCGCCCGATCAATTAGCACCTTCCGCTCGCCTTGGGTCGGGACCATGTACGAGTTAAACGCAAACTCTAAGCCTTCGCGTCCACGGCCATCGACATCGGTAAACCCGATGATGTGTCCAGACGCCTCGCCAGCTGGGTAGAAACGACGAGATTCGGCTTGGGCAATCATGCCTGGGACCTCAAGGTCCATGACGTGACTGGCATGAGCCGGCGTCATGTTTCGGCGAATGTACATAAACCGACGGTTTTTAGCCGCCTCAAAGCGACGATGTAGCGTCTGGGCTGACATGCCTACTCGCTCGGCCACTTGTTCAACCCACTGATCCGCCGGCGGTGCTTTGGCAGGATCCAGTGCCAGTGACATACCCGGCGTCGACATCGCCAACACACGGCCATTACGATCCAAGATGTCACCACGAAAAGCGGGGATGGTTTCAGTGCGGACGCTGATCTGCTTACCCCAGCCCAGCAGGGAATCGCGCTGCTCTACATGCAAAATGTACAGACGCCCGACAATGGTGACGGCCAACAAACCCAAACCCACATAGGCTGTGATGAGTCGCCAGCGCGGAGCTGCCTGCAAACTCATGGCAGCACCTCGTGCTCAGAGATCACTTCCAGCCCCGCTGCTTTGGCCCATGCCTCTAGCCGAGCATGGCTGGCCAGCGCCCCCACTTCTAATGACAACTGCGATTGCTCATTTTGCAGCGCCTGCAAATCTGCAAACTGACCTTGCTGGGCCTGATACAGCACTCGAGTTTGATGGGTCGTGTAATTCACCGCAAAGGCGCTTAATACCACCAACAAAATCAGCAGCGTGGCGGCGATCGCCTGCCGGGTCAGCATTGTGGCCACAGCGATACGAACCAAATCCCAAGCCCAGGTAATCATGCACCCACCTTTTGGGCCACGCGCAACACGGACGAGCGCGAACGCGGGTTGGCGTCTACCTCGGTACGGCTTGGCTTAATCGCCTTACCTTGCGGCTTTAATACCGGCGCAGGCTGGGGCAATAGACCCAGCGGATCACCCGGCGGATTAGCTTGATCACGGATAAACCGCTTGATTCGACGATCTTCCAGACTATGGAAACTAATCACCGCCATCCGCCCACCGGGCTTTAACGCATCCGTAATCTGCGGAAGTAATTGATCGATCTGCGCCAGCTCTTGGTTGATGTGAATACGAATCGCCTGAAAGCTCTGTGTCGCAGGGTGGCGACCCGGCTCCCATTTAGGGTGCGCATCTTTGATGATCTGAGCCAGCTGCAACGTGCGCGTAATCGGCGCTTCAGCCCGCGCCTCTAAAATGGCACTGGCGATGCGACTAGCAAACTTCTCGTCACCAAACTCACGCAAAACCCGCGCTAAATCGGGATGCTTGACGTACTGCAGCCACTCCGAAGCCGGAACCCCTTGCGTGGGATCCATGCGCATGTCCAGCGGACCATCTTGCTGGAAGCTAAAACCACGATCCGCCTGATCCAGTTGCGGGGACGACACGCCCAGATCCGCCATGACGCCGTCCACCTGACCGACCCAGCCACGCTGGGCGAGCAATTGCCCCAGCCCTGCAAAATCCGTGGCAACCGCCTCAAAACGCGAATCATCGGCAAATCGCCGTGTGCAAAACTCGATGGCCTGAGGGTCGCGATCCAAGCCAATCACACGCGCCTGCGCACCCAGCTTGGACAGCAATAGCGCGGTATGGCCGCCACGACCCAGCGTGCAGTCGATGTACAGCCCGTCCACAGGGCCTTTGATCGCATCGACCGTCTCGTCCAGCAGGACGGTAACGTGCTGGCTCACAGGCGCAAATCCTCGAGACCAGTGACGTCATCATCGTCATCGGCCAGATAGGCTTCGCTCTTGGCTTGCCATGCGGCCTCGGACCAAATCTCGAAACGATGGCCTTGCCCCATCAGCACGACACGCTTTTCTAGATGGGCGTGATCGCGGTGCAAGGCAGGAATCAAAAGGCGGCCAGCAGAATCCAGATCTAAATCGGTCGCGTGGCCAATCAGCATGTGTTGTAGGCGGCGAGCCGTTTTGGAGTGGTTGGGCAGCGCATTGACTTGGGATTCAACCGTCTGCCAATCCGGCTGGGGATACACCAACAAGCAGCGCTCGCGGTGATCAACGGTCAGCACCATTTTTTGAGCACAACGATCCTGTATCTCGTCGCGATAACGCGTCGGGATAGCGAGACGCCCTTTAGCGTCTAAATTGATCGGTGTAATGCCTCGAAACATGATACTGACTGGGTTTCGATCTCAATTGATCACAAAACCACACTTTTCCCCCTTTTTTCCCACTTGCGCAGTGTAGAAAGACCTCACCGCAGTAGCAAGCGGGTGCGCCAGCACCAAACGAAAGGGTTTGTGGTTATAAAACAGCAGGTTACGGAGCTGTATATAGCAACAGTTATGCGCCAATACGCCCTATCAAAAATGCAAAATCAATGACTTACGCGACGATTCGAAAGTGATTTCTGGAATAAAACTTTATTACCCGTGACCGAGTGGTAACAGGTGGGGAAAAATGAAGACGACCTATAAGCCGGGTTCTGTCTGGGACAATCATTCATCTAGGTGCGTTGTCACCAACGCACTCAAGCGACCTACCCGAACTCAGCGCGAGCGCACGCCTGTAGAGTTCCTATTTGGTCTTGCTCCGGATGGGGTTTACCCTGCCACCCACTGTTACCAGGGGCGCGGTGCGCTCTTACCGCACCATTTCACCCTTACCCGAAGGCGGTATATTTTCTGCGGCACTTTCCGTGGGCTCACGCCCCCCAGGCATTACCTGGCATCTCGCTCTATGGAGCCCGGACTTTCCTCTCGCCTTGCGGCCAGCGATTGCCCAGTCGTCTTCGGCGCGGATAATGGTTCAGTCGCCGTCTTTATTCAAGAACTCAATGCGTTCAAACAAGTCGCGGCGATTGCCGCCGGTGATCTCGGCCGCCACTTTCGCGGCCTTTGACGGCGGCAGGGCGCCCGCCAACGCGCGCAGCACCTTGTCCTGATCAATGTCCGAGCCCATCCGCTGCCCCGCCTCAACCACCACGGCATACTCGCCTTTGGTGTGATCGTTGCTGGAGTCATACCAGGCCTGCGCCTCACCGATCGGACCGCGCCAGACCTGCTCGTGTAGCTTGGTCATCTCGCGACAAAACGCGACCCGCCGCTCGGGGCCGCACTGAGCCAGCAGATCACGAATCAACACCGGCATACGATTGGCTGACTCGTACAGCACCATCGCACCGCCGGATCTCTCACCGCGCTCGAGTCGATCACCCCGACCGGATCCCTTGTGCGGCAGAAAACCTAAGAATTGCAGGTGATCCATGGCAAATCCTGACACCACCGTGGCTGCCAACAAAGCTGAGGCCCCCGGAATAGGAATGATCGGCACCCCCTGCTTGATCGCCTCGCGCACCAGCGGCAAACCTGGATCCGACAGTAACGGCGTTCCCGCATCACTGACCAGAGCCAGCGGCACCTCGCGAGCTTGCTCAACCAAACCAGGCGCCAAGCGCTCTTCATTGTGCTGATGGACAGCTATGCACCTTGGGTTCAGACCGTAGGACGACAGCAGCTGACGTGCCCTGCGCGTATCTTCAGCCAACACCGTCTCTACCGATGACAAAACGCGTAAAGCGCGCAGGGTTAAATCGCCCAAGTTGCCGATTGGGGTCGAGACCAAGTAGATTGCGGGGTCAATTGGCCCCCGCGTAATTAACCGCTCAGGAATCTGCATTTAGATGAAAGCTCCAACCGCTCGCCACGTCATATTTGCCGGCATCCTAGCAGGGTTGCTGGTGGGATGCGCAGGAACTCCGAGTGCGCCTACCAGCCGCTTAGATCAAACACTTCAGGCAGACATCGCACAGATCGAAACGCTCGCAGGACAGCAACGCGATGCCCAACTGATTGAGCTACTGCGCCAGCTCAACTCGCTATCCCGCTACACGCAAGCGCTCGAATTGGGCGCTCAATACCCGGTCGCGCCAGATTCGATTGAAGCCTATCCCCGATTCCAGCATGCCATGGCGCTGGCCGAATTCCGAACCGGCTTGGCCGATGCCGCACAGACACGAATCACCCAGGCACTTAACGAGCCGCAGGCGTTTATTGGTTTGGCCGACGAGATCCGCCTGTTGGAGCTGCGCGCCGAGACTCGGATTGCCCTGTCACAGAATATTCCCGCACTGGAAGACCTGGTCGCGCTCAGTGCACTACAGGACTCACAAAACAGCATTGAGGCCCTGTGGCAGCTGGCAAAAACCATCCCAGATGCCACCGGAGGCACTGTAGCGTCTGGTTGGGTCGCTTTGGCCCAAGCGGCCCAGAGCACGCAAAGCGCTACGGCCATTCGTTTGTGGCGCAGCGAGTGGCCCGACCATCCAGCGATGGACCGGCTACCACTCGAGCTGGCAGAGCTTTTAAATACCGACTGGCCGATTGCCTCTCGCATTGGATTGATCTTGCCTATGACCGGCGCTTTAAGCCGAGTCGGGGAAAGCGTGCTAGACGGCATCATGCATCAGCAGTTAAGCCAGACGGGGCCCACCCTGATTGTGGCCGACAGCGCCCAAGGCGTTGAATCCGCGTTGGCCGAGTTGCGCAGCCAAAATGTCGATTTAATCCTAGGGCCACTGCCGCGGGACCAGGTCGACGAGTTACTGGCCCTGAACCCCGAAGAAGCCGTACTAGCGCTGAATTACTCGGAAGCCGATTTGACCGGCTCCTCTGCACCACGCGCGCTGATGGGACTGTCACCCGAGCATACGGCCGCTGACGCAGCTCGCCTGATGGCGGCAGATAGATCCGGCGCACCCTTGTTACTACTCCCCGGGGACGCCTTGGGTGAGCGAATCGCTAGCGCGTATTTAGAGCAATGGCAGCAAGACCCTGAGCGCCCTAGCCCTGTTATTCAGCGTTACCTGAACGATGACCAGAACCAAGTTGTGTCCGACGCGCTGGGCGTCACTGCCAGCAACGCTCGCCACCGCGCCTTAGAGCGACAACTTGGGCTGGACTTGGAGTTCACCCCTAGACGTCGCCAAGACATTACTAGCGTCTACATCTACGCAGATTCGATCACAGCGGCCCAACTCAAGCCACTGCTGGCGTTCTACTATGCCGGCAGCTTGCCAATCTGGCTGGCTGATGCTGCATTGGATGAGAACATCGCCCTGGTGCGAAGCGACTTGAATGGCGCCCGAGTGGTCGCGATGCCGTGGCAAACTCAAGAGGACGTCGCCTCTAATGTCCTGTTTGAGCTGGGCGCGGATGCGTGGGCGCTATCCACCGCATTGGCAGACAAAACCTTGCTAGAGATCCCTGGCCGCACCGGCAACTGGACGCTCGACGGCTCTGAGCTACGCCGAACGCTGACGCCGATTCGGATTACCTCGGATGGCTACGAGCCACTGGAGCGTGTGGTTGAGCAGCCCAACGCGGGGTGAACAAGCCGAGCGTTGGCTGGCCGAGCAACTAGCGCGGCGTAACGTTGAGCTACTTGAACGAAATTACGCCTGCCGACTGGGCGAGATAGATCTAATCCTGCGCCATGAACAGGTGGTTATTTTCACCGAAGTCCGGCTGCGCAAAACGTCCGAGGCTGGCTTTGCCAGCGTCGATAGACACAAGCAACGCCGACTAATCTACGCTGCCCGGCACTACCTGGGCCACAGCCACTGGGACGGTGAGTGCCGATTTGATGTGGTCGCGGTAACACCACACCAACAGAGTTTTCGTTGTGATTGGATGGTCGACGCCTTTACCATGTCCGGATGTTAGATCACATCAACGGCCGAATAGCGGCCCTTAGCCAGTCACTGCACCAGCTAGATTCCGAACAGGGGCCGTCACTGGTGCAAATCAGCGCGCGGCTAACCCAAACCCTTCTGACCGAAGGACGCATACTGACCTGCGGTGTTGGCCAGCAAAGCGGGCTTGCACAAATGCTTGCCAGCCAACTTAACCACAAGCTATCGCGCGACCGCCCATCCCTACCAGCCCTGTGCCTGAACACGGATACGGTTCTGCTCTCGTCTATTGCAGCGGGCAGCTCGGGATCAGAGATCTATGCCCACCAGCTGCGCGCCCATGGCCAAGCCAACGATCTGCTGCTAATCCTGTGCCAGAACGGCAATGAGCCCGCCTGCATGAAGGCTTTGCTGGCAGCACATGATCGGGATATCGGCTCGATCGTTATCAGTGGCCGTGAAAACGGGCAACTGGGCGCGATCATTAACCATAACGATCAAGAACTCAAAATTCCCGCAACCGAAGCCAGCGAGGTCTTGCCCTTGCAACTGGCCTGCATCACCCTGTTGGCAGAACTTATCGAACATCAGCTATTTGGATAACTTATGAAACGATTCACTCCCCTTTTACTTATCGCAACACTGGGCCTAACCGGCTGCACCACACTGGTCTCAACCGTCGTCGACGAGCCGATCCAGCCCAACATTGGCAACCGGACCTTTGGCGGCTTTGTCAGCGATAATCTGATCGAAGAGATTGCCGAGGTAAACCTGAACAAAACCAATGAGACATTGAAAAATGCTCACATCAACGTAACCGTTTTTAACGGCACCGCATTGATGACGGGACAGGTACCGGATCAGGCCAGCCAAAGCGCAGCCCAACAGGTAGTCAGCGAAGTGCGCGGCGTCAAAAAAGTCGAAAACGCGTTAAGCGTCGCCGGAGCTACTAGCTTGGGTGTGCGAGCGAATGACGCCTACCTGACGGCCGCGGTGAACACCGTGATCGCAAAAGATCTCGGATTGGGGTTAGCGAATCGCACCAAGGTAACCACCGAAGATGGCACCTTGTACTTGATGGGATTTCTGACCAACAGTGAAATCGAGCAGGTCACTGCATCGGCTCAAAAGGTCGGTGGTGTTGAACGGATCGTCGCGCTGTTCGAGCGTATCGACTAACGAACCACCCGTAAGCCCGGGCCGCTTTTCGGCGGCTCTGGCGTAGTGGGATCCTCAACCTCGGCTGGGGGACCACCCGGTTCGGTCAAGAACTGCATCCCCTCACCTGTCTCTTTCGAGAACACGCCCTTAATCGCACTCATCGGCAACCAGATTTGCTCCGGCTTGCCTGCAAATCGTGCGGTGAAACTAACATCCGTATTTGTCAGGCTCAGCTCTTTAACCGCACTAGGCGAGATGCTCAAGATTAGGATGCCATCTTGGGAATAGCCCGCGGGCACCTGAACCCCATTGACGTTCTCATCGATCATCAAATGGGGCGTCGCGTCGTTGTCGAGCATCCACTCATACAACGCGCGTAACAGGTAGGGACGAGAGGACTTCATGCCTAGTTCCGCATTTCCTGCTCAAGCTCTGACAAGCTCAGCTGGAAGCCTTCACGGGCAAACACCCGATCACAGTATTCCCGAATCGCCACCGTGCTCTTGGCCGGCAGATCCAGACCTAGCATGTCAGAGCGCCACAAAATCGGGGCCACTGCACAGTCAACCAGACTGAAATCATCGCTCATGAAGTAAGGCTTTTCTTCGAAGATGCTGTTAGTCGCAATCACTGAATCACGCAGCGCTTTGCGAGCCGTATCAACGCGCTTGCCGGTTTTTTCCTTGGCAATAATGCGAGCCAAGGCCGTCCACTCGCGATCAATACGCGTAATCATCTGGCGACTGTTGGCACGGGCCACAGGGTAGACCGGCAACAAAGGCGGATGCGGGAAACGCTCGTCCAAGTATTCCATCATGACGTTAGCTTCAAACAACGACAGATCACGATCCACCAGGGTCGGCAACTTGCCATAGGGGTTTAGCTCTAGGACTTCCTCGGGCACGTTCTCGGGGTCGCAATCGACGATATCGACGGTCACACCTTTCTCGAACAACACAACGCGTACGCGATGCGACAAAAGATCACTCGGATCTGAAAAGAACGTCATAGACGAACGCTTGGTGACCACAGTCATGGAAACTCCTTAGATACAAAAACCCCCGACGGCCAAACCGGCGGGGGTTGATTCAAATTGCTTGGCGAATTAGTGGATATCTTTCCAGTATTCGCGCTTGAGCAAATAACCCACGATGCCGAACACGAACAAGAACAGCAGTACATAAATACCGATGCGCTCTGCGTTGACCCGGCTGGGCTCAGCCACGTAGGCCATGTAATTTACCAAATCGTAGATCACACGATCATACTCTTCGGCTGTTAGTTGTCCGGTCCCCTCGACCACTTCCAACACACCGCACTGGTCTGCCAGGATCGGGTTGCCGGTCAACGGATCGGTTTTAACCACGCCATCTTCACGGACCGGTGCGTTTTTGCACACCAAGCGTTGCTCGCCCTGAAGGGGCTGCAAAACGTGCGGCATACCGACCTTGGCAAACACCAGGTTGTTCACGCCTAAAGGACGCGATGGATCGGTGTAGAAGGTCTTGAGGTACGTGTAAACCCAGTCATTACCACGCTTGCGTGTAATCAGCGACAGATCCGGTGGCGGAGCACCGAACCATTCTGCCGCTGCATCACTGGGCATAGAGATCGTGCCTAGATCACCAATTTTCTTGTGACCGGGCAGTAGATGCTCTTCAAACAACGCGACCGGGATCTCGAGATCCGTGGCCGTACGCTCGTAACGCTGGAATTCAACGCTGTGGCAGCCCATGCAGTACTGATTAAATGTCGCCAAACCACGCTGCAACGAGGGCTTATCGCGCGGATCAACATCGATCTGCTCAAGCTCGATGCCAGGTCCACCAGCAGCAAAAGCGGTTGAGATCATTGCACTGAGTGCAAATACAATTCCCTTGATCATTAGCCAGTCACCCTTTGCGGAACAGGTTTACATTTCTCCATCCGGGTATACCAAGGCATCAGGATGAAATAAGCGAAGTAGATCGCGGTACAGGCCTGCGCTAGCACCGTACGACCCGGGGTTGAGGGCAATACACCCAAGACACCCAAGATCACGAACGAGATGCAGAACAACGCCAACGCAATGCGTGAGTACCAACCCTTGTAGCGCATAGAGCGCACAGGGCTACGATCCAGCCAAGGCAGCACGAACAGCATCGCAATCGCCGCGCCCATGAACATCACACCCCAGAACTTAGCGTCTAGCCCGAACATCGGGAAAGTGATCGCTCGCAGAATCGCGTAGAACGGCGTGAAGTACCAAACTGGGGCAATGTGCTCTGGCGTCTTGAGCGGGTTAGCCGGCTCGAAGTTCGCGTATTCCAAGAAGTAGCCACCCATTTCTGGGAAGAAAAACACGACCAATGCGAACACAAACAAGAAGACCGCTACACCTACGATATCTTTGACCGTGTAGTAAGGGTGGAAAGGAATACCGTCAACGGGCTTCCCGTTCTCGTCTTTGTTTAGCTTGATGTCAATGCCATCGGGGTTGTTCGAACCCACTTCGTGCAGTGCCAAAATGTGCAAAAACACCAAGCCCGCAATCACGAACGGCAATGCAATCACGTGCAGCGCGAAGAAACGGTTCAGGGTGATGCCTGAGATCAAGTAGTCACCACGAATCCACTGAGCCAAGTCCGCACCGACCACCGGGATCGCACCGAACAAGGAGACGATCACCTGAGCACCCCAGTAAGACATCTGCCCCCAAGGCAACAGGTATCCCATGAACGCTTCAGCCATCAGAGCTAAATAGATCGCCATACCGAACAGCCAAATCAGCTCACGCGGCTTTTGGTAGCTGCCGTACATCAGACCACGCAACATGTGCAAGTAGATCACGACAAAGAACGCCGAGGCACCGGTTGAGTGCATGTAACGAATCAACCAGCCGAACTCGACGTCGCGCATGATGTATTCCACGGATGCGAACGCGCCTTCAGCACTGGGCTCGTAGCTCATGGTCAGCCAGATACCCGTTACGATCTGGTTAACTAAAACCAACAGAGCCAGGGATCCGAAGAAGTACCAGAAGTTAAAGTTTTTCGGCGCGTAGTACTGACCGATGTGCTTGTTCCACGCATCCACGACAGGCAAACGCTGGTCAACCCAACCTAATACGCCTGTTTCGGTAGTTTCACGGTTTGCCATTATGCAGTCACCTCATCTTCACCGATTACGACAACAGTTTCGGTCTCGTAGCGGTGCGGAGGCACCACCAAATTCAGAGGGGCCGGAACTGCTTTATAAACCCGCCCTGCCAGATCAAAACGTGACCCGTGGCAAGGGCAGAAATAACCGCCGACCCATTCCGCGCCAAGATCGGCCGGAGCCACCTCGGGACGGAACTGCGGAGAACATCCTAAGTGCGTGCAAATACCCACTGCAATAAAGACCTCTGGGTCAATTGAGCGAGTTTTAGTATCGACATACGAGGGCTGCTGAGGAGCCTCGGACTGAGGATCGAGTACCACACTATCGGTGGAGTCCAACGACGCCAAGTTTTCAGCCGTGCGGCGCACCACGAATACTGGCTTGCCGCGCCACTCGGCACGAATCTGCTCACCAGGACGAACTTTACTGACGTCAACGCGCACAGGCGCGCCGGCTGCTTTCGCTTTAGCACTGGGGTTCCATGAGCCTATGAAGGGAATTGCCACCCCTACTGCACCCACTGCACCCATGGCCGACGTTGCAGCCACTAGGAACTTTCGACGCCCATTGCTAGCGCCACTGGTTCCTGTCGTGGTATCGGACATACCGAGTCCTCTCTGTCATAGATAGATAAAAAATTTCCCGCGCAAATTGTAGAGAGCGCGAGGCCTACACGCAAGTCGGAGGGTCTATCAATAAGGCGCATCTTTCGGACGAAAAAAAGCCCGGACAAGCCGGGCCTTTCTGCGAAATCCGACCGGATTAACGCTTCGAGTACTGCGGACGCTTACGCGCTTTGTGCAGACCGACTTTCTTACGCTCAACCATGCGCGAATCGCGGGTTACGAAACCAGCTTTGCGCAGAGCGGGACGTAGTGACTCGTCCATTTCCATCAGTGCACGCGTGATACCGTGACGAATTGCACCTGCCTGACCGAATTCGCCACCACCTTTCACGGTGACGTACACGTCAAACTTGTCCAACATTTCAACCAACTCTAGCGGTTGACGCACAATCATACGTGCAGTCTCGCGGCCCAAATACTGCTCAATAGGGCGCTGGTTAATTGTGATGGTGCCATTACCGGGACGCAAGAAAACGCGTGCTGCTGAAGTCTTGCGACGGCCGGTGCCGTAGTTTTGTACTGCTGCCATAATTCGCTATTCCTTACAGAGCCAGAGGCTTAGGCTCTTGCGCGGCATGCGGATGCTCCGCGCCGGCATAAACTTTAAGCTTGCGGTACATAGCACGACCCAGGGGATTCTTGGGCAACATGCCTTTAACGGCTAGCTCGATTACTTTCTCGGGACGGCGTTCGATCAACTTCTCGAACGAGGCTTCTTTCAAGCCACCCGGAAAACCTGTGTGGTGGTAATACATTTTGTCAGTTGCTTTGCGGCCGGTCACTTGAACCTGCTCTGCGTTGACGATGACGATGTAGTCACCGGTGTCAACGTGGGGTGTGTACTCGGGCTTGTGCTTACCCCGCAGACGCCGCGCCACTTCGGTCGCTAGACGACCTAGTGTCTGGCCTGCTGCGTCCACCACCAGCCATTCGCGGCTGACTTCTTCTGTTTTGGCGCTGAAAGTCTTCATAATTCCTGCTGCTTTAGTGGGGCTGACCCCATTAACGAGGGGGCGGATTATAGAGAAGTCAGAGGGGAGATCAACCCCTTATGGCAAATGGGGCTGTGCCAAGTACTCTTCGCTTTGCATTTCAGTCAGTCGACTGATCGTCCGATCAAACTCAAAGGTAACCCGCGTGCCCTGATATAACTGGATCATGGGCGCCTCGGCACTGATAATTAGCTTGACGTTACGGTCATATATTTCATCAATAAAATTCACAAAACGTCGCGCTGCATCATCCAGTAACGGCGTTAATACAGGAATGTCCTGGACCACAAGCGCAGAGTAAGACTTGGCCAGCTCAATGTAGTCAGAAGTTGAGCGCGCACTTTGGCACAGCGTTGCAAAGGTGAACCACGCCACATCATCGGCAACATGCTGAGCACGCAGTGCCCGTCCGTTGATCTGCAGATCCACGTCACTGGCACCCTGCCCCGGGGCCAGTTGCTTGAACTCGCGCATCAGCAGCGCATCGGTATCCGCACCCAATGGCGTGAGATACAACGGAACCGAGGTTAGAACACGTAAACGGTGATCGGTCCCGCCGTCTAAGTTGAATACTTTTGTATGGGCATACAACAAATCAATGGCCGGTAAGAACAGCGGGCGTTGCAAGCCGTCTTTATACAACCACTTGGGCTCGACGTTGGACGTCGTCACCAGCGACACCTGGCGCTTGAACAAGGCTTTGAACAAGTTAGCCAGAATCATGGCGTCGGTAATGTCCGTAACGATAAACTCGTCCAAGCACAAAATGCGCGCCTGCTGAGCAATCCGGGCTGCCACTTTCTCTAACGGATCCTGCTGGCCTTGAAGCTCGCGCAACTCGGCATGCACTGAGAGCATGAAGCGGTGAAAATGAACGCGACGCTTGTCTTCGAAAGGCAAGCTGTCGTAGAACAGATCCATCAAGAACGTTTTGCCACGACCCACACCACCCCAAAAATACAGCCCCGTCACCGGTTGTGGTGGCGGCGGTTTTTTCCAGGTACCCAGCAGATTACTGACAAACCCTTTGGCAGGCTCAGCCGGCGTATACGCGATTAAGCGAGAACGAAGATCATCCAGCAAACCGACGGCATCGGCCTGCGCGGGATCTGGATAGATCGTCCCGGCTTCAATCAGCCGCTGATACTGCGCACCCGGACCCATTACAGCTGCTCCTCGAGCCAGGCTTGGGCTTGGCGTTTAAGCGGCCCCAATTGGCCATGGTAGAAGTGCCCACCCTGATCTTGGAGAAAGGACTTAATCAGGCTGGAGTCTTGCCGATCAAGCCAAGCTTGCATGGATGCAGGGTCGACCGTGTCATCGTCTCGGTTAAACGCCACCCATCCAGGAATTTGAATCCGGATAGAGTCCATGTCAAAACGCGAAGTAGCCGGCGCAATTAGCATGATGCCGGCAATATCTTCGCGTTGTGCCACATGTGCAGCCACATACCCACCAAATGAGAAGCCGGCCAACCAGATGCGTGCCCCTGGGTAGCGATCCTGCATAAACTCAACCGCTGCACAGCCATCGTCGATCTCGCCAATCCCGCTATCCCACTCACCGGCACTGCCCTGGACCCCGCGGAAATTAAACCGAAGTGACGGCAGGCCTTGATCGCGCGCCATCCGGCACAGGGTTGTGACCACCTTGTTATGCATGGTGCCTTCGTGCAGTGGATGCGGGTGGCAAACCACCATAACGTCGGATGCCAACGCATCGGGGACTGCGTTTAAGATACCCTCTAAACGAGCATCGATCTGAACAGGCGATTCAATGGGCCGGGTCATGCTGAGATCCTTAAATAACTGCGCGAAGTGTAAACGCCTTGATACACTGAGCAAACGACAACCTTAGGAACACATACATGTCATTGGTCTGGATTTATGCGCTTGTTGCCGCCGTCATTGGATTGGGCATCGGATTTTATTGGGGACGTAACAGTCAGCCCGAGGTCAAAATTCGAGCCGAACTTGAAGCCCGCGCACAGGCCGCCGATGAAAAGCACGCCGAGCTGAGCATGCAAGTTCAAGAGCATTTCTCTGAAACGGCGCGTCTGGTCAACCAGCTCAGCCACCAGTACCGCGAGGTCCACGAGCACTTATCCAAGGCCCAGGACGAATTAGTCCAGGGTGAAGGTGCCGAGAAGATTCAGGAATTGTTGCCCAAGGTGCCCGAGGCTGACACCCTGATCGAGCAAGACGCCCAGCCGCGCGACTACGCCGATCAAAACGGCACGTTGGCTGAAGCGAACCAACGCACCAGCACCAGTTAGCCCTAAACCGGGCTGGGCACGTCGATAAACTGCGACTCCAGCCCATGCTGCATCAGCTCTTGGCCGAGCGAGATCACACCGAATCGCTCGGTCGCATGATGACCCGCCGCAAAATAATGAACCCCTGCCTCACGAGCCAAGTGAACCATCGGCTCGCTAATCTCGCCGGTTACAAAGGCATCCACGCCTTGGTCAATCGCCTGCTGAAAATAGGATTGCGCAGCCCCTGTGCACCACGCCAGACGCTCGATTTGACCACCGCCGTCAATCCAAAGCGCTTCTTGACCTAACACTTCACTCAGCTGTGCCTGCAGCTGCGCCCCTGACAAGGCCTGCGAGGGCACCCCAATGTCGCCGATCGAGATCTTGGCATTCACATCCAGAGGCCCGGTGCGCGACCACCCCATTGCCTGGGCCAATCCCGCGTTATTGCCCAAAGTTGGATGCGCATCCAACGGCAAATGATAAGCCAGCAAACTGATGCCGGCCTGGAACAAGGCTCGGGCTCGGGCGCCTTTGAGCCCGGTTAGCGGTTGCGACTCGCCCTTCCAGAACCACCCATGGTGAACCAATATCGCATCCGCCTCAGCCTGTATCGCCGCATCAATCAACGCCTGATTCGCGGTCACGCCGCACACCACTCGCTGAATATCGGCACCGGCGTCCAGCTGCAATCCGTTAGGGCAGTAGTCTTTGAACTGATCAGGAACCAGCCATTGGTTTACTAAAGTTTCCAATTGAGTCGGGGTCATAAACACTCTCGTTTCACGAATCGGGCTAAGATAGCGTTATGCGAGCCGTAGTTGAATCCATCAAAGCGTTTTTCCCCGCCATCTGCATCGGCATTATTGTCGCGCTCGGGTACGGGCTGTATCAGGCCAAAAACCACACTCAAATTTCCCTGCTAACACTGCCTGCAGATCAACGCAGCATGACCACCCCGCCCCCCGGCAGTTACCGCAACGCGGTACAGGTCGCGGCCCCTGCCGTGGTCAACATTCACACCGCCATTGAATCACTCGACAACGACCACCCTCTACTCAGCGATCCGCTGATGCGTCAGTACTTGGACACACAGGTGCGCCAGGATCGACGTATTGCACCGTTAGGCAGCGGCGTCATTGTGTCTGCCCAAGGACATGTCCTGACCAACCACCACGTGATCGCAAATGCGCCCAACCTGATCGTTGAGCTGCGTGATGGACGCAGTGCGATCGCAACACGGGTGGGTAGCGATCCTGAATCTGACTTGGCGGTGTTACAAATTCAGCTACCCGGCATTCCGGTCATACCGATTGCGCAGACCCCGTCGATGATTGGTGATTCGGTGCTAGCGATCGGAAATCCCTTTGGCGTTGGGCAAAGCGTGACCAAGGGCATTTTAAGTGCGACCGACCGGATTGCCGGTCTATCGACCTTTGAGGATTTCATTCAAACCGATGCAGCCATCAACCCAGGCAATTCTGGCGGTGCGCTGATCAATATTTATGGCGAGCTGATTGGCATTAATTCGGCCATCTTTTCCCGCGGCGGCGGCAGTCAGGGTATTGGTTTTGCGATTCCGACCTCATTGGCGCTGGACGTCATGCAACAGCTGATTGCCAATGGGCGCGTGATTCGGGGATTCATTGGCATCGAGGTTGGGCTGATCCCAGCACAGGTACGTGAATCCCTCGATATCGCCGGTGGCATGTTGGTGACTGCAGTTTATCGTGACAGCCCTGCACAGCTGGCCGGCTTGGCGCCGAACGACTTACTGGTCCGAATTGACGGCGTGGAAGTCACCGATGGACGTGCCGCGATGATCAAAATCACCAGCAAAGATCCCGGCGAGACGACCGTACTGGGCGTCCTGCGCGGAAATCAAAGCCTATCGTTGCCGGTCACCATCGGTGTGCGACCTAGCGCGTCTCGCTGAGAATCTGATCGAGCGCGTCCAACAAGGCCCGATTCTCATCGGGCGTTCCGATCGAGACTCGCAAACAACGAACCAGACTGGGGTGAGCCGAGCTCAAGTCTTTGATCAAAATGCCAGCCTGCACCAGTTGCGCGAACACCTCACTAGGCTGCTCAACCTCAAGCAAAATGAAATTCGCGTCGCTGTCGTGCGCCACCCACCCGCGATTGCGGAATTGTTTGACCAAGTACTCACGCGAGTCGACCAGCTGCTTGGCTTGATCCGCCATAGCCTGGCGACCCCGGGTCAATGCAAACTCAGCCACCCGCTGATTCAGTACACCCAAGTTGTAGGGCAGACGTACCTTGTTTATTTGATCGATCCAAGCGGACGGGCCGGTCAAGTAGCCGCATCGTAAACCCGCCAATCCAAGCTTTGAGAAGGTTCGCATCAAGACTAAATTGGGAAACTCATCCAACCATGCTTGATGATTACGCGGCGAAAACGGGCCATAGGCCTCGTCCAGCACCACCAACCCAGGACAGGCGGCGATCAGCTGTCGTAGCTGTTGTTCGTCGTATAACTTACCGGTTGGGTTATTTGGCTGAGCCAAAAATACCAAGGCAGGGTTATGCGTCTGCATTGCCTGGATAAAGGCTGGCAAATCCAATGACCAATCCTGCGCTAATTCGACACCCTCGAACGGCACTCGGCACTGCTGCGCAATCACGTGGAACATCACAAAGCTGGGCGTCGGCGCCATCACCGGACGGGTTCCGTCACAAACCGCCTGAACCAGCGTCTGAATGATCTCGTCACTGCCATTACCTAGCATCACACCCCAGTCGTCGGACAGTGAATCGTGATCGCGAATCGCACGGATCAATGCCTGAGCACCCGCATCGGGATAACGATTGATCTCGGCGCCCTGAATGTAGTCCAAACACTCGCGCCACAGCTCGGCGCTCCATCCGTAGGGATTCTCCATTTGGTTTAGGCGCAAGGCCTGCCCCGGATCCGCTACGTGATAGGCGTGAAGCGCTTGAACATCCGGTCTAATCAGCCGACTAACCCAATCGTTCATGATTTCAGTCGCATTTCGGCGGCTCGGGCGTGCGCGGTTAAGTGCTCGGCGCGTCCCAGCACTGAAGCAATCTGGCCCAACACCTGACTGCCCTGCTCGCTGATATTCATGACGCTGGAGCGTTTTACGAAGTCATACACACCCAGGGGGCTGGCGAATCGAGCCGTGCCTGATGTGGGCAAGACGTGGTTAGGGCCGGCGCAGTAATCGCCTAAGGATTCCGGAGCACGGTGGCCGACAAAGATAGCGCCGGCATGACGGATGCCCGCCATCAGCGCGTCCGTATTATCGACAGACAATTCTAAATGCTCTGGCCCGACTTGGTTGATCACATCAATGGCCTGTTGAGTGTCTTCTACATCAACAAAAACGGCGCGATTTGCCATGCTGGTGCGGATAATGTCAGCGCGCTCAAGCGTCGGCAGCAATCGATCCATCGCCTCAATCACCTGAGTGGTCATTGCCTTAGATAGGCTGACCAACACGGGCTGGGCCTGTTCATCATGCTCAGCCTGACTGAACAGATCCATCGCGACCCATTCAGGATTTGACGTGTCATCGGCCACGACCAGAATCTCGCTGGGTCCGGCAATCATGTCGATGCCCACTCGGCCAAACACTGCCCGCTTAGCCGCGGCGACGTAGGCATTGCCCGGCCCAACAATCTTGTCTACCGCCGGAATGGTCTCGGTTCCCCACGCCAGTGCCGCAACGGCTTGCGCGCCACCCACTGCGAACACGCGATCCGCGCCGGCGATGTCCGCTGCCGCCAACACCACGTCATTAATCACGCCACCCGGCGTCGGCACCACCATAATGATTTCCCCGACACCCGCCACTTTGGCAGGCAACACGTTCATCAATACAGAACTGGGGTATGCGGCCTTGCCACCGGGCACATAGACACCTACGCGATCCAACGGCCGGATACGCTGGCCCAACTGGTTACCCAACGCGTCAGTGTAAGACCAGTCCCCAGCCGCTTGATGCTTGTGATACTCGCTAACCCGCTGCGCTGCGGCGACCAGAGCCTGCTCAAGCTCGGGCGAGATGCGTGCCCGTGCGGCTACCCACTCAGCCGGCGGAATTTCTAAAGAAGCCGGGCGGTGCCCATCCAGCTTTTCAGTCAAATCAAGCAACGCCCGATCGCCGTATTGGCGAACCTGCGCAATGATCTCATCGACCCGTTGATTCAGCGTTCCATCTGCAACCGCTTCCCATTGGGTGGCTTGTGCCAGCGCCGCAGGAGCATGGGGGTCTTGCCAATTCAGGTGTTGATGGATGGACAGGCTCACGCCAAGGCTCCTTCGATGTGTTGCACCAGCGGTGCTAATTCAGAATGACGGGTTTTCCAGGCAGCTTTGTTGACCACCAAACGGGCGCTGGAATGCATGATCAATTCTCGCGGCTCAAGGCCGTTCGCTTTGAGCGTATTGCCGGTATCAACGATGTCGACAATCTCGTCGGCCAAACCCACCAGGGGAGCCAGCTCCATCGCACCGTAGAGTTTGATCAGCTCTACCTGCACCCCAATCCGGGCGTAGTATTCGCGCGCCAGGCGGGTGTATTTCGTGGCAACCCGGCGGCGACCGACCGGATTTTCCACCCCAACCGGACCGGCGGTCATCAAGCGGCAAGTCGACACTTTCAGGTCCAGCGGCAAATACAGATCGCTTAATGACTGCTCGGCGATTTGATCCAATCCACTGACGCCGATGTGAGCAACACCCCGAGTCACAAAGGTAGGCACATCAACCGCCCGCAGAATAATGAATTTCACATCCGCGCGGTTGGTATCAAAAATCAGTTTCCGGCTGCCCAGATCTTCGCCTGGCTCGATGCCTGCTTCGGCCAGTAGCGGCAAGGTCTCTTTGAGCAGGCGCCCTTTGGAGAGCGCGATGATCAGCGGTTGGCTCATTTGATTCGGCTCACCTGACCGCCAAGCGAGCTGAGTTTCTCTTCGATCCGCTCATAGCCGCGATCCATGTGATAAATCCGATCCACCAGCGTGACGCCTTCGGCGGCCAGTCCCGCGATCACCAGAGAGGCAGACGCACGCAAATCCGTCGCCATCACCTGAGCACCCTGCAGGCGCTCAACCCCGCGAACTACGGCAGTGTTGCCGTCCAGCTCGATGTCAGCGCCCATACGCACCAGTTCAGGCACGTGCATAAAGCGGTTCTCAAAAACGTTCTCAGTGACCGTGGCGGTCCCCTGAGCCAAGGTGTTCAATACCAGCATCTGTGCCTGCATATCCGTTGGAAAGGCAGGGTGCGGCGCGGTCGATATATTGACGGCCTTGGGTTGCTCATTCATCTGCAAGCGGATGGTATCCGCACCTAAGGTGATTTTCGCGCCAGCCTGCTCGAGCTTAAGCAAAACCGGCTCTAGCAAGCGTCCGTCAGTGCCGCGCAGGGTGACATCACCACGGGTCATTGCACCGGCCACCAAATAGGTTCCGGTCTCGATTCGGTCGGGAACGACTGAATGCTCGGCCCCGTTCAACTCGCTGACACCCTCGATGGTGATTCGAGCCGAACCGTCGCCCGAAATTTTCGCACCCATTGAGCGCAACAAAATCGCCAGATCGACAATTTCAGGTTCTTGAGCGGCGTTCTCGATGATCGTGGTGCCATCAGCCAGCGCCGCAGCCATCATGATGTTTTCAGTTCCGGTAACGGTGACAATATCAAACAAGATCCGTGCGCCCTTGAGGCGGCCGCCGGGTACTTTTAGATTGATGTAGCCGGCGTCCTGGGCAATTTCAGCGCCCATTTGGGTCAAGGCATTCAGGTGCAAATCCACCGGACGCACACCAATGGCGCAGCCCCCTGGCAAACTGACGCGGGCCTCGCCGAAGCGCGCGGCTAACGGCCCGAGCACCAAAATCGATGCGCGCATGGTTTTCACCAAGTCATAAGGTGCATCCACACTGGTGATGTCGCTGGCGTCGACTTCGACCCCGCCCTGATCATCGAATACCGCCTGAGCACCGAGTTGGCCCAGCAGCTTGATCATGGTCGTGATGTCATCCAAATGAGGAACGTTGGTCAGTCGCGTTGGTTGCGCACTGAGCAACGTACAGGCCAGCAGCGGCAGGGCTGCGTTTTTGGCTCCGCCAATTTGAATTTCTCCCTGAAGGCGAGCACCGCCCTGAACCTGTAGCTTATCCATTTAGCGAGGATCCAATCCTTGTTGCGCAGCAGCTTCGGCCGCAGTACGAGCCACGATGGTCACGGCGTGAACCGCACCTGATGAAATCAGATCGCCTAGCCCGGCATAGACCGCCTGCTGACGCTTGACTGCATTTAGACCGTCAAAACGCTCGTCCACTAGGGTCAGCAAAAACTTACCACCGCCACCTTCGACCTGAATCTGGGCGTCCGGAAAAGCACTGCGCAAGTGCTGCTCAATTTGTTGTTCCATTTCAGGGTTACTCCCAAATAAATCGTTCATCAACGCCCAACACCCGGGCTAATCCGTACAAACCTGCGGGCGGCTGTTGCAGTTGCAACGCCTGCCCCCGGGCAATTTGAATTCGAACCAACGCTGCCACCAACGCGCTAGAGCTGACCATGCCGGACAGATCTAGCACCTCGGGGTGCTGCTGGGCGATCCACGCTTCCCAATTCACATCAATCGCCTTGCGAATTCAGCAAGAACCGGCCGATCAAATCCTCTAACACCAGCGAGGACTGAGTGTCTTCGATCTCATCGCCGTCGATCAGATTGTCAAAGTCGGCTCCCAGACGCAGGCCGATGTATTTCTCGCCCAGCAAACCGGCAGTCAAAATCGAAGCCGATGTGTCCAGTGGGAATTGATCAAACTCACCACGGATCGCCATAGTAACGACCGCCTTGCCATCCACCGGATCCAACTCAATCGACTCGACCCGGCCGACACTGACGCCAGCGCTGGTCACTTTCGCTCGGGGTTTAAGGCCCGCAATGTTGCTAAAACGCGCCTGCACTTTGTATTCGTCCTGGGCCGGCGAGAAATCCAAACCACTCACCGTGATCGCTAACCAAGCCAACAACGCCAGACCAACCGCGACGAATCCGCCAACCGCTACTTCTATCGAACGCGTACTCATAATTAATAGTCCCCAAACATCATGGCGGTTAAGAAAAAGTCCAAGGCCAACACAGCCAATGAGCCGTATACCACCGTGCGAGTCGTGGCACGGCTAATGCCCTCAGCCGTTGGAATCAAATCCATGCCTTGATAGACCGCAATCCACGTCACAAAGATGCCAAAAACAAAGGCTTTGATCAGCCCGTTGACGACATCAATTCGAAAATCAACGCTGGCCTGCATGTTGCCCCAGTAGGCACCCGCATCCACACCTAACCAGTCGACGCCGACCAGGTGCCCGCCCCAAATTCCCAAAGCAGAAAACACAATGGCCAACAGTGGCATCGAAATGACACCGGCCCAAAAACGTGGAGCGACGACCCGCTGGACGGGATCCACACCCAACATCGATAAGCTGGCGAGTTGCTCGGTGGTTTTCATCAAACCAATCTCTGCGGTCATGGCTGAGCCGGCGCGTCCTGCGAACAGCAAGGCGGTCACAACCGGCCCCAACTCACGCAGCAGGGTCAGCGAGACCAACTGCCCTAGTGACTGCTCTGAGCCAAAATCAACCAAGATGCTGTAGCCCTGCAAGGCCAGCACCATCCCGATAAACAAACCGGACACAGCGACAATGACCAAGCTTAATACGCCAGCGCTATAGATCTCGGGCCACAGCAAACGCAGCGATGCGCCTGGACCGATCGGACGGAATACCGCCTGTATCAAGATAAGAAATGCCCGGCCCAAACCGGCTAGACGATTGAGGGTTGAGCGCCCTAGGGCCGCCAGCACATTAATCACCTTGCAACCTCGCAATATCCGACGCCAAGTCGCATGCATCGAAGTGGAACGGCACCGGTCCATCCGGCAGTCCGTGAATGAACTGCTTGACCTGTGCATCCGCACTGTTTTGAACCAGATCAGAAGGTCCGCCCGCAATCACACGTCCCTGGGACAAAATAAAGACGTCGTCACACACCCGAAAGGTCTCGTTCAAGTCGTGCGAGACGATCACACTCGTGATCCCCAGCGCGCCGTTGAGCTCTTGAATTAAGCGAAGCAGCGCGCCCATCGAAATCGGATCCTGACCCACAAAGGGCTCGTCGTACAACATGACGGCGGGATCCAGTGCGACGCTACGCGCCAGGGCCACCCGTCTGGCCATACCGCCGGACAGCTCGTCAGGCTGCAACGTTGCAGCCCCGCGCAGACCGACGGCTTCGAGCTTTAACAGCGCGACCGTCTCGATCATGGCAGGCGACAAATCGGTATGCACCTGAAGCGGGAACATCACATTTTCCAGCACGCTCATGTCAGTAAACAAGGCGCCGGACTGAAACAACATGCCCATCTGTTTGCGCAGCTCCATCAGGCCGGCTTTGGATTGACGATGAACATCAACACCATCCACCAACACCCGCCCCGAATCGGGGCGCAACTGCCCGGATATCAGACGCAACAATGTCGTTTTCCCGGTTCCCGACGGCCCCATTATTCCAGTGACCTTGCCGGCCCGAATCTGCATATCCACCCCACGAAAAATCGCACGGGACCCGCGAGAGAAGTGCAGATTTTCAATTTGGATTTCGATAGACACGTGAGACTCGACAGCTTGAGCAGGCGATATCATACTGATTTCTCATCTCAGCGTCATTGTTGGCGCGCACGAATACTAGGAATCCAAATGCTTCTCTACTTGGCCGCCATCGTGGTTGGCATTGTCGCGCTAACCCTATCAGCAGACCGCTTTGTCGAGGGTGCCAGTGGGGTCGCGCTAAAATTCAACATATCACCCTTGATCATCGGCATGACCATTGTCGCTATTGGCACCTCGGCGCCCGAAGTCTTGGTCTCGATCATGGCGGTGACCAGCGACGCGCCGGATTTGGCGGTCGGAAACGCGGTTGGCAGTAACATCGCCAACATCGGCTTGGCGCTGGGTATCAGCGCCCTGGTATTAGCCGTACCCCTGTCTGGCAGCGTAAAACGCAATGCCCTGCCTGCTCTGTTAGGCATCACGGTACTGGGCATCGCGATCGCCATCGACGGCACCCTGAACTGGATCGACGGTGTCATCATCTTGATCGGCGGTGGGCTGGCCACCTGGTATGCCTCCCGCGGCGGCGAGCCCGAAGAGATACCCGAGGGCGCGGATTCCATGAGCCTGGCGCGCAGCTGGAGCTACTTACTGGTCGGCTTAGCCATTTTGCTGGGCTCGTCGCGATTACTGGTCTGGGGCGCCAGCAACTTCGCCCTCGACTTGGGTGTTCCTGAGGTTATTGTGGGTCTGACGATTGTCGCGATCGGCACCAGCCTGCCCGAAGTGGCCGCCAGCGTCGCAGGAGCACTCAAAGGCCAATCAGAGATCGCCATTGGCAACGTGGTCGGCAGTAACATTTTCAACATCGGTGGCGTATTCGCTGTGACTGGTTTGTTAGCCGAGGTGTCGATCAGTGACACGACTCTGCTGCGTGACTTTGGACTGATGCTGGTCATGACGCTGATCATTTGCGCGGCCGCGTGGTTTCGCAGCGGCACTCCCAAGATCGGTAAGCCTTTAGGTTTAACCCTGCTGGCAATCTATTTAAGCTACTTGGGTTATTTGGCATGGAGCAGCCTGTGAGTTTTGACTATTTAGCTAGCGCACGACGCACACTTGAGATTGAAGTCGAGGCCCTGAACAAGCTGTCCGGTGATTTGGATGAGCACTTCAAACGCGCCTGCGAGATGATTTTGGCCACCCAAGGACGCGTAATCGTCACTGGCATGGGCAAATCCGGACATATCGGCAACAAGATCGCAGCCACGCTGGCCAGCACGGGCACCCCGGCCTTCTTTGTCCACCCCGGCGAAGCTAGCCATGGCGATATGGGCATGATTACACCGCAAGATGTCGTCATCGCGCTATCTAATTCCGGCTCATCCGGCGAAGTGGTCGCCATCTTGCCCCTGATCAAACGCATGGGGACGCCCTTGATCGGCGTCAGCTCCAACCCTCAAAGCCCGCTGGGAATTGCCAGCACCGCTCATTTAACGGTAGCCGCCCAGCGCGAAGCCTGTCCGTTAAACCTAGCCCCAACTGCCTCCACCACCGCCGCTTTGGCGATGGGTGACGCGTTGGCAGTGGCTCTGCTTGAAGCACGCGGATTCACCGCCGAGGACTTTGCGTTTTCACACCCCGGTGGCGCGCTTGGCCGCCGATTGCTGATGAAGGTAGACGATTTGATGCACGCCGGTGACGATCTGCCCTGCGTCGATCATCAGGTCAGCCTACGCGATGCCCTGATGGAAGTGACCCGAGGCGGGCTTGGCATCACAGCGGTCACCAATGATGACGGCGAGTTGCTGGGGGTCTTTACCGATGGCGATTTGCGCCGAGCCCTGGATTCAGAATTAGACTTAAAAGCCACGGCGGTCGCCGATGCGATGACCCTAGGTGGCAAGCGAGTCAATCCGGGCACATTGGCAGCCGAGGCGGCACATGTCATGCAAACCGCTCGAGTGAACGCCGTCGTCGTGACTCAAGATGATAAGCCACTCGGCATTTTGAACATGCACGATTTGATGAAAGCAGGTGTCTTATGAGTCTGGCTGACATCCGCCTATTAGCTTTGGATGTAGACGGCATTTTGACTGACGGCCGTGTGTGGTTTGGCGCAGACGGTGAGCACATCAAACCCTTTCACACCCAAGACGGGCTGGGCATCAAGCTGGTGCAATCGATTGGCATTCAGGTCGCCATCATCACAGGCCGAGTCTCGCCGATGGTGGATCGCCGAGCCGAGCAGCTGGGCGTGAAACACGTCATTCAAGGCCGCGATGACAAACTGGCCGCCCTAAATACGTTAATCGACAACCTAGGGCTGTCATTGGATCAATGCGCCTACATGGGCGATGACCTGCCTGATTTATCTGCCCTACTGGCTGTCAAAGCCGGCTTTACCGTGCCCGGGGCCGACCCTTGGGTGTCCGCACGCATTCAAAGCACCCAGCGAGCCGGCGGGCACGGTGCCGTACGCGAGGTCTGCAACCAGCTGATCCAAGCCCAGGGTAAATCGGACGACGTCCTCAAGGCTTTCGGCGTCACTGTATGAGCTACGCGCTGCTCGCTCTGTTGCTGCTGGCCGGCTTCGTCGGACTGTCATTGGACAGCCCGCAAAGCGTTCGCTCTGACAGCCTGACTGAATCCGAGCAAAACCTGAGGTTGCGAGTATTAAACCCGAGCCTGCGCCGATTCGGCGAGGATGGCGTGCTCGAAAGCACGTTGCAGACACCGCAAGCCTCGGACTATGGCACCACGCGTCCGGCTCAGGTCAGCCAACCCCAAATGCAGTGGCCGGATCGTGGCTGGGTTGCGCAAGGCCAGCGTGGCGAGATGACCCCCGAACAAACCCGCCTGATTGGCGATGCTCAGGCCCAGCAACCGCAGACCCAGCGGCAATTGAATGCGCCGCAAATCACTCAAACCGGCGATTTGTTGGTGGCCGATCAGGGCATCATGCGCTCGCCTGACTTTACCGGCCAAGCCGAGCAAGTCACTATCAACACCCGCACCCAAGTGGTAACACTCACCGATCAAGTGGAAACTCGTTTATGGCCCGCGCGCTAGCCCTACTGCTTCTGACCCCATTGATGGCCATGGCCTTGCCTGAGGATCGCGAGCTGCCGTTGGATGTCACCGCAGATCAGGCCGAGTTCGATGAGTTGGCCGGCATTGCCAACTACCAGGGCCAAGTGTTGCTGCGTCAAGGCAGCTTAACCATCCGTGCCGAACAGCTAACGGCCTACCTGAGCAACGGCGCGGTAGAGCGCCTGGTGGCGACGGGCGCGCAGGCCTATTTCGAAGACATTCCCAGCCTTGAACAAGGTCAAGTGATCGGCAACGCCGACACGATTGAGTGGTTGCTCGGTGACGAGAGTATGAATCTGAGTGGGGACGCGGTGCTCACCCAAGCTGACAACCGATTTTCTGGGGAAAACGTGGTGTATCGTCAAAGCGATGGCGTAATCGAAGCTCAAGGCGACGGCCAGCAGCGAGTTGAGATGCGACTAACACCGGCTCGCGCAGAACCATGAGTGGCCTAGTCGCCGAGGGGCTGGCCAAAACCTACGGCAAGCGGCAAGTCGTCAAAGACATGTCCGTCGCGTTGCAGGCCGGCGAGATCATGGGCCTGTTGGGCCCTAACGGTGCCGGCAAAACCACCTCGTTCTACATGATCGTCGGATTGGTGAGATCCGATGCGGGCAGAATTCTGCTGGATGGCGTAGATCTGAGCGACGCCCCAATGCACAAACGAGCACAGGCCGGCTTGGGATATTTGCCCCAGGAAGCCAGTGTGTTTCGTCGACTCAGCGCCCGGGATAACCTGCTGGCGGTGCTGGAGCTACGTAGCGATCTGTCCGCTAACCAACGCAGTGCCAAAGCCCAGCAACTGTTGGACGAGTTTTCATTGAATCACGTCGCCGAGAGCCCCGGGCAGGCCCTGTCTGGCGGTGAACGCAGACGTGTCGAGATTGCTCGCGCCTTGGCGATGGATCCCACCTTTGTTTTGCTGGACGAGCCCTTCGCTGGCGTTGATCCCATTTCGGTCAACGACATCAAAGAGCTGATTCAGGGACTAGCCGCCCGCGGCATCGGGGTCTTGATCACCGATCACAACGTTCGTGAGACGCTGGATCTGTGTGATCGAGCCTGCATTGTTAGCGAGGGTAGCGTGCTGGCCAGCGGCACCCCCGAGGCCCTCTTGAACAACCAAAAAGTTCGAGATGTATACCTCGGGCACGATTTTCGCATGTAGTCTTGATGCTTAGTGCTATAGTTCTGGGAGACGCTAGGACACCGCATGAAACAATCTTTACAGCTCAAGATGGGCCAGCAACTGGCTATGACGCCGCAACTGCAGCAAGCAATTCGCATGCTGCAAATGTCGACGCTCGAGCTGCAGCAAGAAATCCAGACCGCACTTGACGAGAATCCTTTACTGGAGATGCAAGAAGACGAGCCCGAAGGCAACGACGAGGCTTCAACTGACAGCGAAACCAGCGAAACCGACTTAAGCGATCTGCTAGACCAAGATGATTTCGGCGACAACCCCAGCATGGACAGTCGCTGGGAAGACACCTTCGTCAATCAAGGAAACTCCAGCGAAGGGCTGCCAGAATTCGAAGCACGCACCAGCGCCCCGGTCAATTTGCACACGCACCTGCTGGATCAAATGTGGCAACTGCATCTGACACCACGGGATCAAACGCTGTTTGTTGCCTTGGTCGACGGCATTGATGATGCAGGCTATTTGCGTGAATCACTCGAGTCGGTCTGCGAGGCCACTGCCGAGGAGTTGGATGAGCCAGCAGAAGTCGACGAAGTCGCGGTGGTACTAAAACAAATTCAGCACTTGGACCCGCCTGGCGTCGGGGCCCGTGATGTCCAGGAATGCCTCAAAATTCAACTGGGCCTGCTGGGCGACAGCGTCGACTGCCGCGAGCTGGCGATACGAATTATCAACGAGCGATTCGAAGCGCTATCCAAGCGAGACATGGCTGGCATCAAGCGCGGCCTGGGCTCGGATCCAGACAGTATCCACGAGGCGCTTAGCCTGATCCGCACCCTATCGCCCCGACCGGGGACGGCGATCAGTAGTGAAGACAGTGATTACGTCATTCCGGACTTGGTTGTGCGTCGCGTGCAGGGAATGTGGCGGGTCGAGCTGAACAGCGAGGTGATGCCGCGGCTTTACCTAAATCGAACCTACAGCGATTTGGCAGAACATGCCGATGCCGACGGCAAAAGCTACATCAAAGCGCAAACCCGCGAGGCCAAGTGGCTGATCAAGAGCGTCGAGAGCCGCTATGACACGCTACTCAAAGTCGGACGCACCATCATGGCCGAACAGCTCGAGTTTTTAGACAAGGGCGAAGAGGCCATGCGCCCGCTGATACTGGCGGACATTGCCCAACAAATCGAAATGCACGAGTCGACTATTTCGCGCGCCACGACTCAAAAATTCATCCTGACCCCACAAGGTCTATTTGAGTTGAAGTATTTCTTTTCCAGTCAGCTGAGCTCGACCGGTGACAAGGAAGCTGCCAGCTCGACCGCCATTCGAGCGGTCATCAAGCGCCTGATCGCGGCTGAACCCCCGCAAAAACCTCTGAGTGACAACAAGCTAACCCAGTTGTTGGAGGCTGAAGGCTACAAGGTGGCCAGACGTACCGTGGCTAAATACCGTGAAGGGCTCGGCATTCCTGGAAGCTCAGAGCGCAAGCAGCTGGCCTAGTCCTACTGACCCCTTTTCAGACTCATGCGCGCCGTGTAAGTTCAAATGACCGGCTGCCAGTCGGGCTATAAGAAAAGGAGTTGCTATATGCACATCAGTATCAGCGGACAACACCTGGACGTCACCGATGCCATTCGTGATTACACCGAAACGAAGCTCAACCGATTGACCCGTCACTCAGATGCAATCACGCGAATAGAAGTGGTTCTGAGAGTCGAGAAAGAGCGTCAAATCGCAGAGGCTTCCATTCACGTAGCAGGGGCCGACCTGCATGCATCCTCTGAACACGACGACATGTATGCCTCACTGGATCTGCTGACCGATAAACTCGACCGTCAAATTCTGAAGCACAAAGAAAAAACCGTCGCACGAAATCATGGTGCGGCATAGCAGCAACAAAGCTACAATCCGGTGTGCAA
>CBFHLC010000005.1:0-73676 GCA_965656605.1 Litorivicinus sp. | reverse complement strand
CAAGCTCGCGCTCGCGGGCAATGTCTGCGGTCAAGTCGACTGGGAAGCCGTGGGTGTCATACAGACGGAAAATCACATCACCCGGCAAGGTCTGATCGCTCAGTTCAGCGATCGCGTCCTCGAGCACTTTCATCCCCGCATCCAAGGTGCGGATGAACTGCTCTTCCTCTGCCAATAGCACCCGAGTCACCTCGGCTTGCTTGGCCGTCAATTCTGGATAGGCCTCGCCCATCTGATTAACCAGCTCGTCGACCATCTTGTGGAAGAACGTACCCTGGGCACCTAGCTTGTTGCCGTGGCGCACCGCGCGGCGAATGATCCGGCGCAAGACGTAGCCGCGCCCTTCATTAGAGGGCAGGACACCGTCAACAATCATGAACGAGCACGAACGGATGTGATCGGCCAGGACTTGCAGGCTATGACTTTCCTTAAGATCGCATCCCGTCACTTCGCGGGCTGAACCCAGCAGCGCTTGGAACAAGTCGATCTCGTAGTTGGAATGCACGCCTTGCATGATGGCAGCGATGCGCTCAAGCCCCATCCCCGTGTCAATGCTGGGATTGGGCAGAGGTGTGCGCAAGCCATCGGCGGCCTGCTCAAACTGCATAAAGACCAGGTTCCAGATCTCGATGTAGCGATCTAGATCGTCGTTCTCGGATCCGGGCGGGCCACCGGGCACGTGCTCACCGTGATCGTAAAAAATCTCGGATGAGGGACCGCAAGGGCCGGTATCACCCATCATCCAAAAGTTATCTTTGTCGCCCAAACGGCTAAAACGCTCCGCACTAACGCCCATCTCTTTCAGCCAAATGTCTTCGGCTTCTTGGTCTGAGTGGTGCACGGTGACCCAGAGCTTCTCTTCCGGCAGCCCCAGACGCTCGGTTAAGAAACTCCACGCGAATTTGATCGCCTCGCGCTTGAAGTAATCACCGAAGCTGAAGTTACCCAGCATCTCGAAGAAGGTGTGGTGACGCGCGGTGTAACCGACGTTTTCCAAATCGTTGTGCTTACCCCCGGCCCGTACGCAACGCTGCGAAGTGGTGGCACGGTTGTAGGCACGGGTTTCTTGACCGGTAAAGGTGTCTTTGAATTGAACCATGCCCGCATTGGTGAATAGCAAAGTCGGGTCATTGCCCGGCACCAACGGACTGGAGGGGATTATTTCGTGGCCGTGCTCACGGAAATACTGCAAAAAAGCGTTTCTTATTTCTGCGCTGGTCATGCGGGGTCAATTCCTAAGGAAAATTAGCGCGCGAAGTTTAACGCAGTGACGCGCGTTCGGCACTAATCAAATAGCTGGAGTGGCCTTGCCGGCTCGGCTAACCTGTTGGCAGGTAAATTGATGAGATTGCAATGAAAGTTCTTGTAACCGGCGGCGCCGGATATATCGGCACCCACTGCTTGGTCGAGCTGATTCAAGCCGGCATCGAGCCGGTCGTGCTGGATAACCTCAGCAACAGCGATGCGGACGCCCTGGATCGAGTTGAACAAATCACCGGACATCAGGTGATTTTTGTTGAGGGCGACGTTCGCGACCGTCGCGTACTGGAGCTGACCTTCAAGGCTCATCAACCCAGCGCCGTGCTGCACTTAGCAGGGCTCAAGGCGGTCGGAGAATCGGTCGCCAAGCCATTGGAATACTACGAGAACAACGTCGCCGGAACTTTACAGCTGCTACAAATCATGCGTGAATTTAACTGCCATCGCATGGTCTTCAGCTCGTCTGCGACCGTCTACGGCGACCCGCAAAGCCTGCCAATTACCGAACAGGCACCCACTGGCGGCACGACCAATCCCTACGGCACCAGCAAATACATGGTCGAACGAATCCTGCAGGACTGGGCTGCGGCGGATCCCCAGTCACAGGCAATCGCCCTTCGCTACTTCAATCCAGTCGGCGCGCACCCCAGCGGCCTGATTGGCGAGGACCCTAAAGGTATCCCCAACAACTTGATGCCGTTCATCCAGAAAGTCGCGGTCGGTGAATTAGCGCAACTCAGCGTGTTCGGGAATGACTACGACACACCCGATGGGACGGGAGTACGCGACTACCTGCACGTGGTTGATCTGGCCAAGGGCCACTTGGCTGCGCTGGAAAAGTTTCAGGATCCCGATAGCACTGGATTTCATGCCGTCAACTTAGGCACGGGGTGCGGGCTGAGTGTGATGCAAATGATTCAGGGCTTTGAGGCCGCCAGCGGCCGCCGCGTGTCCTACCAAATCGTCGAGCGCCGCCCCGGTGATATTGCCAGTTGCTACGCCGACGCCGGCTTTGCGCAGCAATGGTTAGGATGGCGAGCTCAAATCGAGATAGATCAAATGTGCAGCGACGCGTGGCGCTGGCAGCAATTCGCCAGTCAACGGGACGCCTGATGTACAAAGATCTGATCGAAATGGTCGATGCCTTAAAAAGCATTGCCGAACCGACCCGCCTGCGTCTAGTCAGACTGCTAAGCCACGGCGAATTGACGGTCAGCGAGCTGGTCCGGATTTTAGGCCAATCGCAACCCCGGGTCTCAAGGCACCTTAAATTACTGTGTGACGCCGGCGTGCTGGAGCGCTTTCGCGAACAACACCACGTTTACTATCGCGTGCCGCTGGATGGCGCCGGACAACGTCTAGCCAGCAGCCTGGCTGAATATTTTCCGAATCAAGACAACGATCTGAACTTAGACGACCAGCGTTTGAATGATGTGCGCGATGCCCGCGCCAAGCTCTCGCAGGATTACGTCGAAGAAGAAGCACCCGAGTGGCGACGTCTGCACGAGCTACACGGTGATGAGGAAGCCTTTGCCAGGGCTGTAGTCAACGAGATGACCCAAGAGCCGATCGGCGAGCTGCTGGACATCGCAACCGGCACCGGGCGCATGTTATCAGTGTTGGGGCCGCATTGCGCCCGGGGAACCGGCATCGATCTGTCTCGTAAAATGGTCAATGTGGCCCGGGCAAAACTTCAGGAGCTAGGGCTATCCCACTGCACCGTGCGTCAGGACGACATGTACCAGATGCGATTTGCCGATAGCAGCTTTGACACGGTCACGATTGATCAAGTGCTGTATCTGGCTGACCAACCCGAAGCCGTCGTCAGCGAAGCTGCACGGGTGCTGGCGCCGGGTGGTCGTTTGATGATCGTGGCGTTTACCGGCGATGGCGCCAACCAGCCACTTGGCATCGCACCGGCCAGCATTGATGCCTGGTGCCGCAACGCGGGCCTGGTCCCAGACAGTCATGTTGAGCTGCCTGGACAGTCGGCTGACATCACCCTGATTGTAGCTCGCGCCTAGGTCCAAAATGCATCCGGATTCATAATATAAAGCTTTCTTTATATTCAAAATCTGACTAATCTCTGCCCATTGATTGACCGCAGAGATGAACGGATGACGCTCACACAACTACTTAAAGATCGATTGGTGTTCCTGGACGGAGCCATGGGCACCATGATTCAGAACCATCAATTCAGTGAATCGGACTATCGTGGCGCGCGCTTTGCCGACTGGCCCAGTGACTTAAAGGGCAATAACGATCTGTTGACCCTCACCCAGCCTGAGGCCATTCGCCAGATCCACTTGGACTACTTGCAGGCCGGCGCAGACCTGATCGAAACCAACACCTTCAACTCGAACGAACCTTCGATGGCCGACTACGACATGCAGTCACTGGTGCATGAGTTGAACTATCAAGGCGCGATGCTGGCACGCCAAGCGGCCGACCAAGTCAGCCAAGAGCAGCAACGCCCTTGCTACGTCGCCGGCGTGTTAGGGCCCACCAACAAAACCGCCAGCATCAGCCCTGACGTGAACGACCCCGGGTTCCGCGGCATTCATTTCGATGAGCTGGTCGCCACCTACCAAGAAGCCACCCGTGCCCTACTCGAGGGTGGCGCGGACGTGATTTTAGTCGAGACCATCTTTGACACCCTCAACTGTAAAGCGGCCTTATTCGCGATTGATTGTGTCGCCGAAGAACTCGGGCAGCCGATCGACATCATGATCTCGGGCACCATTACCGATGGCAGTGGCCGCACACTGTCGGGTCAGACCGTCGAGGCCTTCGTCAACTCGATTCGTCATGCGAAACCGATCAGCGTGGGTTTGAATTGCGCGCTAGGTGCCACTGAGTTGCGTCCCTGGCTGAGTGAGCTGGCGCAAACCTGCGAGTTCCCCATCAGCGTGCACCCCAATGCCGGCTTGCCCAATCAGTTTGGCGAGTACGATCAAAGCGCCGATGAGATGGTCGAGATCGTTGCAGAATTTGCCGACCAAGGCTGGATCAACATCGTCGGTGGCTGCTGCGGCACCACACCCGAGCACATCCAAGCTCTGAAAGCTCGCCTAGCGAATCATGCCCCGCGCCAACCCAAGGCGCTGAAACCCGCACTGCGCTTGTCAGGGCTAGAGCCGATGACGCAAGGCGCAAACGATCTATTCGTGAACGTCGGCGAGCGAACCAACGTGACCGGATCGGCTCGTTTTAGAAAGCTGATTCAGGCAGATGACTACGACACGGCCCTAGAAGTCGCACTGCAACAGGTCGAAAACGGCGCTCAGATTATTGATATCAACATGGACGAAGGCATGTTGGATTCTGAGGCGGCCATGGTGCGCTTTTTGAATCTGCTGGCAGCCGAGCCGGACATTGCGCGTATTCCGGTAATGCTGGACAGCTCTAAATGGCACGTCATGGAAGCCGGTTTGAAATGCGTTCAAGGCAAGCCGGTGGTCAATTCGATCAGCCTAAAAGAAGGCGAGGATAGCTTTTTAGAGCAAGCACGTCTGCTGCGTCGTTACGGCGCTGCCTGCGTGGTCATGGCATTTGATGAAACCGGCCAGGCCGATACCCGAGCGCGCAAGGTCGAGATCTGCCAACGCGCCTACGATTTGCTGGTCAACACGGTCGGCATGGATCCCAACGACATTATCTTTGATCCGAATATTTTCGCGGTGGCCACTGGCATTCCTGAGCATGACCGCTATGCCCTAGACTTCATTGAGGCCACCCAAGAAATCAAGGCGACCTGCCCCGGCGCACGGATCTCGGGCGGGGTGAGTAACGTCTCGTTCAGCTTCCGGGGCAACAACCCCGTGCGTGAAGCCATGCACAGCGTGTTTCTGTATCACGCGATCAAAGCCGGCATGGACATGGGCATCGTCAACGCCGGCATGCTGTCGATCTATGACGATCTGGATGCCGAGCTCAAAGAGTTAGTTGAAGATGTCATTCTAAATCGACGCGAGGATGCGACCGAGCGTCTGGTAGATGCCGCCCCACGCTTTGCAGATTCCGGCCAACAAGCCGAAGTCCAAACCCAGGCATGGCGAGCTCTACCCGTTATCGAGCGCCTGGCTTACGCCTTGGTCAAAGGTATAGACGCCCACGTACTCGAGGATGTTGAGGAAGCACGTCAACAAGCCGAGCGTCCGTTGCATGTCATCGAAGGCCCCCTGATGGATGGCATGAATCAGGTCGGCGACCTATTCGGCGCCGGCAAAATGTTCCTGCCACAGGTCGTCAAGTCAGCCCGGGTCATGAAAAAAGCCGTGGCCCACCTGATTCCCTTCATTGAGGCGGAAGCGGACGGCAAGCAGCAAAGCGCCGGCAAAATCATCATGGCCACCGTTAAAGGCGATGTGCACGACATCGGCAAAAACATCGTAGGGGTGGTCCTGCAATGCAATAACTTTGAAGTCATTGATCTGGGCGTGATGGTCAATGCACAGACGATTTTGGACACCGCCATCAGTGAAAACGCCGACATCATTGGGCTGTCTGGCCTGATTACCCCCAGCCTAGACGAGATGGTCGACGTGGCGCGCGAGATGCAACGCCGCGGCTTGAACATTCCGCTGATGATTGGCGGTGCCACCACCAGCCCGGCTCACACTGCTGTAAAAATTGATCCGGCCTATGAAAAAACCGTGGTCTACGTCAAGGACGCCAGTCGCGCGGTCGGCGTCGCCCAGCGCCTGCTGGGTCGAGAAAAGCAGGCCTATGCCGACGAGATTGCTCTGGCTCATGAGAAAAAGCGCAAAGCCCACGCCGGACGCGGCCAGGTCAAGCTGCTGGAATTCGAAGACGCCCAGAGCAACCAGCTCAACGCTGATTTTAGCCTGAAACCCACGCCCAAAACACTGGGCGAGCAGGTCGTCACGCCGAGTCTTGAGGAGCTTGAGGCTTTTATCGATTGGATGCCCTTCTTCAATGCGTGGGAATTCAGCGGACGCTTCCCAGACCTGTTGAACGATCCGGTCAAAGGCGTCGAGGCCCGCAAGCTATTCAACGATGCCCAAGCCATGCTTGAGCGCATCAAAAGTGAGAAGTGGCTAGAGCCCAAAGGCGTGTTAGGCATTTGGCCTGCGCACCGCGAGGGTGAGCAGTTAATCGTCAACGGCGTCAGCATCCCCTGCCTGCGTCAACAAAAACAAATGGCTGACGGCATTCCTAATCTGTCCTTAGTCGACTTTGTTGACGAGCAAGACGACTTCGTGGGCGGTTTTGCGGTGACTGCAGGCTTTGGGATTGACCCGCATATCGAGCGCTTTGAAGCGGATCATGATGACTACTCCAGCATCATTTTAAAGGCCCTAGCTGATCGATTCGCCGAAGCCTTTGCCGAGTGGGCTCACCACCAGATTCGCACTGAAATCTGGGGTTACGCTGGCGACGAGTCACTCTCAAACGAGGAGCTGATTCGCGAGCAGTATCAAGGCATCCGCCCGGCACCCGGTTATCCCTCGTGCCCGGATCACCGCCAAAAACAAGCGCTGTGGCAGCTGTTGGATGTCGATCAGAGTGTCGGCATCACGCTGACCGAATCGTTGGCGATGTGGCCAACCGCGTCGGTCAGTGGCTTTTACTTCGCCCACCCACAGGCTCGGTATTTCCAGCTTGGGAAAATCGGTCCGGATCAAATTGAACACTACAGCCAACAACGCCGCGAGCCGATTGCCGAAAATGAGCGTTGGTTGGCTCCGGTTCTAGGCTACTAACTGCAAGGATGACGCTATGACTCTATCTGCTTATGAAATTCGCGAACGCCGGCATGGAAAATTGCCGGTCCCTAAAATCAGCTTTGAGTTTTTCCCGCCAAAAACGGACAAAGCCGAGGCGGCGCTATGGCGGTCGGTCGATCGCTTGGGTGCTTTGGCGCCGCAGTTCGTGTCGGTCACCTATGGCGCAGACGGATCGACCCGCGATCGGACTCACACTATTGTCGAGCACCTAAAGACAAAGACTGATCTGGCCACCATGCCCCATTTGACTTGTGTTGGAGCGGCTCGCGAAGAGATCGATCAGATTGCTGATGACTATTGGAGTATGGGCGTGCGCCGTATCATGGCCCTGCGAGGCGATCCCGTCGGCGGAGCTGACCAACGCTATCAGCCCACTGAAGGTGGGTACGCTTATGCCGCTGATCTGGTCGAAGGCCTGGCCCGTCGCCATCCCTTCGAGATTGCAGTGGCCGCCTACCCCGAGGTGCATCCCGAAGCGCCCAGCTCGACCTTTGACTTGGACAATCTGAAACGCAAGTTCGACGCCGGTGCCACCAGTGCGATTACCCAGTATTTTTTCGATACCGATGCCTACCTGCGCTTCCGTGATCGCTGCACGTTGGCGGGAATCAAGCAGCCGATTATCCCCGGTATTCTGCCGGTGACGAATTTCGCGACCACCGAGCGATTCAGTTTGGCCTGCGGCACTGCGGTTCCGACATGGATGGCTCAGGCGTTTGAGGGGTTGGATCAGGACCCTGAAACGCGCAACTTGATTGCAGCTAACATTGCCATTGAGCAGGTCTTGGCTTTGCAAAGCGAAGGGGTCGAAGACTTCCATTTCTACACGCTGAACCGCGCCGATTTATGCTTTGCCGTCAGCCATGCGCTAGGGGTCCGGCCTGCAGCCCAAGACCAAAGCCTAGCTGGAAACGAGGCTCATTCTGTGACAGAGTAATTGAATAAATTATAACTAGGGTAAGGCGACTAGTACTCCTGTCCAAGCAGGGGTCCCTCGTGTACGGGCTGGAACCTTTCTACACTGCATCGATCATACCCACTACTCCACTGTAACAGGGGGCCAGAATATGGACTCTATCTCTGCTATCACCACCGACTTACTCGATCGCTACCAAGTACTGTTACACGAACGCTTAGTCAGCCGCCGCGCCAGTGAAGACTACACTTACTGGGTACGCCGCTTTCTAGCCGAGCGTGCTGCTCTGGATAACTACCCCACTGCGCAAGAAGTGACCAGCTTCTACAAACAACTCAAAGCGGAAACCACGTCGGCCAGCTCACTGCGCCGCGCTGAAGTGGCTCTGGATTTATTCAGTCAAGAGCTGCTGGGCCAAGAACAGGTCGCTTAGAACAAGTCTCTGACCACGGATTCAGGAAATCCTTGGCCCGCCAGGTGTCGCATCTGGCGAGCTTTTTCGTTGCGCTCTGTGGGCAACGCCTCGCCAAACTTCCGCGAACGCCGTTGCTCGGCTAGTTCGTGCCAATTCTGACCACTGAGTTCCTGCTGAATTCGCCCATCGTTGATCCCACGTTGACGCAGCTCGGCTTTGATTTTCAGCGGGCCATTGAGCTTTGCTAGACGCGATCGGACAAACGACTCAACAAAGCGCTCGTCCGATTGTAGGTTGTTATCCGCAAGCAACTGTACCAGCTGACGCGCCTCGTCCGGCGTCTGATCCACATCCCTAATCAGGCGCTGGACCAGCTCTTCAAAACCGTACTCGCGGCGGGCCAACCAACCCAGCGCTCTGTCTTTAGCGCTGAGGGCCACGGCGGGTGTTCTCGAGTCGAGCCAGCAGGCTGCTGGTGTCCCAACGACTGCCGCCTAGGTTTTCCACCTCGGCGTAGAACTGATCGACCATCGCGGTTAACGGCAAAGAGCTATCGTTGCGGCGCCCCTCGGTTAACACATGACCTAGGTCTTTGCGCATCCACTGAACCGCAAACCCCAGATCGTATTCCCCTGCCAACATCGTCTGGTAACGATTCTCCATCTGCCAGGACTGAGCCGCCCCTTTGCTGATGACTTCGATGACCGCCTCGCCATCTAAGCCCGCCGCATTGGCAAAGCTCAAGCCCTCGGCCAAGCCTTGCAGCACGCCTGCGATACAAATTTGGTTAACCATCTTGGTCAGCTGACCCGAGCCTGCAGGTCCCATCAGACGACATTGACGGGCATACACACTCATGACGGGTTCGGCGTAGCCGTAGCTGATTTCGTCCCCACCACACATGATCGTCAGCTGGCCATTCTCAGCACCGGCTTGACCGCCACTCACCGGCGCATCGACCCACTGCAGCTGGTGCTGTCGACACAATGCGTCCATATCACGAGCCAGCTGTGCACTGGTGGTGGTGTGATCAACAACGATGGTGCCGGGCTTGGCAGCCACAACCACCTCGGCCATGCGCTCACGCACGTCCGCATCATCACCCACGCACATCAGAATTTGGTCCACCTCAGCGACCGCATCGGCCACCGAATCAAAGGCATGACCGCCAAACTCAGCCGCCCATGCCTGAGCTTTGCTGTGAGTGCGATTGAATACGTGAACATCGAAGTCGGCACGGACCAAGTGGCCGGCCATGGGGTAACCCATGACACCTAGACCGATAAAAGCAACTTTCATGTGGGGATCCTTGTTAAGTTTTGCTTAACCTAACAAAAGGATCAGTGGATTTCTCGCCGCTTTGGGTAGTTATCGCGCAGGCCATCGAAGGCTTGCCTTAGCGCATCCCCCCTTAACCCCTGCAGCGCCTCGCGGAAGCGTCGATCGTCCTGACGAACGTCATAGATTTGCTGGGCGCGCAGGCGCCAATCCAAATTAGCCAAGGATTCTGTTTTCTTGAGCATCGTCTCGGCCACCTCGCGCACCCGCGGACCTTGAAAGGGAATGCCTAGGTGTTCAGCCAAGCGACGGGCAACGATTTGCGTACCGCGCAGTTTTCCCTCTAGTGCGTGTCCGGCGATGTGCGGTGTTGCGATCAATGCTTTAGGCCACAACTCCGGCAAAATGTTGGGTTCGTTGTCCCACACATCCAACACCACCTGCGGCGCATCTGGCTGATCCAGGCGCTGGGACAGGGCGTGATTGTCCACCGCCGCCCCACGTCCTGCGGAAATAAGTAGCTGGCGTGAATGCAGACGCGCCAGTTGCTGCTCACCGATTAAGTGTCGCGTGGGATGATCACCCTCGGTGATCAGCGGCACGTGCACCGAAATCACATCACAGCGATCCAATAACTCATCTAGATCGTGATGTTCCGCCAGTTTGCCCTCGGCAAATCGGGGCGGGTCATTGAGTAAGACCTTGCAATGCATCGCACTGAGGCGCTGGGCCACGATCTGCCCAATCCCACCAACACCGACAACACCGCAGGTTAACCCTTCGATGGGACGTTGATTGTGCTGACTCCAGTGGGCCAGCGAGGATTCAACATAGTCCGCCACCGCCAATGCATTACACCCTGGCGCATTGGTCCAGCTGATCTGCTGCAACGCCAAATAGGTGCGGTCGATATGGTCATAGCCGATGGTGGTGGTACCGACGAACTTTACCTGCGAATCCTGCAGCAATGCCGGCGTCACCCGGGTCACTGAGCGAATTACCATGGCATGGCAATCCGCAAGATCGCGTGGGTTCGTGTCTCGTCCGACGACCGGAACCAGCTCGCCCAAAGGAGCCAACCATTCCTGTGCGCCTAAAATCTTTGGGTCAATGGCGATCCGTGTCATTGTTCCATCTCAAATCCAGTGCAAGCGTCGGGTATACTACGCTCGATAAAAAATTACCCAAGGTAACCCCAATTGAAATTACCCAGTGCCGGCGATCGTCAAGCATGGACCGCCTCAGACTACGCGTGGGCCTACGCCCTATCCGAAGCTTGGCATCAGGCCCGCGGGCCATTGCTGGTGGTCACGCCTGACAGCGCTAGTGCACAGCGATTAGAACGCGAGATCCCTTTCTTCGCGCCGGACGCTGAACTGCACAGCTTGCCTGACTGGGAAACCCTACCATATGACAGCTTCTCGCCGCACGACGACATTGTATCGGCGCGTCTGGGCACCTTGGCGCAGATGCCGCAGCTCTCCAGTGGTTTGATCATCGTGCCGGCTCAGGTGCTGGTCCAGCGCTTGGTTCCGAAAAGCTGGCTAGACGGGGCTGCCTTTCAAATGTCGGTCGGGGAAAAGTTGGATCTGGATGCGTTTCGTCGCCGGCTGGAAAAAGGCGGCTATCGTCGGGTCGACACGGTCTACGAACACGGCGAGTACGCGGTTCGCGGTAACTTGCTGGATTTGTACCCGATGGGCAGTCAACTGCCCTACCGCGTTGATTTATTTGATGACGAGATCGACACCCTACGCGCGTTCGACCCCGAAACCCAACGCACAATCAACAAAGTCGACAACATTCGGATGTTGCCGGCCCGCGAGGCAGACCTGGACGACGCTGGCATACGTCGCTTCCGTGGCAACTGGCACGAGACCTTTGACGGCAACCCTCGCGAATGCCCTGTCTACAACGACGTCTCTGACGGCCTGCCACCCAGCGGTGTTGAATATTATTTGCCGCTGTTCTTTGACGGCTTAAGCACCCTGTTTGACTACCTACCCCCAGCGGTTCGTGCGATCAGCGTAGGTAACGTGGATGTGGCCATCGAAAAGTTCTTGCGCGATGTGCATCTGCGCTACGAAAACATGAAGAACGACCGACTGCGGCCACTGCTCGCGCCCGAGGCGCTGTATCTGCGCAGCGAAGTGGTCAATCACAACCTGAACCAAATGGGCCGGCTGTTTATTACTCACGAAGCCCCTGGCAGTGCTGGCGTCAGTGAAATCCCGGTCAAACCCCTGCCGGACGTGGCGCTGAACGCGCGCTCCCAAAACCCGTTAAATGCGCTGTACCAGTTTATCGATGGCTACGATGGACAGGTGTTGCTGGTCGCTGAATCCGCCGGCCGACAGGCCAGCCTGCTGGAGCGTCTGAACAGTGAACACCAGCCTGCCAACGTGCAAACACTGCAAGGCCTAGGCAAAGAGAAGCTTGCGATCGCCCTGGGCGGTTTAGACAAAGGCTTCATTGTCGATGGCCTGGCGATTATTCCCGAGGCGGCCCTGATTGGCTCTGCTGTCCCGCAACGCCGGCAGCGCAAAAAACACCAAATTGTTCCGGATTTACAGGTCCGTGATCTATCCGAACTCAAGGAAGGCGATCCGGTGGTCCACGTCGAGCACGGCATCGGCCGCTACAGCGGCTTACAGACGCTGACGATCGAGCAGGACACGCTGGAGTTTGTAACGCTGGAATACGCCGGAGGATCAAAGTTGTACGTGCCGGTGGTCGATCTGGATTTGCTGGCCCGTTATGCCGGCGCCGATCCCGATAACGCACCGCATGACAAACTGGGCTCCGAGCGTTGGAGCAAGGCCCGCCGCAAAGCCGCCGAGGCGGTTAGGGACAAAGCCGCCGAACTATTGGATATCTATGCACGACGCGCTGCCCGACCTGGCAAGTCACACGCACTGGACGAGCTGGAGTATCAGCGTTTCTGCGATGCGTTCCCGTTTGAAACCACGCCCGATCAGCAAACCGCCATTGATGCGGTAGTCGATGATCTAAAGGCCCCCACTCCGATGGATCGCCTAGTCTGTGGTGACGTGGGCTTTGGTAAAACTGAAGTGGCCTTGCGGGCGGCGTTTGTTGCAGTCCAAGCGGGCTATCAGGTGGCGATTCTGGTGCCCACCACACTACTGGCCCAGCAGCACTGGGAAAATTTCCGTGACCGATTTGCGGATTGGCCGGTCAATATCGAATTGCTGTCACGCTTTCGAAGCAGCAAAGAAACCACTGCAGTGCTAGACAAGACTGCCCAAGGTACGGTCGATATTCTGGTCGGCACCCACAAATTGCTATCTCGCGATCTAAAATTCAAAAATCTAGGATTGCTGATTGTCGACGAGGAACACCGCTTCGGCGTCACCCAGAAAGAAGCCATCAAATCACTGCGCAGCGAAGTCGACATGCTGGCGATGACCGCCACCCCGATTCCGCGCACCCTGAACATGGCAATGTCCGGACTGCGTGATCTGTCAATCATTGCCACACCCCCGGCTCGTCGTTTGTCGGTCAAGACTTTTATCAAAAGCTTTGATCTGCCCCTGATCAAAGAGGCGGTGCTGCGTGAATTGCTGCGTGGCGGTCAGGTCTATTATTTGCACAACGATGTAAAAACGATCGAGCGCACCGCTGAGCGTCTGCGGGAGTTGATTCCAGAGGCACGGGTCGTGGTGGGCCACGGACAAATGCGTGAACGCGAGCTGGAATCTGTGATGAGCGATTTCTATCACAAGCGATTCAACGTGCTGGTGTGTTCGACTATTATCGAGACCGGCATCGATGTACCCAATGCCAACACTATCCTGATCGATCGGGCCGACAAATTCGGATTAGCCCAACTGCATCAGCTGCGTGGTCGGGTCGGGCGAAGTCACCACCAAGCCTATGCCTATCTACTGACCCCCGATCCGAGTGCCTTGAGCAACGATGCGGTCAAACGCCTCGAGGCGATTGGCATGGCCACGGATCTGGGCGCTGGATTCATGCTGGCCAGTCAGGACTTGGAAATTCGTGGCGCGGGCGAGCTGTTGGGCGATCAACAATCCGGCCAGATGCAGACCATTGGATTCAGTCTGTACATGGAGATGCTTGAAGAGGCGGTCAAAGCGATCCGCGACGGGCGTGAACCGGCCCTAGAAAAGCCGCTGCGCAGCGGCGTCGAGGTCGACCTAAAAGTTGCCGCCCTGATTCCCGACGAGTTCCTGCCCGACGTACCGGCACGTCTGGAGCTCTACAAACGCATCGCCAGTGCGAAAAACCCCGAGCAGCTGGAGGACATTCGCATCGAGATGGTCGATCGTTTTGGCACCCTTCCAATGCCAGTGCACAACCTGATTCGTCAGGGGCACCTGCGTGTGCGCGCCAAACAGCTGGGACTGTCACGCATCAGCGCCGGCGAGAAAGGCGGCAAGATCGAGTTCGGTCCATCAACGCCCGTCGAGCCGATCAAACTAATTCAGCTTGTACAGAAGTTACCCAAGCGGTACCGGCTGGACGGTGCAGACTCACTCAAAATCGTTCAGGATTGCCCCACTGAGGACAGCCGATTTGAACTGTTGGATTCGCTGTTCGAGCTGATTGAACCGGACAAGGCCACCGCATGAGAACGCTATTAATTGCCCTGCTGTTTGCACCCATGGCGTGGGCAGAAACCCGCTTTTACGAAGTCGAGGTCTTGGTATTTCAACATACCACCGACCCCCTGGCGGTGGGCGAAACCATTCCACGGGGACTGCAACCCATCGTGCGCCCCACCTCGATGCTGGGTTTGGACGCTGAACTCGAAAACGGTTTATTAGTGCTGCAGCCCTATGCATCCGATCAACGAACGCTGAATGAGCAGGCAGCTAAATTGCGTGCCCTGGGCAAAAATGTGTTGTTCCACGAGCGATGGTTACACGGCATGAAGCCCAAAGGACGCGATCGAGCGGTGTCGATCATCGGCGGTCAGAATCTAGGATTTGGACGCGGCTTCGAGCTGCAAGGCAGCATCCGCTTCTCGATTGCTCGTTTTATCGAGGCTGACATCGATTTGGTCAGCCAACGGGTCTTGGATGGGTCACCCGAGGGCCCGTTCACCGCGCAACTGAAAGAAGTTCGTCGTGCGCGTAGCGGCGTGGTCCATTATCTGGACCACCCCATGCTAGGTGTGTTGATCACCTACACACGTACGGAGGACAGTTAGTCCTCGGCAACGGCATAAATGCCAGGTGCGTTGCGCCAGTAGCCTTTGAAGTCCATACCTGCGCCGAACAAGAAGCGATCGGGTGTGTACAAGCCTGTGAAGTCCGCTTTAGTTAGACGATCACTGCGGCGATCGTGAATCTTGTCAACCAACACAGCCGTCAATACGTTGCTGGCTCCCTCGGCTTGGCAATGCTCACGCACGGCAGCCAGAGTATGACCCTCGTCCAGAATGTCATCGACCAACAACACCACACGATCTTTCAGATCGAATTGCGGTTTAACGGACCACTCCAGCTGTCCACCACGCTCTTTGTCGCGGTAGCGGCTGGCGTGCACGTAATCCACCTGCAAGGGGAAGGTTAGCTTGGGCAGCAGGCTGCCGCAGGTCACGATCCCACCGCGCATGACGCACAAGATCAAAGGCATCTGGTCGCCTAATTTCTTGGTGATATTGCTGGCCATGCGGTCTAGGCAGGCGTCCACTTCGGTTTGAGTGGCTAGGCAGTCGGCTTGCGCCAACGCCAGGTTCATGGATTCAACGGTTTCCATTCGACTTGCGAGTCCTGTGTCAGGTGTACAGTGGTGGTCGGGTAGGCACATTCGCCGCCGGCCGCCTCGATAATATTCAAGATCTTGAGCATCACATCTTGCTTGATTCCGTGATACTCGACCCAGTCAGTGGTTTTGGTAAAGCTGTAGACGAAAAAGTCTAACGAGCTGGGTCCGAACTTATTTAGGTTAACGATCAGTGTTTGATCCGTGTCGATGTCTGCGTGCTCGCGCAGCATGCTTTCAACGCTCTGGATGATACCGGAAATACGCGCGCCGTCCTCATATCGAACCCCAATGGTTTCGTAGATTCTACGATTGGTCATGCGCGATGGGTTTTCGACCGCGATCGACAAAAATGTCGAGTTGGGGACATACAACGGCCGCTTATCAAAGGTGCGAATTCGAGTCAGACGCCACCCGATGTGCTCTACGGTACCCTCGATGTCCCGATCCGGTGAGCGAATCCAATCCCCCACCACGAACGGACGATCGGTATAGATAAAGAACCCGCCAAAGAAGTTCGACAGCAGATCCTTAGCTGCGAAGCCGACCGCGATGCCGCCGACACCACCAAAGGCCAGAACACCCGACAGGCTAAATCCAAAGGTCTGCAGGACAATCAAGGAGGCGGTAATGATGACCGCGATGCGCAACAAGCGTCCGATCGCCTCAGCGGTCGTCCGATCAATGCGCCCACTGCCCTTGGATCCTGAGATCAGAGCTTGCTCGTAATTGCGCACCAGGCGGATTACAAACCAGGTGATTGACAGCACCACGCCGGTTTCACGAATCGGATCAACCCAATCGCCCAGCTCGGTCCCCAACAACGCCACTTCGGCGGCGCTGGACAAACCCAACACCCAGACCATGGCTCGCGCGGGGCCCATTGCGCTGAGCACTGTGGCGTGGCGATACCCGCCCCTCAAGGCCGACCGATTTGACAGACTAATCAGCGAGCGGCGAACAAAGAAGCCCACCAGCAAGGTGATGACGATCACGCCGAATACCCACGACAAGGTCTGTACCGCGTCACGACTGATCGACAGCATGCTCATCCAGGGCTCTAATAAATTCCAAAAAGACTGCACAAAAATTCCTTTTACTGCTTGCAGTTAGGGTAACGCGAACCGGTAAAGACTGCATCCGGCACTGGCGTTTCGAGTGCCCTCAGAATACTCTTCAGCGCACGATAATTAACAAGGTATTTCCCCATGAAAGCGATGCTATTACCCGAGTTCGGCGCCCCATTTCAGCCCGGTGAAATTGACACACCTAGAGCCGGCCCCGGACAGGTCTTAATCCAAGTCAAAGCCAGCAGTGTTAACCCGATCGATACCAAAATCCGCGCAGGCGCAGTGCCGCCGGTCAGCCCTGAGCTACCTGGCGTGTTGCATGGCGATGTGGCCGGCGTTGTCGCTGAAGTGGGCGCTGGCGTCGAAGGTTTCGCGGTGGGCGACAAGGTGTATGGCATTGCCGGCGGTTTTAAGAACCACGATGGTGCACTGGCCCAATACATGCGCGCCAATGTCGGCACGATCGCACACATGCCGAACAATTTGGACTTTGCCGAAGCAGCAGCCCTGCCCTTGGTCGGATGCACTGCATGGATCGCACTGTTTAACAAAGGCGGGCTAAAAGCTGGCCAGCGCGTTTTGATTCAAGGCGGCACCGGCGGCGTAGGTCATGTTGCCGTGCAACTGGCGGCAGCAGCAGGTGCCGAAGTCAGCGCCAGTGTCAGCAGCGACGAGAAAGCCGAGATGGTTAAACGTCTGGGGGCTGATCACACCCTTCGCTACGACCAGTGGGAACAAGAAAAAGCCCAGCATGAGCGTTGGGAGTTGGTCTTTGATACGCCCGGCGGTAAAGCCTTGGATTGCAGCATTGAGGCGTGCGCGCCCGATGGCACGATTGTCGGCATCGCGGGGCGCAGCGAGCACCACTTGGGATTACTGCACTCACAGGAATTGACGCTGAAGTTCGCCTTTTTGATCAGCTACTTTACCCGCCCAGACAAGGATCAGGCCGAGTTAGGTTGCATGCTGCGCAAAATGACCCGTCTGGTCGAGCAAGGCAAGCTGACCCCAATGGTCGCGGAAAGCTTTCCGATGTCTGAGGTCAACCAAGCCCATGCCCGACTGGAAGCCGGTGGATTCATGGGCAAGATCGTGCTGACAGCAGATTTCGATTAATCAGGCACAGGCCTCATCAATCAGCTCAATCCAGTGCTTAACCGGGGTTTGCGCCCCGGTTTCAATATGCAGGTGGCAGCCGATGTTGGCCGTGGCAATCACGTCTGGCTGACCGGCTTGCAAGGCTTCGACCTTGCGCCCCAGCAGCTGCTGTGACAATTCAGGTTGAGTGATCGAGTAAGTGCCGGCAGATCCACAGCACAGGTGGCTGTCGGCAACCATGGTCAACTCAAAGCCGGCTTCGCGCAGATAACGCTCGGCCACACCCACGATTTTCTGACCGTGCTGCAAGGTGCAAGGGGCGTGGAAGGCAACTTTTTGCGGCTGGGCATCCAGCTTTAGCTGATCAATACTTTCACTGGCAAACACCTCAGTCATGTCTTTGCACAACCCAGCGATTTTCTTGGCTTTCTCGGCGTAGGCCGGATCGCCGGCCAGCAGATGGCCGTATTCTTTAACCATCACACCACACCCGCTGGCGGTAATAACCACCGCTTCGCAGCCGGCTTCGATCTCGGGCCACCAGGCATCAATGTTGGCGCGCATGGCATCCAGGCCTGTGGCTTGATCGTTGAGGTGATAAGCCACCGCACCACAGCAGCCTGCCTCCGGCGCCGCCACCAAACTAATTCCAATGCGATCCAGCACTCGCGCGGCGGCGGCATTCACGTTGGGAGTGGCCCCCGGCTGAGCACAGGCATCCAACACCAACATACGTCGGGAATGCTGAGGCGCAGGCCAAGTCGTTTTGACTTTTTTAGCCGGAATCTTTTTGCCCAACTTGCCAGGGATGACGGGCTTAAATGCCTGCCCCACGCGCAGCAACGCAGTAAACAAAGGACGGTTGGGCAACACCTTGATCATCGCCTGACGCGTCAGGTTTTCGACAAAGCCGCGAGGGGCCTCTTTTTCGACCAAGTGACGTCCGATATCGACCAGCTTGCCGTACTCAACACCTGATGGGCAGGTGGTTTCGCACGAACGACAGGTCAGGCAGCGATCCAAATGCGTCCGGGTCTTCTCGGTCACCTCACCGCCTTCAAGCATTTGCTTGATCAAGTAGATCCGGCCCCGGGGGCTGTCTAACTCGTCGCCCAACACTTGATAAGTCGGACACGTCGCCGTGCAGAATCCGCAGTGAACACACTTGCGCAGAATCGACTCAGCCTGCTGGCCCTCGGGGGTGTTGGCGTATTTTTGAACGATATTTGTCTGCATGCTTAGAACTCGCGGTAAAAACGAGACTGGTTGAACAGCCCCTTGGGGTCAAAACTGGTCTTGATGCGCTGATGCAACGCCGCCATCGCGGGGCTGAGCGGATGAAATACTGACTCTGCGTGACCTCGATAAGCAGTGGCATGGCCACCGACCGACTCAGCCCAATCGCGTAGCTCGCCCTCGGCCATGTCGCCGGCATACCAGCGCTGGCCACCACCCCATTCGATCAATGGGCAATCCAAATCCATTGCGGCAGTTTGCGGAACGCTGAGTCGCCAGAGCGTCTCGGCATCCTTGATGGATGCATGGGTTAATTCGGCCAACTCAGACCACAGGCCGTCGTCGACCACATCGCCCGGCAGCTTGGCGCGCGCCGCATCCACGGCGCTGGCTGCACCGGATAAACGAACATAGCCGCGCCCCTGCGCCCATGCGGTTGCGCTGAGCGGCAGTGGCTGTCCTGCCCAGCGGTTGAATTGATCAACTGCCTCAGCGGCGCTGGCGTCAAAGGCCAAGGTGGTCGTGGCTTTCGCCTGTGGTAACACCTTTAGGCTGACCTCGGTCAACACACCCAAGGTGCCATGACTGGCGGTCATCAAACGAGACACATCGTATCCCGCCACATTTTTCATGACCTCGCCGCCAAAGCGCAGGGCTTCGCCGCGGCCATTAATAATCCGCACACCTAGCATGTAGTCGCGGGCTGACCCAGTGTAAGGACGCGCCGGTCCTGACAAGCCGGTGGCAATGGTGCCACCGATCGTCGCGTTGTCGCCTAGTGCAGGGGGCTCAAACGCCAAGCACTGGCCTTTTTCAGCCAATGCGGCTTTGACGTCTGCCAAGGGGGTACCGGCCCGGACCGTCATGACCAACTCGACTGGCTGGTAATTCACAATGCCCTGGTGCTGGCTAACATCGACTTTCTCGCCGACTAATGGCTGACCCAGAAAGCCCTTGCTGCCACCGCCGTGGATCGCCAAAGGCGTATCTGACTCGTAGGCCTGTTTGACCTGCTCGGCCAGTTGTGGGGTGATGTCTTGACCCATTAAAAACGCTCCAATTCTGGGTGCGGCAGCTCGCCGTGGTGGACATGCATGTGACCAAATTCGGCACAGCGGTTTAGCGTGGGAATGGCTTTGCCAGGGTTCATCAGCTCGCCTTCATCAAACGCCCGCTTAAGCGCGTGGAACTGCTCCAACTCGGCGCCGGGGAATTGCACACACATCTCGTGAATTTTCTCGACACCGACCCCGTGTTCACCGGTGATCGTGCCACCGTGTTCGACGCAAGTGGTTAGGATTTCTGATCCGTACTGAGCGGCTTTGTCAGCCTGCACCGGGTCGTTGCCATCAAACATAATCAGTGGGTGCAAATTGCCGTCCCCCGCGTGGAACACGTTGGCGCATTGCAGGCCATATTTTTCCTGCATGTCCGAGATCTTTTGCAGGACTTCGGGCAATTCGGCGCGGGGAATCGTGCCGTCCATGCAGTAGTAGTCAGGACTGATCTGCCCAACCGCAGGGAAGGCTGATTTACGGCCTTTCCAGAACAGCTCGCGTTCGGCGTCATCACGGGCCACTTTGACTTCGACCGCACCCGAGGCCTTGAGCACCTCGGTTACGTCATGAATGTGCTCTTCGACCTCTTCGGCCGTGCCATCGACTTCGCACAGCAACAACGCGGCGGCCCAAGTTGGGTAACCCGCGTTCAAGAAATTCTCGGCGGCTGACAGACTGAGTTTATCCATCATCTCGAGACCCGCAGGAATAATGCCGGCGGCGATAATGTCACCCACCGCACGGCCCGCCGTTCCCAAATCATCAAAGGCAGCACTGACCACCTTGGTCACCTGCGGAACCGGTAACAGCTTGAGTTTGGCCTCGACGACCGCGCCCAACATGCCCTCAGACCCGACCAGCGCAGCCATTAAATCCAAGCCGGCAGCATCCAGTGACGCGCCACCGAACACTAGCTCTTCACCATCGATGGTGATCACAGTGGCCTCGAGCACGTTATGGACGGTCAGGCCATACTTTAGGCAATGCACGCCCCCCGAATTTTCCGCAATGTTGCCGCCGATCGAGCACGCAATTTGGCTGGAGGGATCAGGCGCGTAGTACAGTCCATGGGGTGCGACAGCTTGAGTCACTGCCGCATTACGAATGCCGGGCTGAACGGTGATGATGCGTGCCTTGGGGTCGATATCGACAATCGCATTCATCTTGGTCATCGATAGCAACACGCCGCCTTCATGCGGCATCGCACCACCGGATAGCCCCGTGCCGGCTCCCCGGGTTACCACCGGAATGGATTCGGCTTTGCAGGCGCGCATGATCGCTTGAACTTGATCTTTGGTTTCGGGCAACGCCACGACCATCGGCATCCGGCGATATGGCGCCAGACCGTCGGTCTCGAAGGGGGCCAGATCTTCGGTTGCGACTTTTAGTTGGTCGCTGGAAAGAATCTGCTGCAGGTGGGGCACGATGCGCGCTCGACGCTCAGCGATCGTAGTTTGATCCAGTAAATCTTGGGTCATGGCGTTCATAATCTGGCACCTAACTCTAATTTTTAGATGCCAGAATCTTAAATTGGTCTTACCAATTTCGCCAGTCCAACTTTCGAATTAGCCCCAGCGATTTCCCATTGGATCGCCGGCGCGTAAACCGGCGTATAACCAGATCACTACGTTGGCCAGTGGGACCAGCAATAACAGTACCCACCAACCGCTGTGACCAATGTCATGGAGTCGCCGGATAAATAACGTCCAAGTTGGCACAATCAACACCACCGAGACCAGACCCGGCAAAAAGCCCAGATCAATGATCCCCGCAACGACACTGATCAGAAAGGTGAATAGATACCACCACCAAAATTCGCTGCGCGAAGATCGGGTGTGAACTTCAAGAAAGCGGGTGAACCCGCTAATGACGGCTGATTTAAAATCCATGCCACTAGGCTATAAGCCCACCGCCGCTGCGTCTAGAACTACAGCTGATAGACCTTGGCCCCTAGGGCTATCGCATCCTGTGGCTGATGCGTCACCAACACCAGTGTCTTGCCGCGGGCCTGCAGGACCTTGAGCGCCTCAATCGCATCCTGACGCGTCTGCTGATCTAGTGCACTGAAGGGCTCGTCCAACAAAATCAGAGGCCGATCACTAACCAGGCAACGAGCCAACGCCACCCGCTGCTGCTGCCCCCCAGACAAATCTGCCGGCAGGCGCGCCTGCAAACCCTCAATGCCCAGATCCACAAAGGCTTGATCCCGCTGAGCCTGTTGAGCCGGCGTGGCCGCACGATTCGGTGAGAGTCCCAGATCCACGTTCCGAGCCGCGCTCAGATGATCAAACAGATTGTGAGATTGAAACAGCATGCTGACACCACGGTGATCCGGCGCTAGGGGCAACAACGATTGCTCCTGCCAAGACAAAGCGCCTGACGAAGGTTTCTCGAAGCCGGCAATTAAGTTGAGCAAGGTCGACTTACCCACCCCACTGGGCCCCATCACCGCCAGACATTGCCCTTGATCCAGCACCACATCAAAGCAAAAAGACGGTCCGCCTGCATGGCTAAAAGACAGCTGATCAACGTGTAACATGGGTACTCCTTGGGGTCGCCAGAATGAACAAGGCTGCCAGCGCAGCCCACATCATGACCGCGATACCATAGGCATCGCCGGTCCGGTAACTGCCAAGCTTTTGATACAGCAAATGAGGCAAGGTGGTGAAGTCTTGCGAGCCAAACAGCGCCACCACGCCAAAATCACCCAGACTGAGCCCAAAGGCAAAGATCCAGCACCACGTCAGTTGCGAGGCAAAACGGGGCCAGTAGATCCAACGCATTCGAGCGGTCGCATTTAACCCCAATTGGCGAATCAGCCTCCCTTGGGGATAGCGTTTCAACGCCGGCACCAGAACACTCAACATAAATGGCAAACACATCAGGGTGTTGGACAACCCCACCGCCAAAGCCGGATGGCCCCAGCCCCAGGCTCTAAACGCCAAAAACAGCCCTAGCGCCATGACCTGCGAGGGGATCAAAAAGTACAGCATCCCGCTGATGCTAACGGCCCAAGACTGAGCGCCACGGGCTAAAAACCACGCCAATATCACCGCGCAGCTGGCGGATAGCGTGGCTACCCACGTACTGGTCCAGGCGGCCTGCCACACAATAGGCTGCGCCAATAGCGCCGACCAATCCAGCTGAACGGCCCGCAATGTAAGGGCCAGCATGGGCAGCGCCCATAACGCACTGAGCACCAACCACAGCACGCTTCCCCACAAGGTGGGGCGCGCTTGATAGGCCCGGCCTAATGAAATCGTTGAATTCAAATGCCGATGCATCAGCAACATCAGGGGTAACAAGGCCAACAGCTGCAACCAAGCCAAGCTGACCGCGCCTGCCAGATCGAACTCCAGGGTGATCAGCTGATACAGGCGAACTTCGAGTGTGGCCCACTTCGGAGAGCCGGCCAGCACCAAAACCACCGCAAACGAGGTAAAGGACAGCAAAAACACCAAGGCCCACTGTCGTCGCACGGTCTCGGCAATCACAGGCCAAAACACCAATCCAAATCGACGCCAGCCTTTAACGCCTAGCTGATCCGCCATTCGATGCTGTTGTTGCGTGATGCCCGCGAACTGAGACAAGACCTGTTGAGACACCCATGGGGCGTTAATAAAGCAGTGGGCCAGTACAATACCGCCAAGCCCGTACAGCCCAGCCCCACCACTGATGATGCCGGACCGTCCGTAAGCGGAAATCAGCATCAACACCACCACCAGCGTCGGCATGATCGGCGTGGTGTTAAGCAGCCCACGCCACCACGCCGGACGCAATGCCGGCGAACAATGATAAGCGGCATAGGCCATGGATAAACCCACGACGCAGGAGGCCGAGGCGCTGAGTGCCGCTTGCCACGCCGAGCGCCATAGCGGCGTCCAGACTTGAGACGGCCAACCACCGGGCGCTCCTAACGACACCAACAGACCCAGTGCGATGACCACCAAAACGGCGGTCACCCCCTGAGCCCGGCGGTTAGGGTCGATCAACCGCCAAATACGCTAAGAAATTCGGCAACAGCATCGCGACGCAGCGCTTCCGCTTTGACAGGATCCGCCAGTCGGAACGGCTCGGGGCGCTCTTGTACTTCAAAACCCTCAGGCAAGGGCAAGTCGATCACTGGATACGCCCAATTACCGGTGGGGATAGTCGACTGGAAATCGCGGGTCGTGATGAAGCGCATAAATTGATCCGCCAGCTCAGGCTGCTTGGATGATTTCAGGCGACCTGCCACTTCAATCTGGCCTTGGTGCCCCTCGTTGAAGGAGGCCCAAGCAAAACGATCGTCGCCCTCAGCAATACGGTGATACGCAGGCGATGTGGTGTACGACAGCACCATTTCTGCTTCACCCTCTAGGAACAGGTTGTAGGCCTCACTCCAGCCGGCTGTCACGGTCAGGACGCTATCCTGAACGTCACGCCAAAAGCTTTCGGCCTGATCGCCATAGACCGACTTGACCCACAACACCAAGCCTAACCCGGGGGTTGAAGAGCGAGGGTCTTGGATCACCAGTTTGACGTCCTCGGGCAAGGTGCGCAGCGCCTCTAGGCTGTTAGGCGCCTGCGCTAGGCGGTCCTTTTGATACACCATCGCAAAGATTGAGTAGTCAAAGGGAACAAAAGTCTGCTCACTCCACTGCACTGGCAAATCCAAGACCGAGGGGTCCCAGTCAGGCGTGGCAAATAAGCCGGTTGAACGGGCCAGCTCCATTGAGTTGGTATCTAGGCCCAGGATCACGTCCGCCGGTGTCGAATCGCCTTCCAGCTGAACCTTACGCAACAGCGCTAACGACGAATCCGCTGCGACAAATTTCAAATCGCATTCGCACACCGCTTCGAACGCCTGCTCAATCGCCGGGGCGGGACCCCAATCGGCGGCAAACGCATCGTAGGTGTAAACGGTCAGTGTATCGGCTGCAAAAGCCGGCGCGGCGAGTGCCGCAGTTAACAGTAGTTTTTTCACAGCTCGCTCCAGGTTCAAAAAAACCAAGGCGGCACGAGGCAGGACGCGATGTCTCCCTCCGCCAGCACAATCTGGTTCAGGTTCAATGGGTGTGCTCTCAGCGCCACGTGGCGCACCCCAGACGCGGCTGATGGTACCCTGCTGAGTTATGCAGTCAATTATCTTTGAACAAACCGTTTTACTGATCGGAAACGCACCGCTGAGCGAGGCAGAACGCGCATGGCTGAACCGATTTGACGGACCCGTGATCTGCGCTGATGGCGGTCGCAGGCATTGGGACGGCTGTAGCGCCATGGTGATCGGTGACGGGGATAGCATTGAGGCCCAGCCCGACGATCACATCATGATCGATCAAGACCAGAACACCACAGATCTGGAAAAATGCTTGGCCAGGATCACGGCACCCGCAATGGTTGGAATTGGATTTTTAGGCGCGCGCTGGGATCACAGCTTGGCCAATTTATCCGCCCTACTGAAACATCCACGGTTAACCTTGGTTGATCAGTTACAACAGATCCAAGGGTGCAATGGGCGATACCGCGGCCTGCATCAAGTCGGCGAGACTCTGGGGGTCATACCGGCAGAGTCCTGCACGTTTAAATACAGCACCGGACTGCGCTATCCCCTGGATGGCTTGTTACTTGAACCCGGCGGTGCGGTGGGATCGTCAAACACCTGCGAGGAAGCTGATGTGCGCGTTGAAGGGCAAGGAAAGTTTTGGTGGATCTGCCCCAGCCCGATCAATTAGAAACCCTGTTCTGAGTAAGGTGACGTCGAGGCTAAGACAGCAGGGATATAACTCATCCAGTCCGTGAATTGATCCGGATCGACCCATCGGATCTGACTGGCTTTGTGTGGTTCGGCATTGATTGGCGACCCAATAAAATCGGCGGAAAAAAACAAATCTATGACGAAACGTTCGGGCGTTTTGCGATGCAACGTATGAACCAGCTGTACTGATTCAGGAATGACGTGAACGCCGACTTCCTCTTGGCACTCGCGCACCACGCAGTCCATCACCGACTCGCCCTGATCGACGCCGCCAGCCGGCGGACACCACAAACCGTCCATGTAGCCTGTGTTTTGGCGTTGCAACGCCAGGACTTTGCCCTGACGTTGTAACCAAACGTAGACAGCAATGTAGGCTTGCTGCCTAGGGATGCTGGGCACCGTTACTCTTGATCAGCTGGCATTTCTTCAGGGGTATCGTCCTCGACGATTGGCCCTTTGGTCAGCAGACGGCGACGCAACTCGCCTTCGATCTCTTGGGCCATCTCTGGATGCTCGTCCAGGTAGTTACAGGCGTTGGCCTTGCCCTGCCCGATACGGTCCCCTTTGTAGCTGTACCAAGCACCGGCCTTGTCGACCAAGCCCTCCTTGACGCCCCAGTCGATGACCTCGCCCATACGGTAGATACCCTTGCCGTACATGATCTGGAATTCAGCCTGACGGAATGGCGGTGATACTTTGTTTTTAACCACCTTAACCCGGGTTTCGTTACCCACCACTTCATCGCCGCTCTTGATCGCGCCGATACGACGAATATCCAATCGAACCGAAGAGTAAAACTTCAACGCGTTACCACCGGTGGTGGTTTCAGGTGAACCGAACATCACACCAATCTTCATACGAATTTGGTTAATGAAAATCACCATGCAGTTTGAGCGCTTTATGTTACCGGTGATTTTACGCAGTGCTTGGCTCATCAGGCGAGCCTGCAAACCGACGTGGCTATCACCCATGTCGCCTTCAATTTCCGCACGTGGTGTCAGTGCCGCGACCGAGTCGATGACCAACAAATCGATACCGCCTGAGCGTACCAACATATCGGTAATTTCCAGTGCTTGCTCGCCCGTGTCAGGCTGTGAAACCAACAGCGACCCGACATCAACGCCCAGTTTACCCGCGTATTCAGGATCCAAAGCATGCTCGGCGTCGATAAATGCCGCGGTGCCACCGTTTTTCTGGCACTCGGCAATCGCCTGCAGCGTCAACGTGGTCTTGCCTGAGCTTTCGGGGCCGTAGATCTCGACGATACGACCGACCGGCAACCCGCCTATGCCCAACGCAATATCCAAACCCAAAGAGCCGGTAGAAATCGCTGGGATCGCTTCGATTGGCGCATCGCCCATCCGCATGATGGAACCTTTACCAAACTGACGTTCGATTTGGGTTAGTGCGGCGTCTAATGCCTTGCCTCGGTTGTCACTCATATCTTTAATTCCACGTTGTTTGCTGAGCCACGTAATTTATAAAATTCGCGGCCGTTGTCTGTCGGTATTTGTATATTTATACAGTAGTCTTTATCTGACGCCAAGCTTAATCACGCGCGCCCAATATTTGCCGGACCAGCGGCACGGTTAAGGGCCGCTTTAATTGCAACGAAGCCCGTTCGAGCTGCGTCAACAGTGCAGCCAACTGCGAAATAGAACGGGCATGGTGACGCAATAGATAATCCACCACCTCCGCCGGTAGCCGCAAATCGATCAGCTGCGCACGCCGCGCCAGCGCGGACGGTAGGTCAGATTCCGCCAAGGGTTTTAACGAAAAGGGCGGCAGCTGTGCCATGCGAGAACGTAAATCTGGAATGGCCCAATCACCATGGTCGACCGGGCGCGCGGCAAAACAAATCAGCGGGACCGATTGATCCAAGCAAGCATTCCACAGGGCAAATAAAGATTCCTCCCAATCACGCTGCCCACACACCGCATCGACGTCATCCAAATACAACGGCGAGAACACCTCCAACCCCTCCAGCACATCGGGCCGCAACGCGCTGTCGCTAAGCAACAAGTAGAATCCGCCGTTTGCCGCCACCTGAGCTTGAGCCAAATGCGTCTTGCCCGCGCCATTCGGCCCATGAATCCACATCGATGCACGCTGCTGCAAGGCCTCTAGCAGCGCTGCATTTTGACCCGGCTCGAATGCGGCCATGTGCGTATCCGGCAGTGGCCAAGGATTTAAAACGCCCTGTCTCACGGCAACCACCGCACCATCAAATCAGCGGAGGCTGGCAACGCTGCGGGCTCGAAGTTCAGGGTCGTGCTTAATAAGGCATTGAGCTGATCGGCTGTTGCGCCGGTTTGGATACGTAGCACGGTAAATTGATCGTTGGAAAAAATCGGCCACGCCCGATCAACGCTGTCCAGATCCCGAATAACACGAATCCAATTCGCGTAACTCTGAGGCGTTAACTGCTCAATCGCCAGATCCAACTGACCCTGTCCGGCAATTGCGTATCGCGACACCAAGGGCGCCCGCCAAAATTCGTACAAGCCTTGGGCCAGCGCCTGCGCACTGGGATAACGGGTGGTCAGGCGACGACCATCAGAGGTCTTAATGCTCATTTGCCATTGATCGCCGGCCTTTAAGATCCGACCTGCGGTGTAATCGCTCGAGTAGCGCTGAGCCGCACGATCCACACCGTCCAGAAACAATCCCCACAGCTCGGAAGTATTCACCTCGGCCCTATCCTGATCATTCCACTGGGGCGTGGCCAGTGGCAGCTGCCAAAAATCCGCTTGCTGCTGCAGAGCACTCCACAATTCCGGTGCAGATTGGCGTGAAATGGGCTGACGACCCTCGCCTAAATCCACCAGCATCCACAACCACTGTGCGGGTCGTGGCTGGGTCCATAACGGAATTTCCAATGTGGCCAGCTCACGTCGAATCGAAGGAGAGACTGACAGCGTGGCGATGCGGCTGGCTTCGTCCAGCTCGGACGCAAATCCCCACGAGGCAATCCACTGCGCTGCATTATCAGTGAACTTCAACAGACGCCCATCGCTGAGGGCGGCACGACCAATCAATCGCGACAGAACTGTATTCAAAGCCTGCTGTTGTATCTGCACGGTGTTGCCGTCTTGTTCGGCTGGCACTGCGACGCGTACGTCGTAAAGGCTGGCCCATGCGGCGGGAATCCATAGCAGTAAAACTAAAATTCGGAGCAATCCACATTCCTCATGCAATTCCAGCTACATCTTAACGCGCCTGAAAGGTAGAATGCGCTTCTTTCACGTATCTCGAGGATGAAATGAGCGATTCAAAGGGACTGGACTACCGCGCTGCGGGCGTAGATATCGATGCTGGCAATGAGCTAGTCAAACGCGTTGGACCGCTGGCTGCGGCGACTCGCCGACCCGAGATGCTAGGTAGCATCGGTGGCTTTGGAGCACTGACCCGCCTACCCACTGGCTACGATCAACCGGTTCTGGTCAGCGGCACCGACGGTGTTGGCACCAAGCTGCGTCTGGCACTGGACAGTGGACAGCTCGACGGCATTGGAATCGATTTGGTCGCGATGTGCGTCAATGACATTCTGACGTTGGGTGCAGAGCCCTTGTTGTTCTTGGATTACTACGCCACTGGACACCTAGACGTGGACAGCGCGACTCGCGTCATCGCAGGCATAGCCGAGGGCTGCAAACAGTCCGGCGCCACGCTAGCTGGCGGCGAGACCGCCGAGATGCCCGGTCTTTATCACAATGATGACTTTGATCTGGCCGGCTTCTGTGTCGGTGTGGTCGAGGAGAGCAAAATCATCAGCGGTGGCGATTGCCACGCCGGTGACGTTGTGATCGCCTTACCCTCGTCGGGGCCTCACTCCAATGGGTACTCTCTGGTACGTAAAATCCTTGAAGTGTCAGGCGCGGATGTTAATCAAGATCTGAACGGCAAGCCGCTGATCGATCATTTGATGGAACCGACACGGATTTACGCTCAGGAATTGCTGGTGTTGACCCGCGAATTGACCGTCAAGGCGATGTCGCACATCACCGGCGGCGGATTGATTGAAAACCTACCCCGCGTATTGCCCGAGGGCGTTGGCGTTGCATTGGACAAAAGCAGCTGGGAAATTCCGGCGGTATTTGACTGGCTACAACAGGCGGGCAGCGTTGATGACTTCGAGATGGCTCGAGTGTTCAACCTAGGCGTCGGTATGTGCATCGTCATCAGTGCAGAAGATGCGGCTAAAGCACTCGCGGTACTGGGCTCTATGGAAGCCGACCCGTGGGTCATTGGCGAGCTAAACGACAGCGGCAAGCTAACCCTGGCGTGAGCATTGTTGTTCTTGCCAGCGGGGGCGGGTCGAACTTTCAGGCTCTGCTAGATGATGATCAGGTGCGCCCACATCTGAGCGCACTGATCAGTAACCGCCCGGGTGCAGGCTGCCTGGCACGCGCCGAAACCGCGGGGCTGAGACAGGTCGTGCTTGACCACACCGAGTTCGACTCGCGCGATGCGTTCGACACAGCACTCGGCGATCAGCTATCCGCATTAAATCCTGACTGGATCGTCATGGCCGGATTCATGCGAATCTTGGGCGGGAGCTTTATGCAGCGATTCGATGGAAAAATGGTCAACATTCATCCTTCCCTGCTGCCCAAATACAAAGGCCTGCACACCCATCAACGGGCATTGGACGCCGGCGACAGCCAAGCTGGCGTGTCGGTTCATTGGGCCACGGCCGAGCTCGATGGCGGGCCACTCATCGGACAACGCAGCGTCACGATTCAATCAGGCGACGATGCGTCCACTCTGGCCGCTCGCGTGCTGCAGCAAGAGCACCAACTGTACCCCGCCGTTTGCTGGGCACTGATTCAAGGCCGTCTAGCCATGGCTCCGGGCCAGACCCTGCTCGATGGTGCACCTATCGATCGCATGGATCATTTCTAATCTGTTGCACTGCACTTCGAGGTGATAGGCTAATTCCATGTTGATCAAATCAATCTCTATGGCATTGGGTCTAGGCCTGTGCGGCTTGGCTCACGCCCTGACACCTTACTCCGCTCAATACGATCTGAGCTGGGACGTCGGCATGACCTTGAAAGGCACGGCGTCGCAACACATGAGCGTGGAAAACGACATGTGGACCCTCAAGCAAACCGCCGATGCCTCATTAGGCTCCCTTGACGAGACCTCGATGTTTCGGGTCAACACCCAGGGTGACATCTTGCCGCTCGAGTTCGTGCGCAAGACGCGCATTCTGGGCCGCACCAAAGAGCAACAAACCCGATTTAACTGGAATCAACGCCAGGCTTTTATGGGCGACGCGGTGTTCGAATTACAGGATGATGTGTTTGATCCGCTGACTTTGCAGCTCGAGCTGCGGACAGCGCTGAACGAGAACCGTCCATTACAGGTAAAGCTGGCCGATCGTGGCCGGATCCGTGAATACCCGATTGAAAACTTGGGTCTGACGACACTTCAAACCCCATCGGGCCCACTGGAAGTTATCCAACTTCGCTACACCAAGAACGACAACAACCACACGGATTTGTGGTTCGATCCTGCGCGCGAGCATCTATTAGTTGCCTTGCGTGCGGATCGTGATGGCAAAGCCTTCGAGCTTAGCCTGCGTTCAGCCGAACTACTCATCAAGGATGACGCTGTAGCTGCACCGCAGTGATTCGCGAACTGTCCAGCATTCATCAGGTGTCGGCCGAAGCCTGGGACGCCTTGCTACCCGGTGGCTACCCTTTTCTGCGCCATGGGTTTTTAAGTGCACTCGAGGACAGCCGAGCAACCAGCGAACACACCGGCTGGGTCACCAAGCATTTAGTCTATGAAATCGACGGCGTCTTAATCGCAGCCTTGCCGCTGTTCGAGAAATATCACAGCCGCGGTGAGTATGTGTTTGATTTTGCTTGGGCCGACGCGTTTGAGCGAGCCGGCGGTCAGTATTATCCGAAGCTGCTCAGTGCCGCGCCTTTTACACCGGCTACCGGGCCTAGATTGCTAGGCGACGCCCAACACGCAAACGCCTTCCAAAGTCATTTAGATGAGTTACTAACTCAATACAGCTCGTGGCACGGACTATTCCCATCGGCCGATGACGGATGCAATGCGCTGTCCGGTGATTGGCGATACGGCGTCCAATACCACTGGCACAATGCTGACTACACCGATTTCGATGCATTTTTGGCCACCATGACCAGCAAACGCCGTAAAGCAATCAAGCGCGAGCGGCGGATCGTGGCCGAGCAGGGAATCACTCTGCAGCGAATATCGGGGCGGGACACAACACCCCAGCAACGCGCGTACTTCTACCATTTCTATCAGCAGACCTATCAGGTACGCGGGCAAGTCGGGTATCTGAACTCGGACACCTTCGAGATGCTGTTTGATCGGATGGGAGATCAGATGGTGTTGGTGTTGGCGCAACACGAGAAAGAGCCGGTCGGTGCCGCCCTATTATTTTATGACGCACACACCCTGTATGGACGCTACTGGGGTGGTCAGCCGATCGACTGCTTGCACTTCGAGGCCTGCTACTACCAAGGCATTGAGTTTGCAATCGAACAAAATTTGCAGCACTTCGATCCGGGCGCTCAGGGCGAGCACAAGATCCCCCGTGGGTTTGAGCCGACTAAAACCCGCAGCTTGCATCAAATTGCCCACCCTGAGTTTAGAGCTGCGGTAAAACGCTATCTAGCGCAAGAAGCACTGGCAGTGGATGACTGGCAACAGCGCGCCATGCAGGCGTTGCCATTTAAAGTCTGATCGGGTCGAACAAATCCTTGGTCTCGGTTCGAGCCAAATAGACCGACAGCGTGTGCGGCGGCGTCAACAACAGACGATAAATATCCCCGTAGGGCAACTCGAAAGCGCCAGCACGAATCGCCCGATAGTATTCCTGATCCCACACCAGCTCTTGCTTTGACACACCTTGGCTGGCTCGACTGGCCAGATACGCATGTTCAGGCGTATTCAGATACACCACCGTCCGACCCAGCGCATTGGCCATGGCCTGTGCGACTTGATCCCCTCGCAAACTCTGACGGCCCGTTAGCTGGTAGGTCATGGATGGCGGTTGGAATTGGCGAGCTCGCTCAGCAATACAGGCGGCCAAATCGACCATATCCAACCAACATACACTGCTGACTCCCAGTGGCATTAGCAGGCGTTCAACACCGCTGGGTTCCGTTCGTGTCTGTAGATGAATCGACTGCATCAGGGGTGCGCATTCAAAGATCGTGTAAACCAATCCTGAGCTGCGAACTCGGTTATCGGCCTGTCCGTTCAAGCGTAACCAATCATTCGTGCTGTTTCGCTCGACACCGATTGATGACAGACGAATGACATGGCGCACGCCGGCGCGCTCTGCTGCCTCGAGCACTAAGGCGTGACGCGCCCTGGCATCGGCACTATGAAAGGACGGAATCACCACCACATCCATCCCATGCATGGCATTGGACATCGCCACCACATCTAAAAAGTCGACGAGCACCGAGCTGTTACCGTACCCGGGACTGGATGGCGACTGCACCCCCATCATGGGACGCACGTCATGCGCCAAAAGCTGCTGGGCCAGCGCTAACAGAACCGGCGACTGGGCTTCGAGAATTAACACTTTCGGCAAATAATCATTCATAAGCAGAACATACGCCCTTAGTGGAATCAGCCCGTGAACCAGTCGAAAAAACCAAGGACTCGATCCCAACTATCGCTATAATCTGCGCACTAAAAATGAGAGGTCCACCATGCGCGCTAGTCAACTGCTTATCTCAACCCTAAAAGAAACCCCTCAGGATGCCGCGATTGTGTCGCACCAGTTGATGTTGCGGGCCGGTATGATCCGTCAGCTGGCGTCCGGGTTGTACAGCTGGTTGCCTATGGGCATTCGGACCTTGAAGAAGGTCGAGAATATCGTCCGCGAAGAAATGAATCGTGCCGGCGCACTGGAGGTCTTAATGCCCAGCGCACAGCCGGCTGAGCTGTGGCAGGAAAGTGGCCGTTGGGAGCAGTTCGGCCCTGAGTTATTGCGCTTTCAGGATCGTCATGCGCGGGACTTTTGCCTAGGCCCGACGCATGAAGAGGTGGTCACCGATATCGCCCGCAACGAGATTAAAAGCTACAAGCAGTTGCCGCTGAACCTGTATCAGATTCAAACCAAGTTCCGTGATGAACGACGCCCGCGTTTTGGTGTGATGCGCTCGCGTGAATTCATCATGAAAGACGCCTACAGCTTTAACAAAAACCCCGAGTGCTTAGCCGGCAGCTACAACGCCATGTACACCGCTTACTGCGCCGTGTTTGACCGTCTGTCGTTGGGCTATCGTGCCGTCGACGCCGACAGCGGATCGATCGGCGGCAGCCGCAGTCAAGAATTCCATGTGTTGGCCGACAGCGGCGAAGACGCCATCGCGATGTGCCCCCAGTCTGACTACGCCGCCAACATCGAGGCGGCCGAGGCCCTGCCTCAACAGACTGAGCGCGGCGCACCGGGCGCGGCGATGGAAAAACGCCATACCCCCAACACCAAAACCATTGATGCCCTAGTGCAGCAACACGGCGTTGCGATTGAGCAAACGCTGAAGACGCTAATCGTCGAGGGCAGTGAGGAAGGCAGCTTGGTGGCCTTGGTTGTTCGCGGTGATCACACCCTGAACGAAATCAAAGCAGAAAAAATGCCCGAGGTCGCAAGCCCATTGAAAATGGCTGACGATGCCCGAGTTCGTGAAGTCATCGGAGCCGGTTTTGGGTCATTGGGCTGCGTGAACATGCCCCTGACCACCTTGGTTGACCGCAGTGCTGCACTGGCACACGACTTTGCCGCGGGTGCGAACGAGGACGACTACCACTACTTCAACGTCAACTGGGGTCGCGATCTGCCCGAACCTGAAGTGCGGGACCTGCGCGAAGTGGTCGCCGGCGATCCCAGCCCCTGTGGTAACGGCAACCTAGAGATTCGACGTGGTATCGAAGTGGGCCACATCTTTCAGCTGGGCACCAAATACAGCGAAGCGATGAATTGCGTCATGCTGGACGAGAACGGTAAGTCAAAACCTATGTACATGGGTTGCTACGGCATTGGTGTCACCCGCGTGGTGGCCGCCGCAATCGAGCAGAATCATGACGAACGCGGCATTATCTGGCCCGAGTCGATCGCCCCGTTCGACGCCTGTATCGTCCCTATCGGCGGCAAAAAAGATCCTGCGGTTACCGAAAAAGCCGAGGCGCTTTACAACGCCATGAAAGCCCGCGGCATTGACGTGCTGCTGGACGATCGTGACATGGGCCCAGGTCCACGTTTCGCCGACATGGACCTGATCGGCATACCCCATCGGGTAGTCATAAGTTCCAAGGGTATTGCCGCAGGGCGGCTAGAATATAAGCATCGCGCAAACCCCGATAACGAGATGCTAGATGAAACGGCGATTATGGCTCGCGTGGGCCGCTAGCCTTCCCATCGCATCGGCGCAGGCCTCTGAGGATCCTGCGCTGATTGCAAAACTTAAAGCGGCCGTGGAATCGGACAGCTTTACTGACCCCTATGCAGCTGACGTGTGGTTAACCCTGATGTCCTCACGGATGGCGCGGTATAACGACGACCCAACTGAGCGACTGGAAATCCTGACGGCGGTGCATCGTCACGCTGCCCGAGTCGGCATACAGCCTGAAATGATTCTGAGCGTGATGCACGTCGAGAGCCTATTCAAACGCTACGCGTTGAGCTGGGTCGGCGCCCAGGGGTTGATGCAGATCATGCCATTTTGGAAGGATGAGATTGGCCATCCCGAATCGAACCTATTCAACATCGATACAAACATCCGCTTTGGCTGTACCATCCTAAAACACTATTTAGATCGCGAATCCGGCCACTGGCAACGGGCATTAGCTCGCTACAACGGAAGCCTAGGTAAGACCTGGTATCCCGAAAAAGTCATGCAGGCATGGGATCGTTATTGGTATCCAGGATAAACATGGCCAATCTTCTTGTTTTGTTTCACTCAGCCACCGGGCATGTCGCCCAACTGGCCGAAAAAATCGCTGCCGGCGCTGAATCTCAGGGCATCGAGGCCCTGTTGCGCAACCCGGAGGCGGGCCGGGACACCGAGTATTTAACGGTCACGAAAGACGAGCTGAGGGAGTGTGCGGGCCTAGCCCTGGGCAGTCCGTCTCGATTTGGCGGCATGAGCAGCCACTTGAAAGCCTTCTTCGAGACCACCTCGGATCTGTGGCTGTCCGGGGCGATGATTGACAAGCCTGCAGGCGTATTTGGCGCCAGCAGCTCACTGCATGGTGGAAATGAGGCGGTGCTGCTGGGTATGGCGCTACCGCTGTTACATCATGGCATGCTGGTGTCCGGGATCCCTTACAGCGAAGCAGGCCTGAACAGCTCAGTAGGTGGCGGCACACCTTATGGCGCCAGTCTGGTTGAAAATGACAGCGCGCAGCCGCACTCACATGAGCTGGAGCTGGCGTACGCCCAAGGTCAGCGATTAGCCAAACTCATAAAGGCGCTTGCATGAATAAGCTTTCCACCTCTTTAACCATCTCTAGGATTAGCTGGATTGCGCTGGTCGCGTGTGTCGCCATCACCAGTGTTGCGATCTCTTGGAAGTTATCGATCATTGCACTGCTGCCGCTGCTGCTGTGCTTTCACGGCCCCATCAAGGGTGATATTCGTGGCAACCAATGGGCGGCTTTCGCCGTGACTCCGTATTTTATGTACGGCGTGACCGAAGAGGTTGAACAGTGGTTTATTCCCGACATCACCTACTCGGCCGTGCCTACCATTTTGTGGCTGGCCAGTAGCGCTCTGTTTATTGCGTCAATGATGCACAGCCGCTGGGCGGCCCAGGAAAAGATGGATGCTGCCGAGCGAGCCTAGCACCTGCCCCTACTGCTGGGAGGGGCTAGAAATCGCCTTTGACCCAGCCGAGGGCGAGCATGAATTCTGGGAAGACTGCCACGTCTGTTGCCGTCCGATTCTGTTTCAAATCCGCATCGCGCACGACGGCGGCTGGGATGTCAGCGCCTTGTCGGACGACGATTAATTCAGCGCCAACAAATCCTGACGCAAACTGGGTGAGAGTGAACGCTCGTCCAACCACACCCCTAGCAGGCGCCGGCCCAAATCGGTATCAGCAGAGCGGTACAGCTCAACTTCATTCAGCGACAGACTGAATTCATTGGCGGTCACACTCAGTCGGTACCGATCGCCTTTCTCCACCGCCTGGTAAGCCGCTAAAAAGGGTTGCAGTTGAGCATCCCAGTCGGCCAGTGATTCACCCGCTGGCAGGGTTTTCTCTAGGCCCAGTTCGGTCGCTTTGACAAATCCCTTGGCCGTTACCGATCGCAGATATTCAATCTCTAGCACTTGGGTTTCGTCAGAGCTTAATGAAAAGTCTGCCGTGATGTCCTCGCGGTACAAGCCGGCCGCATAGACTTTAAAGATACCCTTCCAGCGCAGCAGGCCCGCCCCATCCAAACTCAACTGCTGCCCTTGGATGGATAGCTGAGGGGCGAACTCGACGCTCGCCACATTCATCGCGTGACTAGGAATACTGGGCAGTAACGCCAGACTTAAAAGAATCGCTTTCACACCATGCCCTCATGGTAGATATCACCCGATCCATTTCCTGAGGTGACGTAATGTACGGCGGCATAGTGTACAGATAACGCTCGAATGGCCTTAGCCAAACGCCCCGCTCCATTGCAAAGGCCTGAACACCTGCCAATCTGTCGGCTGCGTCCACCTCGATCACGCCTATGGCGCCCAATACTCGGGTGTCCACAACCCCTTCTATCCTTAGGTCAGACAACCCACGTTTCAATTGGTTCTCTATACGACCTACGGCCGCCAAGCGGTGCTCACTTTCAAACAACTCGAGCCCCGCCAGCGCGATGCGACAGGCCAGCGCATTACCCATAAAGGTCGGCCCATGCATAAATGCAGGACTGGCCGTGCCCGGCTGAAACCCGTCATAGACCCGGCGTGAGGCCAGGGTGGCCGCATGTGCTGAGTACCCGCAGGTTAACCCTTTGCCCAACACCAACAAATCAGGACAGACCTGAGCCTGATCCAGGGCAAACATCGTTCCTGTACGGCCGAAGCCGGTCGCCACTTCGTCGAAAATCAGCAGGGTGTTGTATTGATCACACAGCTGTCGTAGCGCCTTTAAGAAGGCCGGCGAGTGCTGACGAAAGCCACCGGCACACTGAATCAGCGGCTCGATGATCACGGCGGCCAGCTCGTGCTGGTGTGACTGAATCAGCTGCTCGACTTGCGATAGGTGATCACAGCCTCCCGCGCAGCTGCCACATTGATTGGGCATCGGGGCAAAGATCTGTTCGGGCGCCAGTCCCCGAAAGGTAGAGTGCATACCCTCAGAGGGATCCGCGACGCTCATACAGGCGGTCGTATCACCATGGTAGGCATTCCGAAAAGCCATAAATCGATGCTTAGGCTGGTCCTGATTACCCCAGAACTGGATCGCCATTTTCATTGCCACTTCGACCCCGACACTGCCGGAATCGCTGAAAAAAACATGCTGCAACGGCTCGGGGGTAATTTGCACCAAGCGCTCCGCCAACTGCTCGGCGGGATCATTACCCAAACCACACATCATCATATGACTAAACCGATCAATCTGATCCTTGGCGGCGGCATTGATGTGCGGATGGGCATAGCCATGAATGACGCTCCACCAACTACTGATACCGTCGATCAGCGCGCGCCCATCATCCAGGACCAACATTGGCCCATGCGCGTCTGCCACCCGAATCAATTCAGGTGCTGTCTGCATCTGAGCATAGGGCAGCCACAGTTTACGACTCATACGAATTGCTCCCACAACAGAGCGCCGGCGATGCTGAACATCACCACCGCAATAAACGCATCCAAAATCTGCCAGGCCCGTGGATTCTCGAAGAATGGCCGCACCAGACGGGCGCCATAGCCCAGACACAAAAACCACACCCAGCTGGCACTAACGGCCCCGACGGCGAAGGCAGTACGTTCGCTACCCTGGAACTGCCCGCCGATACTTCCGATGAGTACAACGGTGTCTAAATAAACGTGCGGATTCAGCAATGTAAATGCACTGACAGTGGCCACAGCACCAGTCAGGCTGATGGCTACACGACTTTCGACACTGACCTCATCCAAAGGTGCTAGTGCACTTTTGACACAACGCCACCCATACCAAAGCAGGAAGGCTGCCCCGCCTATTCGTGCGATAGACTCCAAGCTAGAAATTTGGGTCAATAGCCACCCAAAGCCATAGACCCCAGCCGTCATCAGAACGGTGTCAAAGAAGGCGCACAGCGCCACCGTCACACCCACGTAGCGTCCCGCAATGCCCTGCCGCAAGACATGGGCGTTCTGCGCGCCAATGGCCATGATCAAACCAAGCGCCAAAACAAAGGCGGTTGCGAATACGTTGACGAGTTGCAGCATCGGCTCTCCTTAGGGATGCGCAGTGTAACGCAACACGCCAAATGACCAAATTTTATAAACGGTCATTATATAGACCAAAGTAATTTGACTGGTCACAACTGCCGTTGCATTCTGTCGCCCAAGGCTTAGGAAGAGCCCTGACACACAGAATCAGGGACAGCGCTGAGCCATGTTGAGGTGCCGGAAATCCGGCTTAGATGCACGAATCCGAAGAGGGACTCGAAAATGAGCAAAACACGCCAAGAGCAAATCGCAGAATTGGAAAAAGACTGGGCCGAGAATCCCCGTTGGAAAAACGTCCGTCGTGACTACACCGCCGAAGACGTCGTCCGTCTGCGCGGCAGCGTTCAGCCCGAACACACGTACGCTAAGCGCGGCGCTGACAAGCTGTGGGAGTTGGTTAACGGCTCATCCAAGAAAGGTTACGTTAACTGCATGGGCGCCCTAACTGGCGGCCAAGCCATGCAGCAAGCCAAAGCCGGCATCGAAGCTATCTATCTGTCAGGCTGGCAGGTCGCGGCAGACGCCAACACCTCTGAAACCATGTACCCCGACCAGTCTTTGTACGCGGTTGATTCAGTACCTACTGTGGTTCGTCGTATTAACAACACCTTCAAACGTGCTGACGAGATCCAGTGGAAAGGCCTATGCGACGGCAAAATCGCCGAAGACGAAGCCAAAGACTTCTTCCTGCCTATCGTTGCTGACGCGGAAGCCGGTTTCGGCGGTGTTCTGAACGCCTACGAGCTGATGAAAAACATGATCACCAATGGCGCGGCCGGCGTTCACTTTGAAGACCAGCTAGCTGCGGTTAAGAAGTGCGGCCACATGGGTGGCAAGGTATTGGTCCCGACGGCTGAAGCCGTCCAAAAGCTAACTGCCGCTCGACTCGCTGCCGACGTAGCTGGCGTTCCGACCATCGTATTGGCACGTACCGATGCCAACGCCGCGGATCTGCTGACCTCAGATGCCGACCCTTATGATGCTGAGTTCCTAACCGGTGAGCGCACCACTGAAGGCTTCTACAAGACTCGTGCTGGCATCGACCAGGCGATCGCCCGTGGCTTGGCCTACGCGCCCTACGCTGATTTGCTGTGGTGCGAAACTGCCACCCCATGCCTGGACGAAGCACAGAAGTTTGCCGATGCCATTCACGCTGAGTTCCCTGATCAGCTGCTGGCGTACAACTGCTCGCCCTCGTTCAACTGGAAAAAGAACCTGGACGACGCGACCATCGCACGCTTCCAGCAAGCGCTGGCTGACATGGGCTACAAGTACCAGTTCATCACCCTGGCCGGTATCCACAACATGTGGTTCAACATGTTCGACCTGGCGTACCACTACGCGCAGGGCGAAGGCATGAAGCACTATGTCGAAAAAGTTCAAGAGCCTGAGTTCGCAGCAGCAGAGCGCGGCTACAGCTTCGTTGCACACCAACAGGAAGTCGGCGTGGGTTACTTCGATGACGTGACCACCGTGATTCAGGGCGGCGCATCTAGCGTGACCGCGCTGACTGGCTCGACTGAAGAAGAGCAGTTCTAAGCGGGGCGATCCCCTGCACCCTTCGGGTGGCCCCACGGGGCCATCCATTTTTTCGCTGAAATGGACTTCGGCGGGATTTTGTTAAAAGACGCCGCACACCCGCGGCGTTTTTTATGCGCCTAACTTTTTCAACATCAGGGCACGCGCCTCAGCCCGCCCCCAAAACAACAAGCGATCATCGCTATGCAGTGACAAATCAGGCTGCGGCGTGAACACCACTCCATCCCCTTGGCGCGCTTTTAAGCAGACCACTCCGGGGACCAAAATATGATTCAACGTTATTGAACGCGGATGGGCCCCACTCAGCTGCGCGTGAACTAACGGCGCACGCTTGGCGCTCAGCTTGACGTCCCAGGTCTCTAGCTCATCCAAACCCTCAACCCGCGATAGCAAGTCATGCACCCACTGCTCGCTTTGTGATTCTAGGTGGACAATAAATGCCTTGAGCATGGGCGTGCGCAGTCGGCCCACCAGCTCTTCGGCAATCACATCCGCTGGATTCATCAACACATCCCATTTGGCTTTGTCGAATACCGGACTGTTCATGGGGCGATTCAGGCGACCTACCCCGACCAAGTTCGGCTGGGCGGCCCGAGCGGTCATCCAAATGGATAAGTTATCAGGATCATGATTCGTGCCCGCGATGATTCCTGCGGCCTGCTCCAGATCCGCAGCGCGCAACGTGTGCTCCTCAGTGCCTAACCCCCGAGTCCACATGGGCGAGGCTTCTTGAACTGCAGGGTCCACCACATGAACCGTCAAGCCACGCTGCGAGAACGACTCATGGATCGCGCGCCCCAATCGGCCATAACCGCACAGAACCCACTGATCCCCCTCAATGACATCGGGCACATCGACCTGCTTTTGCCCGGGATCCAGCAACTGATCGGCGACCGCGTAGTGCAACGGCTGGGCCACCCGCAACGCCAGGCTACGGGCAAACAATCGAAAGGGGTCCAGCACATGGTCAGTACCAAAGCTCAATAAATTTCGAGTGGTATCGTCATGCTCTGAGCGCACGAACAGCTCTTTGCTAGGCGCCAGCAACTTCATCGAGGTGGCGACACCCAAGTTGGCGCGATCGTTATCAGTCAGCGCCACGACTGCGACGCACTGGCCGCGCAAAGCGCCAGCGTCTTCCAGCTCCCGTGGGTCGCTGCCGTCCCCGACATGCCCTAGCACCGGCACCTTGAAGTCCATCGCGTCAATATGCTGAATCTTGACGGGATTTCGGTCGATCACGATGCAGGGGATGTCGTAGTCGGTTAGATAATCCACCACCCGAAGGCCGGTTTGGCCATAGCCGATCACCACCATGTAGTTGCGATCCAGCGCACGCACTCGGCGTCGGAACTTCCAGGTCGAGAACGCGCGCTTAAACGCAGTCGACTGAATCGCCCCAATAAAACCACCGGCAAAGAACAACCAGCTGACCACGACCAAGTGGGCGTAGATCAGGACAAACAGGCGCTGATGATCGTTAAAGGGGGTTGGAAACTCGCCAAATCCAATGGTCGTGCCGGTAATCGCCACCATGTAAAGCGCATCCAGCAAATCCATCCGATACGCCCCCGCAGGCCCGGTCGCCGGAATCAACCAAAAGATCAGGGTGCCCAAGGCATAGGCAGACAGCAGCAGCGCGATAAAGGGGCGCATACGGACAAATAAAATCCGACCCCAATGCATGGATTCAGTGTGGGTACGAAGACTGGTTTTCACGAGGCGATGGTCCGATCAGCAAATCAATGCCAAGGATTGCATCATTGCGGCGCGGATGCACCGCATAGGACTACAGACGTGAGCTTAGATCCCGGCCAACATTTTCACGCAACCAGTCTACAAAGCTCTGGACCCGTGGATTAGCCAGGGCGTGATTCGAGAAAATTAGCCAGTAAGCACTGTTACCGGTGACCGGCTCGCCGACCGGAACCAGACGCCCGGTTTCGAGCTCGTCCCGAATCAGCAGCGAATCAGCCAAGGTCAGGCCCATGCCTGCTACGGCGGCCTCGACCGCAGGACTGTTGTTTTGGAACGCCATCTTGTGTGGCACCTTGCTGTCGAAATTCTGGGTCTGCTTTAAATAGTATTCCCACTCACCCGGCCGCGTCGCGACATCCAATAGGGGCTGGGTTGCAATATCCGAGGGCTGCTTGACCCGATCCAGATACTTAGCCGCACCGACCGGTGTAAGGGACTCTTGGAATAGACGCTCGTAATGAGGGGTATCGGTGGGCTGTGCACCCAGACGAATGATCAGATCAATATCCGGATCATCAACATTGCCCGCCTGGGTGGTCGCTATGACCTCTAGATCAATGTCCGGCCGCTGCATTTCGAAATCAGCCATACGGGCCATCAACCAGCGGGTTGCCAAAAACGGAGCCACCGCCACTCGCACCGATTGACGCTTGCTGGCCACCAGCACTTCAGTGGTCGCCTGGTCAATGACGCGCAAGCCTTCCATCGCACGCTCGGCAAAGCGCTGCCCCTGTGGCGTTAAGCGGACTTCACGAATACCGCGGTGAAATAACAGAACCCCTAGATAATCTTCCAAGGCTTTAACCTGGTGACTGACCGCCGAGGGCGTCACATTCAGCCATTCTGCTGAGGCTTTAAAACTGCCCAGGCGAGCACTCTCAACAAAGGCTCGAACGGCTTTCAGAGAGATCCCCTGAACTCGACCACGTGAAATAAACTCACCCATGATCAAATATTCGTCTTTTGTCAAAAAGAATGTGCTGGAACATTATATCGACCTCGAGAGATTGCTCTCACACAGTTTTATTAGTGGCGCTAAGCGCGACACTACACCCGATTTCCAGACGCCTCAACTTTGGAATTCTTATCAGCCCGCTTAATTGAGTGGGCTTTTTTTTGCCTGAAAAAACTGCAGGTGGAAAATCAAAAAAGCCTGCTGGCTTTCACCAGCAGGCCCTTATCAATTCAGATAGGCTGAATTATGCGGCGGGGTGCGAGACGCCCGCGACTTTAGCTTCGGTCTCGTCCAGCAGCAACTCTTCAACTGCAGCTTTTTCAGAACGTAGTTCCTCATCGGTATTGGTCATCAGGCCACGGCTGAAATCACTGATTTCGATGCCCTGTACGATTTTGTAATCGCCGCCTTCGCAGACCACGGGGAATGAATAGATCACACCCGGGGCGATGCCGTAAGAACCGTCAGAGGGCACAGCCATCGAGACAGTCTTGCCGTTCGTACCCAACACCCAGTCATGGATGTGGTTGATCGCAGCCTGAGCAGCTGATGCCGCTGAAGATGCGCCACGAGCGTCGATGATGGCTGCGCCACGCTTAGCGACCTGCGGAATGTAAGTGCTTTCGTAGTAATCGCGCTCGATCAGTTCCAAAGCAGGTTTGCCGGCCACGGTGCAACCATGCAAATCAGGGTACTGAGTCGGGCTGTGGTTACCCCAGATGATTGCGCCATCAACGTCGTTAGACTGTGCGCCCACCTTGTCAGCCAAGATACCAACCGCGCGGTTGTGATCCAGACGGGTCATTGCGGTGAACTGGCGAGGATCCAGATCCGGTGCGTTACGCGCCGCGATCAAAGCGTTGGTGTTAGCGGGGTTACCCACGACCAACACACGAACGTTCTTTGAGGCGTTGTCGTTCAACGCTTTACCCTGACGGCTAAAGATCTGGGCGTTGCCCATCAACAGATCCGCGCGCTCCATACCCGGTCCACGTGGCTTGGCGCCAATCAGGAACGCGATATCCGCGTCTTTGAATCCGTCTTCGGGATTATCAGCAGTTTGAATGCCAGCGACCAAGGGGAATGCACAGTCGATCAATTCCATAACGACGCCTTCAAGCGCGCCCATCGCAGGGGGAATTTCGACCAGCTGCAGAATCACGGGCTGATCAGGGCCCAACAACTCACCAGCGGCAATTTTGAACAGGATAGTGTAACTGATAGCTCCGGCAGCACCGGTGACCGCTACGCGAACGGGTTGCTTCATGTGGTTCTCCTTGGGGGCCGGATACGATGGTCCGGCCATGCACACAGTGGCATCAGGTCCGATGCCAATCCGGCGCGGATTCTACCAAAAGCGCCCCTACTGCGCCAAAGAAACAATCTTAGTCATTAGTGTGATGATTCAACCACGCACCAATATCCACGATCTCCTCGGGCAGAACATTGTGGGCCATGGCGTAGGTGCGATAGCTGGGGGCAAAGCCCTGCTGAGTCAGACGATTCCGACTGCGCTGCCCTAGTACCTCGGGGACCACGTCGTCGTGCATCCCGTGGAAAATCCCCACCGGTGTCGAGACCACGCCGCTGTGTTCAAGCGGCTGATCCAAGTCCGGTGAATAGGTCGACAGCGCCACCACACCGCCCAGCGCCTTGTCCGAATGGGTCAAGTGATACAGCGCCACCGCCCCGCCTTGGCTGAATCCGATCACAAATATGTTGCTGCGATCGATGCCTTGATCCACCTGAGCTTGAATCAACTCCTCTAAGCCTGCGTTGGACTGTGCAATCCCCTCGCGGTCGATTTTGCGCTCGATCGTCATCTCATAGATGTCATACCAAGCCGGCATGACCATGCCCCCGTTGACCGTCACCGGCATCACTGGCGCATTAGGAAATACAAAGCGGGTCGGCCGATCCAAATCTAACATCGGGATGATCGGAACAAACTCGGCCCCGTTTGATCCCAAACCATGCAACCAGATAATTGCGCACTGGGGGTTTTCAGAGGTTTCTTTGATGATGTGTTCAAGCATGTCAGGGCCTCGCGTGGGGGATTCGGGGCCGGTATAGTGCCTCAAAATTAAGGATGATGCTGATGCACATTTTGCTGGGCGCACTAAGCGCTATCTGGTTGGTTTTTCTTACACTGCTGTGCGGCCTACCCGCCGCCGCGATGGGTCTGGTCAAATTGGTTGCACCAGGCATGGGCAAGCACTTTGCTCCGGCTTTTGAGTTTTTAGTCAAGGTATGGGCCAGTGGATTTTGTGGCTGGTTAGGACTATTCAGCCCAAAAATCGAAGTCACTCGTGAAGGTGAGTTTCACCGCGACCAAAACTATTTGTTGGTCAGCAACCACCAAACCTGGGTCGATATTTATGTCCTACTGATCGGTGCTAACGGGGTTATTCCCAGCACGCGCTTCTTTATGAAGCGTGAATTGCTATGGATTCCCCTGGTCGGCTTTGTAGCCTGGTCGATGGACTTCCCCGTCATGCGTCGTTACACCCGCGCCTACTTAGCGAAACACCCCGAAAAACGCGGTCAGGACCTGGCAACCGTGCGAAAGTCCTGCGAGAAGTTCAAAGAAATTCCCGTCACGATCGTTAACTTCTCGGAAGGTACCCGAAACACCCCCGAGAAAATTCGTGCAGCCAACAGCCGTTTCGAGCATCTGCTACCGCCCAAAGCCGGCGGCGTTGCGACCGTATTAGCAGCAGTTGGGACCCATTTGAATCGCGCCGTAGATTGCACCATCAGCTATCCCGACGGCGTCCCAACGTTCTGGCAGTGGATGTGTGGTCAAGCAGGTCGGATGGAGTTGCATATGCAGACCGTCGATCTGCCTGCGGTCGGTGATTTGGGCGAGAACAATCAGATCAGCGCGGCCTGCCGCGACGAAGTCAAAACGTTCCTAGAGACCCGCTGGGTGGCTAAGGACCTTCGTTTGAAGCAGCGACTGTCACCCTAGCTCGTGTTTTGCTGGCGTTGTGATCAGCGCGACTGCGACCCAGCTGTACCAAAATTTGCCCGACACGAACCATTCGTTCGTAATCGCGTGCGGCCAATGCTTTTTCGAGCTGGCGTTGGTACATCTCCAGAGCTGCTGAAACATCTGATTGCTCCAGGCCGGCGACTGCGTCTGCAGTCTCTGGTATGTCCATCCGTGTCGGTTTCATCATAGGCAAAGATTGCCATGCACTTAGGTAGGCAGCAAGGATTACCGCACATAAAAAAGCCGGCATTTCACCGGCTTTTTCGACTTAAATGTAACTAACTTACGCGTAAACAGGGAACCGTGCGCACAACGCCTGGACCTTGCCGGCAACGTCGGCGATCACACTTTCGTCTTCAACGTTGTCCATTACGTCACACATCCAGCCCGCCAGCTCGGTGCACTCGGCCTCGGCGAAGCCGCGAGTGGTCACTGCGGGCGTACCTACACGAATACCACTGGTCACAAATGGGCTTTGCGGATCGTTGGGAACCGAGTTCTTGTTGACGGTGATGTGAGCGTGACCCAAGGCTGCGTCAGCCGCCTTGCCGGTAATACCCTTGGCCACGAGTGACACCAGCATCAGATGGTTTTCAGTTCCGCCGCTGATCACGTCAAAACCACGGTCCATGAAGACCTTGGCCATCGCTTTAGCGTTCTTTTTGACCTGCTGCTGGTAGGCCTTGAACTCGGGCTCCATTGCTTCTTTGAATGCGACCGCCTTGGCTGCGATCACGTGCATCAAAGGACCGCCCTGCCCGCCGGGGAACACCGCAGAGTTCAGCTTCTTTTCAATCTCGGGGTTCGAGCGGGCCAGAATCAGGCCGCTACGGGGACCGCGTAATGTTTTGTGAGTCGTGGTGGTGACCACGTCAGCATGCGGCACAGGATTGGGGTATTCGCCCGCGGCCACTAGGCCTGCAATGTGCGCCATATCGACTAGCAAGTAAGCACCCACTTCGTCCGCGATCTCGCGGAACTTGGCAAAGTCCAATACCTGTGAGTACGCACTGAAACCGGCGATGATCATTTTGGGCTTGTGCTCAAGGGCCTTGGCACGGATCTCGTCGTAATCGACAAAGCCCTGCTCGTCGATGCCGTACTGAACCGCGTTGTAGGTCTTGCCCGAGAAGTTCACATGCGAGCCGTGGGTCAAGTGACCGCCGGCATCCAGGCTCATGCCTAGGACCGTATCGCCTGCAGACAGCAACGCTAGAAATACCGCCTGGTTCGCCTGTGATCCCGCATGGGGCTGCACGTTGGCATAATCTGCACCGAATAATTCTTTTGCACGTTCAATCGCCAAGTTCTCGGCGACATCGACGTATTCGCACCCACCGTAGTAACGCTTGCCCGGATAACCTTCGGCGTACTTGTTAGTCAAAACACTACCTTGAGCCGCCATAACCCGAGGGCTGGTGTAATTTTCTGACGCAATCAACTCCACGTGGTCTTCTTGACGCTGCGTCTCGGCCTGCATGCTGGCGGCGAGTTCTGGATCGTACTGATCTATCGAGGTCGTGTTGGCGAACATTCCGGTGTCTCCTGAGGGTGGGACGATTAAATGATGGTGCGAAGTATATTAGAGATTGGCGTATCCAGACCACCTACATTTTTCCGCCGCATTCCCCCTTGAAAGCGACCAAAAGAACGTCACAATCACTCCCTCACTAACGGGAGCTCCACATGTCTGAATTGCGCTTTTCTGAAGAACACCAATGGGCCGCGGATGACCATGGCGTTGTCACCGTCGGAATCAGCGAATTTGCTCAAGCTCAGCTGGGCGACGTGGTGTTTGTTGAACTCCCAGACGAGGACATTGAGGTGTCTGCTGGCGAGAAAATCGCCACCGTCGAGTCGGTCAAAACTGCCAGTGAAGTCTACGCCCCGGTGAGTGGACGTATTATCAACGTTAACCGTGATCTGGACGATGCGCCCGAAGCCATTAACGAAGACCCCGAGAGCTCGGCCTGGTTCGTCAAAATCGAAATGAGCGATCCGGGTGAGCTGGACAGCCTGATGAGCGTTGAAGAGTACATAGACCACGTGGGCGACTAGCCCGCACCCGCAGGATATACTGGCGTAATGACTGACAAAAAAATCGCATCAGGCACCAAACACGTAACGGCCGAAGGTATTCGGGCGATTAAAAACGGCCAAAAGGACCAAACGGACGCGATCGCACCCCGTGGCGATAAACCCAAGTGGCTGCGTTTCCAGGCCGCCGGCGGCGAGGTGTACACCGAAGTCAAAAAGCTGGTTAAAAAGCATCGTTTAAGCACCGTCTGCGAAGAAGCGATGTGCCCCAACATCGGCGAATGCTGGAGCGCAGGTACCGCGACCATCATGCTAATGGGCAGCGTGTGCACCCGCGCCTGTAAATTCTGCAGCGTTGATACCGGCAACCCCAAAGGCTGGTTGGATCAGGACGAACCTAAAAACACCGCTGAGTCTGTCGCACTGATGGGCCTGAAATATGTCGTACTGACCAGCGTCAACCGCGATGATCTCGACGATGGCGGTGCTGGACACTTCGCTCAGGCCGTACGTGAGATCAAACAACGCACCCCCGAAACCGCCGTTGAAGTGCTGACCCCTGACTTTCAGGGCGTGATGAAAGATGTCGAAACCATCGTGGATTCAGGCATCGAGGTGTTCGCACAAAACGTTGAGACAGTCGAGCGCCTGACCCATCCAGTGCGCGATCCTCGGGCTAGCTATCAACAAACCTTAGAGGTGCTGGCTTATGCCAAGGCCCACCGCCCAACGATGCTGACCAAGACCTCTGTAATTTTGGGATTGGGCGAGACCGAAGACGAGATCCGTCAGGTCCTGACCGACCTAAAAGCGCACAACGTGGATATCGTTACGTTTGGTCAGTACTTGCGACCAACCAAAAACCACTTGGAAGTGGCTAGATACGTTACACCCGAGCAATTTGCGATGTATCGCGATTGGGGTCTGGACATGGGCTTCCTTGAGGTGGTCAGCGGACCCATGGTGCGTTCAAGCTACCGCGCCGAACAGGCCCTGGCTAAAAACAACGCCGGCATCGACAGCAATCTAATTCCCAGCGTCAACCTTTAGACCGTTTCAAACTCTTCGGGCTGGATCGCCATGATGTGCGCGATGCGGCGCAAGGCGTTTTCTAGCTCGTCACGGGTTCGGGCCGCGGATAGGCATACGCGCATGGTCTCGGGCGCCGGACCATTGCCAATCCAAAACGGTGCGCCGACACCCACCTTTATCCCATGCTCTAGCAGCTTAAACGTCAATCCCGCCGCCGTATTGGGCTTGTCGACATTCAACCAAACAAAGAAACACCCCGGATCGGGCACATGGGATACCCATCGGCCTAGGTAACGCTGTGCCAAGGCCTGACGAGCGATCACCTCTTGACGCTGCCATTGCAACAGCCTTTCAGGCTCGCCCGATTCCATCCAATGGGTGACCACCTGCCCCATCATAGGCGGCACCATCCACGAATGACTTTTCATGGCCAACGAGAACTGCATCCGATGTGACTCAGGCACACGGATGGCTCCAACGCGTAATCCCCCTGCCAGAAGTTTTGAGGTGCTGAACACGGTGACCACGCGATCCGGCGATAACTGATACAAGAAATCAGGTTTATCCACGCCAATGGCGGTGTGAACGACGTCTTCAATGATCCAGAAGTTAAATTGCTCGGCCAGCAAGACCAGACACTCGCGCTCCCACTGGGAAAGTGTGCCCCCTGTTGGGTTATGCAACTCGGGCGTTACATAGATCGCATCAATACGCTGCTGACGGGCGCGACTTTCGATCGCGGCCACATCGATACGCCCTTCCTTCATCGGAATCGATACCAGCTTGAGCGCTTTTAGGCGGGCCAAGCCGACAATGCCTTGATAGCCCATCTCGGCCGCGGCAAGGTGGCCTTCAGCTTTGAGTAGCACATCACACGACAGCGCCAATCCGTGCTGGCCGCCCAGGGTTAGCATCAATTCACTGGGCTCAACCGGCATACCACACAACCCCATCAGCGAGGCCATCGCGTGACGCGCCTGCAACTCACCCTCGGCGTGTTGGTATTGCACCCCTTCAAAGAGTCGCTCGCTATCCTGTGAGATAGCCGCCATCGCCTCGCCCAACGCGTCCGAGCGCCGCGGGTTCGGAGGGACAATACTGACCGACAAATCCATGATGCCTGCTGCGGCTCGAGCCTCTTGCGGAAATGGGCTGTAGCCATTGTTTTGCGGCCCAACAAAGGTTCCTGAGCCGACCCGGCTTTGCAGCAGCCCCTCACGGACCGCTTGGGCGTAGGCTTTGGTAACCACACCGACCGTGATACCTAGCGCCTCGGCCAGGAATCGGTGTGTCGGTAGTCGTTGCCCCACTTTAAGCTTGCCCGCGTCAATGTCCTGCAGAATCGCCTGATACAGCGCGCGATATTTCGGCAGTTTGGGATCGAGTTCAGGAATCCATTCAGCGCTCATTGTTAGCGTCCAATTATACGATTGATTTATTTGTACCCCTGAAATACAACGCAACTCAACGGCGCAATTAACTATTAAAGAGTGACAATCTATGATTGTAGCTTTATCCATCGCGGGAGCTACCTCGGTAGCCGCCCGATTATTCAGAGCGTTATAAAAGTCGCAGGCAGCGGTTATCTGCTGTGTCTGGCTTGGAAGATCATGACGGCGCCTATGCCCAGTGCGGACCCTGATGGGCGGCCGATTAGCTTTTGGGCGGCAGCCAGCTTTCAATACGTGAATCCCAAGGTGTAGGTAATGGGGATCGGCCTGATCGCAGGTTTTCTGCCTAGTGATGGCACGCTGTGGCTGAACGCCTTGCTGGCCCAATTAGTACCGGGCCCTAATCTTTTTGTCGTGGCAAGGTTTGCGCGAGATCTGAAGTGTCAAAGCTAGTCAGCGGCTGTGATAATCACGACCTCGCCAGTATCGACACATCGCCAACCGACCTCTGATTCGGTGGTCTGGCATATCCACTGATACACCTGCTATGGCTGGGTAGATTTAATCGCTGCAGGAGTAAACAGTCCGATACACACCCCGCCTGCATGGCGAGCCGAATCGTATTCAAAAGCCTCGACGTTACGCTTGCGCATAGCTGCCCCGAATGCCTGCGAATACGCGTAGGAGTTCGGATCCGAGATAAGAGCCGCGTCGTTATTAAAGGGTGGCCGAGTCAGCTGCAGGCCTTTTTCGGTTTGATATTCAATGCCGAAGGACGAGTGATGCATATGCGCCATTAAGGGCTACGATTTACTCCGAATCAAAGGAAACCGACCCACCACCGATCTGGGAAGAGCGCAGAGCGCGCTCAGACAAGGCAAAAAAAGGCGTCCACCGCAGCATACTTAAACGTATGTGAGGATGGACGCCCGCATTTTTAACGCCGTATGAGTGCGTTATCGCCACTAGGCCAGCGAAGACAGAATTGCTCCGCAGGCTAGGCAAAATAAAGCCGCGCTCCGCAGCGTATGTCGTTATACGTGAGAAAGCGCGGCTGCGATTTTAACGACGCCTAAGGGGCTAGGCTGTCTTCGCTTTTAGTTCCAGGCGACGACGGTGCAGTACCGGTTCCGTATACCCTGACGGCTGAGACACCCCTTCAAGGACCAGCTCTTTTGCGGCTTGGAAAGCGACTGAGTTTTCGAAGTTACCGGCCATGGGCTGGTACAGAGGATCACCGGCATTTTGCTGATCAACGACCGCTGCCATTTTTTCTAGCGTGGCGATGACTTGCTGCTCGGTCACGATGCCGTGGGTCAACCAGTTTGCCATATGCTGCGCACTGATACGCAGGGTGGCGCGGTCTTCCATCAGGCCTACGTTGTTGATGTCCGGGACCTTTGAGCAACCGATACCCTGGTCTACCCAGCGCACGACGTAGCCTAGGATGCCCTGGGCGTTGTTATCCAGCTCGGCCTGCTTTTCAGCATCGCTCCAGTTGGTGTCACTGGCCAAGGGGATCGACAGGATATCGTCGATGCTAGCGCGGGTGCGGTTCTTCAGCTCATTTTGAACGTCGAACACGTTGATCGCGTGGTAATGCATTGCGTGCAAAGTGGCTGCGGTGGGTGACGGGACCCAGGCGCAGTTGGCGCCGGCCAGCGGATGGCCTTTCTTTTGCTCGATCATGTCAGCCATCAGATCCGGCATGGCCCACATGCCCTTGCCGATCTGAGCGCGACCCTGCAGACCACATTCCAGACCGATGTCCACGTTCCAGTTCTCGTAGGCTGCAATCCAGGCGGCGCCCTTCATGTCTGCCTTGCGTATCATGGCGCCCGCTTGCATCGAGGTGTGTATCTCGTCACCGGTACGATCCAAGAAACCGGTGTTGATGAAGACCACACGCAGAGTGGCCTGAGCAATACAGGCTTTTAGGTTAACCGTGGTGCGGCGCTCCTCGTCCATGATGCCCATTTTCAGAGTGAACTGAGGCAGGCCCAACAGCTTTTCGACTTCACCGAACAAACGGTTAGCGAAAGCGACTTCCTCGGGGCCGTGCATTTTGGGCTTGACGATGTAGACGCTACCGGCGCGGCTGTTAGTGTCGCTGTCACGGTTCAAGTCGTGCATGGCACACAGCACCGTAAAGATACCGTCCAGGATGCCTTCGGGCGCTTCGTTACCGTCCTTGTCCAAGATCGCCTCGTTGGTCATCAGGTGACCTACGTTGCGCACGAATAACAGGGCGCGGCCGGGAAGTTTCATGCTGCTGCCGTCGGCTGCGGTGTACTCACGATCGGGGTTCAGGGCACGGGTAAAGGTCTTGCCTCCTTTGGTGACCTGCTCGGTCAAGTTACCGGCCATCAGACCTAGCCAGTTCTTGTAGACCTGAACTTTGTCTTCAGCGTCAACTGCCGCGATTGAATCTTCGCAGTCCATGATCGCCGTCAGAGCACTTTCCATCAGCAGGTCTTTGACGCCCGCCGGATCCGCACTACCGATCTGGTCGGCGCGGTCAATTTGTACTTCAACGTGCAGGCCGTTGTTGACCAGCAGGACTGCTGAGGGGTTGGCTGCATCACCGCGGAAACCCGCGAACTGTGACGCGTCAGCCAGTGCTGGGCTCAATGCGCCGTCAACCACGCTGTAGCCGGTCACGTCAGCATGGCTGCCGCTGGCTAGCGGGAAGTTCTCGTTCAAGAAGCCTTTGGCGAAATCGATAACTTTTTGACCACGTGCAGGATTGTATTCCTTGCCTGCTGCCGCGCCGCCTTCATCGCTGATCGCATCGGTCCCGTATAGCGCGTTGTACAAGCTGCCCCAACGTGCGTTGGCTGCGTTCAGTGCAAAGCGTGCGTTCATGACCGGCACCACCAGCTGAGGGCCTGCAATGCGAGCAACTTCGTCGTCGACGTTTTCAGTGACTACGTTGACCTCAGCAGGTTCAGGTAACAGGTAGCCGATCTCTTGCAGGAATTTTTTGTAGGCAACCGGGTCATGGCCGTTTTGGGCTTTGTGCCACTCATCCAGCTGAGTCTGGATCACTTCACGCTTGGCAACGAGCTCACGATTGACCGGCGCCAATTCGTGAATCAAGGCGTCAACGCCAGCCCAAAAAGCGGATTGATCCAGACCTGTGCCCGGCAGTGCCTGGGCGTTTACAAAATCGAATAATTCGGTCGCGATGTTCAGATTGCCGACCTGAGTACGTGCTGTCATTGCGTGCTCCTGTAAGTGATGAGGCTGAGTCTAATAAAAAATGGAATGGCGTTCCATTATTTTGAAACGCCAAATGAAATTAGTCTGACCAGACCACAAAGGCTTGGGCGTAATCCCCATCGTCGCTTAACGACAAGTGCCATGTGCCGGGGTGTTTGGCGACCTGCAGGGTGGGTGCACCGGCCTGCGTTTTGCCAATAATGAAGTCGTGAAATCCGGCGTCGGCACTGATGCCCGTGCCGAGTGCCTTAGAGGCAGCTTCTTTGGCGGCCCAGCGCTTGGCTAACCAGTTTGCGCTCATTGGATCTGGCGCAGCGGATCGCTCGTGGACAGTTAGAACACGCTCGATGAAACGGGGGTTTTGCATGGCCTTGGCAATGCGCGAGATTTGCGCCAGATCGGTGCCAATCCCACGAATCATGCTTGGTCGATCGCCTGTCGCATCTCGGCTACGGCCCGGTCCAGGCCGACGAATAACGCGCGAGCAATGATTGAGTAGCCAATGTTTAACTCGTTGATACCAGGCAGTGCCGCGACCGGCGCGACGTTACTTAGATCCAAACCATGACCCGCATTCATCACCAGCCCGATGCTCTGGCCGTATTGCACGGCGTCAGCCAGCAACTCGATCGACTCGCGACCCTCGGCGTAGGCCCCGGTATGCAATTCCACCGTGGGTGCGCCCGCCGCCTTGGCCGCATCCAGCTGGGCACGGTCCGGATCAATGAACAAACTGACGTCAATGCCAGCAGCGCTGAGTTTTTGTGTGGCGTCCTGAATCCGCTCAAACTGGCCGACCACGTCCAAGCCGCCTTCGGTGGTCAGCTCTTCGCGCTTTTCCGGCACCAAGCAACAGTGCTTGGGCTGGACCTCGCAGGCGATCGAGACCATCTCGTCGGTCACGGCCATTTCGAAGTTCAGGTGGGTCGAGATTGAACGGGCCAGGCGTCGGATATCTTGGTCTTGAATGTGTCGACGATCCTCGCGCAGGTGTGCGGTGATGCCATCGGCGCCATTGGCCTCGGCAATTAAGGCCGCCTCGACCGGACAGGGCGACTGGCCGCCACGGGCGTTTCGCACGGTCGCAATGTGGTCGATATTGACGCCTAACAGCACACGGCTCATGAGTGTAATCCTTGCAGGAGTTGTCGGGATTGAAGCGGTTTAGACCCCAATAGTGCCGCCAAGCGCGCGCGATTCAACCGTTTGGCGGCCAATCGTGTCTCGGAATCTTCAAATTCCCGGCTTTGGACGCGCTTCAGCACGTGTCCGGGGAAGCTGCCATGGGCATCGTTGGGCGCCATGCGTGGGCCAGATTCTGGGTGGACCCAGTAATGCGCGTGATCCAGCACCGCATCGCCATTTTCAAGCTGCGCGACCGACCAACTAAATCCCAGTGCCGACAGCAAATCCAGCTCGAACGAGCGCAGTGGGGCCTCGATGTCACCACGACTGAGTGCAATTAAAGCATCGCTATACGCCGCCATTAACTCAGGATTGGCGTCCTGTTCGGGCAACAGACGCACGCACAGCTCGTTCAAATACAGACCGCAAAACAGGCCCTGCCCTGCCAGCGACAGGGAAGGCCCGACGGCTTCAATTTGTTTGAGATTACGCAGATCCCGAACAGGACCCAATTCGACCATCAACGGAACAAAGGGGGTTAGCAAGGCGTCTCGGCCCTTGCCGCGGATAACACAGCGCTGACGCCCCTCGGCAGTCAGCAGCTCGACCAATGCGCTGGTCTCGCGATACGGCCTACGGTGAAGGACCCAGGCCGTTTGCACTACGGATCCTTGTAGCCCAGCTGGGCTAGCGCCGCCTCGTCATCGCTCCAACGATCCCGCACCTTGACCCACAGCTCTAGGTGAACTGGGGTGCCGATCAGCTCGATCGCATCGATTCGAGCTTCGGTTCCAATTTGTTTCAGACGCGAGCCCTGGTTGCCGATCAGGATCGGCTTTTGGCTGCGGCGCTCGACAAAGATGCAGGCGTGAATGAAGCAGCGCTCGGGCGTCTCTTCAAACTTTTCGATCTCGACCGTGGTGCGATAGGGCAACTCGTCGCCGCACTGGCGAACCAGCTTTTCACGGATGATCTCGGCGACCAAGAAACGCACGCTTTTGTCGGTCAGCTGATCGGGATCGAACATGAACGGGCCGTTTTCCATGCGCGCGGTCACCAGCTGCATCAGCACATCTTGGTTGTAGCCCTTCAGCGCCGAAAGCGGAACGATTTCAGCCTTGGGAAAACGCATCTGCATTTTTTGGGCGACCGGCATCAGCTTTTCTTTGTCATGCACCTGATCGAACTTGTTCAGTGCGATGATCAAGGGCTTGCCTGACTCACGAATTTGGCTTTCAACGTAGGCGTCTTGGTCGGTGAACTTGTCACGCTCGAGTAGCCACACCACCAGATCAACGTCCTGCAGGGCGTTGGTCGCAGCTTTGTTCAAGTAACGGTTCAGTGCGCGCTTGCCGCCGGTATGAATTCCGGGCGTGTCGACGAACACCACTTGGGTATCGTCCTCAGTCCAGATACCCATCACCTGATGGCGCGTGGTCTGGGCCTTGCGGCTAGTGATCGAGAGTTTTTGCCCGATCAGATGGTTCATCAGGGTCGACTTGCCAACGTTCGGACGACCTACGATCGCTACCGTTCCGCATTTGGTATCAAATTCCATCATAGTCCCAGGGCCTCCAATGCCGCTTGGGCCGCCATCTGCTCAGCCCGGCGACGTCCAGTGCCCTCGCCCATGTAGGGGGCTTGGTCCTGGATGGCGCAGCTGACGCGATAGTGACGATTGTGGGGCTCACCGCGTTCTTCCTCGACGGTGTATAGGGGCAAGCCGTGACCCTTGGCCTGCAGGTATTCCTGCAAACGGGTCTTGGGGTCTTTCTCGAGTTTTTGAGGATTGATGTCCTCTAGGCGATCGGCGTACCAGCTCAGCACGACGGTGCGAGTCGCCTCGAACCCACCGTCTAAATAAATGGCGCCGATGAGGGCCTCTAGCGCGTCGGACAAAATGCTGTCGCGATCCCGGCCGCCGGATTTTAGCTCACCACTGCCCAGTGCCAACACCGGACCTAGTTTAAATCCCCTGGCGATTTCAGCCAGAGTCGGCTCTTTCACCAGACGGGCACGGGCGCGGGTGAGCTCGCCCTCTTTGGCGCCAGCAAAGCGCTGAAACAGCGCCTCGGCGATGATCATACCCAACACCGCATCGCCCAAATATTCCAAGCGCTCGTTGTTGTTCACACCGGCTGAGCGGTGGCGCAGGGCCAACTCCAGCAAGTCAGGATCGGTGAACTCATGCCCTAGGCGGCGGGCCAGTGCGTCAACGCTCATGGCTGGCCTAGCGTGGCGGTGTCTGAAAAGCTCACCACCAAGTCGATGTTGTCGTACAGATTGACCCGGCGCTCGTAATCCGCAGTGATAATCCACTGCTGGCCGTTGCGCTCGATGCTTAGGTCATCCCGGGTCATGACCCCGGTTAGGGAATTCACGCGCATGCGCGTATCAAACTCACGGCGCAGCTCACGAGCCGTATAATCGGCCACCTCGGGATCCTGCTGCCAATCCGCAAAGACTTCTTGGACGACCCAGTGATCAAAGTACAAACCGCCGACACGAATGCCGAACAAGCCGGCCGCGCTTAGCAGGACGACAATCACCAGCGCCCAGAAAAATGAAAATCCTGACTGACGTTGCATTACGGAATCGCTCTGACAGTACTGAAGTCCGGCAGGCTCAAGAACTCGTCCCAATGCATCCAAACCGAGACCGCCTCTCCGATAATAAGGTGGTCCGGCACAAACCCCCAAAAACGCGAGTCGTTTGAGTTGTCGCGGTTGTCGCCCATCAGAAAGTACTCACCTTCGGGCACTACCCAACGTCCGTCACGGCCCAAGCGGTTGTTGGTGCGCCAGGTCGGGAATTCACGATCCCCAATGGTCTCGACGGATTGACGAACGGATACCGGGATGCCGGGCTCGGTTTGCAGCACGGTGCGCACAGGCTCGCCATTGATCAGGATCTGCTTGTTGGCGACTTCAATCACGTCACCGGGCAGGCCGATGATGCGCTTGATGTAGGCCACGTTTTGCTGAGCCGGAAAGCGGAACACCATAACATCGCCGCGCTCGGGCTGGTTGATCGGGATCACTACCTTGCCAGTCACCGGCATACGCAAACCGTAAGTCCAGCGGTTGACCAAAATAAAGTCGCCGACCTCTAGGTTGGGCATCATCGATTCTGATGGGATCTGGTAGGGCTCGTAAAAGAAGCTGCGCAGGGCAAACACCACAAACAACACCGGAAAGAATCCGGCCCCGTATTCAACCCACCAAGGGTCTGGCGCATTGGAATCACGCCGTTTCGCGGTGATGAGCTTGTCAAAGAACCACAGCACGCCGCTGATCGCGACTGCGATCAACAACACCAACGCGAAATCAATATTTTCCAATTAGTTATCCACTTTCAGTACCGCCAAGAACGCGTCCTGCGGGATCTCGACACTGCCGACCTGCTTCATACGCTTCTTGCCGGCTTTTTGTTTTTCCAACAGCTTTTTCTTGCGGCTAACGTCGCCGCCGTAGCACTTGGCCGTGACGTTTTTACGCAGGGCTTTAACCGTGGTGCGAGCGATGATGTGGCCGCCGATCGCGCCCTGAATCGCAACATCAAACATCTGACGCGGAATCAGCTCTTTCATTTTGTCGCACAGGTTACGGCCACGGCTTTGGCTGTGATCACGGTGAACAATGGCGGCCAAGGCATCCACACGCTCGCCGTTGATCAACACATCCAGACGGACCAGCTTGGCCGGCTCGAATCGCATGAATTGATAATCCAGCGAGGCAAATCCGCGGCTGACCGATTTCAGGCGATCAAAGAAGTCCATGACCACTTCGGCCATGGGAAGCTCCCAGGTGATCTGCACTTGGTTACCCAAAAAGCGCATGTCTTTTTGCGTACCGCGCTTTTCAACGCACAGTCCGATCACGTTACCCAGATACTCTTGGGGCACCAGGATATTGGCCTGCACAATGGGCTCGCGCATCTCGTTAATTTGTCCGGCATCAGGCAGGCGTGAGGGGTTGTCGACCTCGACAATCTCGCCGTCCGCCATCTCGACCTGGAAGACCACAGTCGGCGCGGTGGTGATCAAATCCAAGTTGTATTCGCGCTCTAGACGCTCTTGAATGATTTCCATGTGCAACATGCCTAGGAATCCGCAACGGAAACCAAAGCCCAGTGCGTCAGACACCTCGGGCTCGTAGTGCAGGCTGGCATCGTTCAGGGTTAGCTTTTCAAGCGCCTCGCGGAAGTCCTCGAAGTCATCTGAGCTGACCGGGAACAAACCGGCGAATACCCGGGGCTGCACTTTCTGGAAGCCTGATAGTGCTTCGGTATCCGGATTGCCCACACTGATCAGGGTGTCACCCACGGGCGCGCCTTGAATGTCCTTAATACCAGCGACCAAGAAACCCACCTCGCCTGCTTTTAGGCTGTGGGTGACTTCGCGCTTGGGCGTAAAGATGCCGATTTGATCCGCTTGGTGGGTCTGACCAGTACTCTTAATGACAAATTTGTCTTTCTTGTTGATCTGGCCCTGGGTCACACGAATCAGCGAGACGACCCCTAGGTAGTTGTCGAACCAAGAATCAATAATCAGTGCTTGCAGCGGCGCTTCGGTGTCGCCCACCGGGGCTGGCACGGTTTGCACTAGCTGCTCGAGCACCTCTTCGATGCCCATCCCGGATTTGGCACTGCAGGGCACAGCGTCGGTCGCATCAATGCCGATGATCTCTTCGATCTCTTCTTTGACGCGATCCGGTTCTGCCTGCGGCAAATCCATCTTGTTCAAAACGGGCATCACTTCCAGGCCCATCTCGATGGCGGTGTAGCAATTCGCCACGGATTGCGCCTCGACGCCCTGACCGGCATCGACCACCAACAATGCGCCTTCGCAGGCTGCCAGTGAGCGCGACACTTCGTAGCTGAAATCTACGTGGCCGGGGGTATCAATGAAGTTCAGCTGATACGTCTCGCCGTCTTTAGCGGTGTAATTCAGCGTCACGGACTGGGATTTGATAGTGATCCCACGTTCGCGTTCGATGTCCATTGAGTCCAACACCTGAGCGGCCATTTCGCGCTCGGTCAAACCGCCACAGTACTGAATAAAGCGGTCGGCCAAGGTCGATTTACCGTGGTCGATGTGGGCAATAATGGAAAAATTTCTGATGTGCGAAAGGTCGCTGCTCAAGCTCGATATCCTCGTGATGTCGGCCCGCATTATAGGGAGGAACGGACCCCACCGCGAGGGTAGAGTCCGTTTATTTCACGTTATAGGCGCAGTGATACGAATGTGGGGTTTCCGTCGCGCACTAACAAGACTGGAACACGGCCACCGCCTTCGAGTCGATCGACGATGCTGCGGAAGTCCGCGACCGATGAAATCTCGTTTCCAGCGATCTGGAGGATCACGTCACCTACTCGGATGCCCGCGGCCTGAGCACGTCGGCTGGTAATGCCTTTGATCAACACACCGCCGTCGATGTCCCACTCGGCTTTTAAGTTGTCCGGCACCTCTTCCACGCTCATGCCGGCTACGTTGGCATCGCGCATGGGTTGACGCGCAGCTTGCGGATTAGTCGGCAGCTGGCCGATTTCAATCTGCAGCATGCGCTCACCACCGTCACGCCAGACCAGCACATCGGCGCTGTTGCCGGGGCGAACTCGGCCGACCAATGGCGGCAGATCCGAGCTGCGAGTGACCTCGCGGCCGTTGAATTCCAACACGACATCACCGGGCTGTAGAGGCGAGCTGGCAGCAGGCCCGTCCGGCACCACTTGCGCAATCAGTGCACCTTGGGGCTTGTCCAGGCCAAAGGACTCGGCCAGATCACGATTGACCTCTTGGATTAGAACACCCAACCATCCGCGCTCGACCGTGCCGGTCTCGATCAGCTGATCGACAACGTCCATCGCCATGTCCACCGGGATCGCAAAGGATAGCCCCATGAATCCGCCAGAGCGGGTGTAGATCTGGCTGTTGATGCCGACGACTTCACCGTCCAAGTTAAACAGCGGACCGCCGGAATTACCGGGGTTAATCGCAACATCGGTCTGGATGAACGGAACGTAGTTTTCACGAGGCAACGAGCGCCCTACCGCACTGACGATGCCAGCCGTGACGCTGTAATCAAACCCAAAGGGCGAGCCGATCGCCAGCACCCACTGACCCGGATCTAGATCGTCCGGCTTGGCCATTTTCACCGCCGGCAGATTGTCTGCTTCGATTTTCAACAACGCCAAATCCGAACGCGGATCCGCACCGATTAAGGTGGCGACCAACTCACGGCGATCATTCAGGCGAACAATGATTTCCTCGGCGTTCTCGATCACGTGATTATTAGTTAACACGTAACCGTCATCGCTGATGATGAAACCCGAGCCCAGGGACTGAGGCTCGCTACCTGGACCACCACCGGGCCCACGGCGGGGAAAACCGCCTGGGGGATTGCCGAAAAAGTCACGGAAGATGTCTGGCAGCTGATCCAATCGAGGATCGCGGTTGTTATTGGCAACCGGTTCCTGAACCACATTGGTGGTCGAGATGTTGACCACCGAGGGGCTGACGTCGCGAACCAAATCCCTGAAGTCAGGTAGATTCGCACGGGCCGTGCTGGCCCACAGAATCAAAGGAATGCAGAGTGCTATCAATCGCATGTTGAATACCCTTGTTGTTGTATCGATAAGGCTTTGAGCCATAACTTAACCAAAGGTTTCAGCGATGCGGGTTAACTTTGGTTACGTGGCTGTATCCATAGATGTGGGGACAGGCGGCGCGAACGCCAACGTACCCAAGCCAATCCGGCCAACAAGCCCAGACCGGCACCGATCACAGCAAACAGGTCCCCAGCGGACTGACCGGCATAGGCGCCGGCCATCAGAGTGATCAGCGGAATGCCGTAGGCACGCCAGGCCGCGTGTTCTAGCTCGGGTACGGCGACGAGTAGATCGACCGCATCACCCACTTGATAATCACCCGAGTTGGGTAGCCAGGTGGTCGTGGTGCGCTCGTCCATCGGCCGACCGCAACCACCGGGGGACTGGCACCGGCCGCATCCGCCGCGGGCCTGGGTTTGAACGGCCACTTGATCATCACGAATCGCGACAATTTTACCCGGCTGGGTATCGCACTCAGCCATTGATCAAATCCGCGAGCGCACGGGGGTTAACCGTTTTAACCATACTGCGCAGCAGGGTTTCGGGTACCTCGCCGACGACGGTCACTTTAAAGTGCTGATCCCCGACCTGAATCACCTGACTGAACGCCTGAGTCGGCCCCTGACTGGCTAGAACGTCGGGGCTGGGTCCGGCCACCGCCTCGTAAAATACAGAGACCATGGATACCCCGTCGGTAAACAAATGCGTCTGAATCGGCTGATCCATGGCGCCCTGCCCCACCGGAATAAAGCCCGGCGGCAATTCATTGAGTGGTGACACGTCAGCCAACGGGGTATTGACCACCGCATGGCGAAAGACCTGCATCCCCTGGGCATCCACCACTACGGTTTCTTGCTCAATGGGCTGGCCCAGCTTGATCGAGACAAACTCGAACTGCTCGAGCACTTGACCGGCGCTGTCCAAGGTTTGGCTGCGTAACATCAGCCCGGTTTCGGTGTCACACCAGTAGCGACGGCTGTAGCGGTATTGATCGTTAGCCTTCAAGTAAATCGGCTGAGCAGTGCGACCGGCCACGCGAGTGATCTCGCCTAGCTGCAGTGTGTAATGGGATTTGACGTGCTCGATCCGCTCGTTCAACGGCGGCAGGTTGCCCGCCGGCAGCGCATGGCCCTGACGCATCGATTCCGCCCCCGGGTACAAACCTAGCAGCCAGTTGCCCCGGCGCATGACTTGGATCGGATCGCCCGACAGGCGCTCCATTCGCTCAACGGTTTTGCCGCCAACGACGTCCTGATGGAACTGCAGTGACACGGAATGTCCGTCCTGCGTGTACATCATCATTCCCGACCAGGCGCGATTCATAAAAGCTGAGCTCATCTGAGCCAAGACTTTTTCAGCCATCGGATCAGTTGCCATCGGCGCGGCGCCGACGGGAGATACAAAAAGGGCGGCAAAAGCCGCCCCGGTCATCCACTTGCGAATCAAGGGAGCTCCTGGTCGTTTTCCATTACACGAGCCAAGGGTAACAAACCCTGCTGACCGCTGGCAGCGGTGTGCTCGGCATGACGAATCATGTAGGCCTGAATCTCGGTTTGGAGCTGCGCCTGCAAGGCCTGCATGGCGGGGCTTTGCTCGGCGGTGCGGCTGATCGTGCTGGCCTGCAGCGCTAGCGGATTCGCGGTGGTGCTAGGGGTAAAGTCAGTCGCCCCTTGGCTGGCCAGCTGCGCGGGTGCCTGGGAGTCGGTCGCGTTCAAACCCAGCATCAGGGTAAAGGCAACACCGGCGGCGACCGCTGCCTGTGCGTACCACTTGCGCGACCAATGAGCCTTTGAAGCCACAGGCTGAGCCTGCTCGCCGCCTTGGATGCGATCCATAATGCCTGCGCTTAGATCCAGATCTGGGGATCCAGCCCCTTCGCTGCGCATGGCATCACCAATCAGGCTGTAATTACGCCACTGATCTGCTAATTCAGGGTTGCGATCGATCTCGGACAGCGCGCGGCGTGCCTCGAAGCTGTCGGCCTGCCCGTCGTACATGGCAGAAAGTGATTCGCGAATTTTGTCCGTCATAACCTTATCGATCCTTGGTAGATCCTGATTGTCACCCTTCATTGACCGCCCCCCTCACGAAAAGTTCCATCCATGTAGGGTTCGATCTTTTTGCTGACCGTATCGCGGGCACGAAAGATGCGCGAACGGACCGTTCCCACCGGGCACCCCATGATCTGGGCGATCTCCTCGTAGCTGCGAGACTCCAACTCGCGCAGGGTCAGTGCGACGCGCAAATCCTCGGGCAACTCGGCAATGGCCTGGCGCACGGCTAGCTCTAGGCGATCGCGGCCCGTGTTGGCCTCGGGCGTATCGTGGGAGCGCAACCAATCGGCACCGTCGAACTGCTCGGCATCGTTGATATCCACGTCGACCTCGGGCAAGCGACGGCCCTTCGAGACCAGATGATTCTTGGCGGTGTTAACCGCGATGCGATACAGCCAGGTATAGAACTGGCTGTCACCGCGGAATTTTGGAATGGCTTTGTAGGCCCGAATAAAAGTGTCCTGAGCGACGTCCTGTGCCTCGGAATGATCGCGCACATAACGTCCGATCAACGCTAGCACCCGATGCTGGTATTTCTTGACCAAAAATTCGAACGCACGCGCGTTGCCCAAACCAGCTTGGCTGACCAGTATTTCGTCGGAGTCGTCAGGGCTAATTCGCATCAAAGGCAGTACAGTCGCTGTGGCGTTCATCGTGTGATCCTGTGGCAGATGCTGGTCTGACCGCGGGATCATTCTCGGGTTCCCCTCACCATAGCGTCTGATTGTCCAAAAGTCCGGTCGCACTGGTAGACTGCGATGAAACTTAACAACAGAGATGCTCCCCGTGCCCTCGAGCTACGCACCTTTTGCCTTTGATGTCGTCATTCTAGGATCCGGCGCCGCCGGGTTAGCCTGCGCGTTGGATTTACCTGAACACCTAACCGTTGCCGTGCTAAGCAAAAACGCCGTGGGCGGCAGCACCCCGTGGGCTCAGGGCGGCATTGCCGCGGTGGTCGAGTCGACCGACTCGTTAGAGGAGCACGTTCAGGACACTCTGGTGGCCGGCGGCGGGTTATGTAACGAAGCGGCGGTCCGTCATACGGTCGAGGCCGGCGAGGACAGCATCAACTGGCTGGTAGAGCAAGGCACCCACTTTGACGAATCCGACGGCAAGTTCCACCTAACCCGCGAGGGCGGCCACTCCCATCGTCGGGTCTTGCACGCAGCCGACGCCACCGGTGCCGAAATCTATCGGGCACTGGTCACCCAGGCGCGTGAGCGCTCCAACATCCGATTTTTTGATCAGCGGGTCGCAGTCGATCTAATCGTGGATAAATCCCTGCCGATTGAGCAGCGTCAGGTGCGCGGCGTGTACGCCTATCACCTGGGCAAACAGCGGGTGCAGACCTTTGCCGCCAAGGCCGTGGTGCTGGCCACCGGTGGCGCCAGCAAAGTCTACTTTTACACCTCGAATCCGGCCGGCGCCTCGGGTGACGGTATCGCGATGGCGTATCGGGCGGGTTGCCGTGTGGCCAATATGGAATTCAACCAATTCCACCCGACCTGCCTGCATCACCCCGACGCTAAAACCTTTTTGATCAGCGAAGCCCTGCGTGGCGAAGGCGGCCGGTTAACCCTGCCTGATGGCGAACCCTTTATGCACCGTCATGATCCCCGGGGCGAGTTGGCCCCGCGTGATGTGGTAGCACGGGCGATCGACTTTGAAATGAAGCGTCTGGGCGCTGAACACCTGTATTTGGACATCAGCCACAAGCCGCGTGACTTCATTCAAAAACACTTCCCTACCATCATGGAGAAGTGCGCCGAGTACGGCATCGACATCAGCCAGCAGCCCATCCCGGTGGTGCCCGCTGCGCACTACACCTGCGGCGGCGTGATGGTTGATCATCAGGGACAAACTGACCTGCCAGGTCTGTATGCCATCGGCGAGGTCAGCTATACCGGCTTGCACGGGGCTAACCGAATGGCCAGCAACAGCCTTCTGGAGTGCATCGTGTGGGGTCGTGGGGCGGCCGCCAAAATCCATGCGGATGATTTGCCGGACTTGGATTTGAGCAGCTACCAGCCCTGGGATGAGTCGCAGGTGGCAGATTCAGACGAGGACGTGGTGATCAGCCACAACTGGGACGAGGCACGTCGGTTCATGTGGGATTACGTTGGCATCGTGCGTACTGACAAGCGTCTGTTGCGCGCCCTGCACCGGGTGGAGTTGCTGAAGTCCGAGATTGATGAGTTCTATAGCAACTACACCGTGACCGGTAATCTGCTGGAGCTACGTAATTTGGTTCAGGTGGCTGAGCTGATGGTGCGCTGTGCGCTGGATCGCAAAGAATCCCGTGGACTGCATTACTCGCTGGATTATCCCGAAAATACCCAAGCGGGTCGCCCAACCATCATCCACCCCGAGTCCTAAGTGCTAGGGCCCACTGCCGATCGATTCGGGTGGGCCGTGCGCGCCAAGCAAAAAAGAATCCGTGGTCAAAGATCGCCCAGACACACAATGGACTGACCCAACTGCCCCAGCGCGGGGTGACCTCGCGCCCCTTGGGCGTCAGGAAATAGCCGGCCACGAAATTGACGTGGCTGATCTGGCCATGCCAACGCCGCAGCGGCAATTGCATCACTTGGCCTGACCGGCCCCGACTTTTTGATTGATCATAGCGACCACACGGGCGATGCCCTGATCTTCTATGGCCAAGGTGCCCTGCAACCAGCCCCAAATATCCGCGTCCTCGGCATCAATCAGGCGCAGGTAATGGCCTTGATCCTCGTCGGATAGGCTTTTGAAATGATCGGTGGTGAACGGCCCCAACAGAACATCCAGCTCGAGCATGCCGCGGCGGCTGTGCCAGACTAGGCGCTTGTAATCGATGTCAGAAATCATGGGCTCTCCCTTGTTTGTGGCCGCATTGTAACCATCTAGATCCCAACGAAAAGCACTTAGGAAGAATGTCTAAGACTATGGCCTATTCACTTCACGACTGGCGGCTGGTTCGGATCCACGGCCGCGACCCAATCGCCCTGCTGAACGGTCAAACCACGGTCGACATGAAAAACCTAGTCGAAGGTCAGGGTGTGGCCGGCGCGCTATGCACCCCCAAGGGCCGCATGGTCGCAAGTTTTGGCATCGCATTGCATCAAGGCGATGCGTATATCAGCCTGCCAGCGGATCGCGTGGATGCCCTGCACCAAGCACTGGCTAAATTTCTGCCGTTCTTTGGCTGCCAGTACGAGCTAGTCGACTGGACTGGCGTGGGCGATGTTGCACCGGTGCAGGCGCCGATACAGATCAATATTGGTGGTCTGATCGAAGGCTGGTCGCCTGAGGCACAAAGCGGCGAGCCCGGGTGGGAAGCCCTACGCATTCAACGCGGACTGGGCTGGATTGATCAGCATAGTCACGAGGCCTACACCCCTCAGCAACTGCACCTGCAAAGCCTAGGCGGGATCAGCTTTACCAAGGGCTGTTATACCGGCCAGGAAGTCATTGCTCGCACCGAACACCTAGGCGCAGTCAAAAAAACGGTCCATCCGGTCACGCTGGATAACCCATCGCCCTGTGCGGATTTATTCGTGGATGATCGAAAGGTCGGCGCGTTGCTGAACGTAGCCGGCCGTCAAGGTTTGGCCGTGTTAGGTGGGGATGTGAGTGAGTGCGTCACGGCACAGGGCGTATTGGCCAGCGTGCAACCCCTGCCTTTTGACATCATCAGCCCGCTTAAACACAAGCGAAATCAATAGGCGCCTGACCCTGATCGACCAACCACTGGTTGGTTTTAGAAAAGGGTTTGGAGCCAAAAAAACCCCGCCAGCTGGACAACGGCGAGGGATGCGGCGCGCACAACACCAAGTGTTTTTCCTGATCTAAGTGTGGCGCCAAGGATCCGGCCTCTTTGCCCCACAGCCAAAAGGCCTTGGGTGCCGAGTCATTCATGGCCTGAATCCATTGAGCGGTGATGTCCTCCCACCCCAACCCCTGATGACTACCGGCCTGGCCTGGGGCGACGGTTAATACACGATTCAGCAAGAGCACACCCTGCTGCGCCCAAGGCAGCAAAGACCCCATAAACGGCGGCTGACAGCCTAGATCGTCACACATCTCTTTGAATATATTTTGCAAGGACGGCGGCCACGGACCCTGGGCGACTGAAAACGACAGGCCCTCGGCTTGACCTACTCCGTGATAAGGGTCCTGCCCCAGCACGACCACGCGAACCTGATCGGGGGTTAGCGATTCCAAGGCTTTGAACCAGTGGCTGCGTGGGGGCAGCGAGTCCTGGGGCAAGGTGGCCTGCAAATGCTGCAACTGCGCACGCTGCGCCTTTGACAAAAGAGATGCCCACGGCGATGGACAAGGCATAGATTAGGGCTCCCCAGCACAATATACTGCCGCGCATTGTAACCATTGTGAGCTGACACTTGAGCCAAGACTTCTCGAACATTGCCCCGTATGGCGATGAAGAACTAAAGCCGGCCCTGAACCGCCTGATCAAAAGCACGCCGTTTTTAGCCGGCGTTGCCCGTCTGGCGCTGCCCAAAACCTCGATGGTGTGGCCGGGGCTGGCGCGGTTTCTGATCGCTCAGCGTCTGCGCAGTCAGTTCAAGCGTCTAAATACGATTGGCGATTTGCAGGACAAAGTGGCGCCGTTCATGTCCAAGGTCATCAAAACCACCATTGATGAGCTCACGATTACCGGGCTGGATCAACTAGAAGACCGTCCTTACCTGTTCATCTCGAATCATCGTGACATCGTGATGGACCCTGCCCTGGTCAACTGGGCACTGCACAGCACCGGGCGCCCCACCGTTCGCATCGCGATCGGCGACAATCTGATCAAACAGCCGTTTGTTGAGGATCTGATGCGCCTGAACAAAAGCTTTATTGTGCGCCGCAATGTGTCAGGCCCGCGCGAGCTGGCCAAGGTCGTGGGGCAACTGTCGGCCTACATCGGCCACTCGATTTTAGAAGAGCAGCAATCCATTTGGATCGCGCAAAAAGAAGGTCGCGCCAAAGACGGCGTGGACAAGTCGGATCCGGCGATCATCAAGATGATCTCGATGGCGGGCCGCAAACATCCCGAGGGCGTGGCTGGGTATTTGAAGTCCTTGCAAGTCGTGCCGGTGTACATCAGCTACGAAGTCGATCCGTGCGACAGTGCCAAGGCGGTCGAGCTATGGAAAACCGAGGCCGAGGGCGGCTACGCCAAGGCCGACAGCGAAGACTTAGAGAACATCGTGCTAGGTATCAAAGGCTACAAAGGGCGTGTCAAAGTAGCCTTTGGGCAGCCGATTCAGGACGAGGAATCGTTGGCGGATCCGAGCTCATTGACCCAGGCCTTGGATGCGCAAATGCGTGAGCTGTACCAGCCGTGGGAAACCAATACGGCCGCCGCCCAACGATTGAAGGGCCACGACGGCCCCTCAACGAAATTGGACGAGCGCCTGTTGCACTGTCCTGAGCCTGCGCGGGCTCGCTTGCTGCAGACCTACGCGGCACCTGAGCAAGACGCCGAGCAGGATTAATTCTGCTCGCTGACCAGCGCCACCAGCTGGCCCTGACTGGCAGCCAGCTGGAAGTCCGCGACGACCTGATCTGCCTGGGCGTTGACCTCGGCGGTCTTGGCGTCAAATAACTCGATCTCGGCATCCAGAATTTCTAACAGACTACGGCGATTGATCGTGAACTGCTGGGCGTAAGCCGAGCGAGTGTTGTCCGCTGACAGCACGTAATCATCTAGATAGCTAAGCTGCTGGGTGCTGGACAGGTAGGAGTTCCACGCCTGATGGGTCACCTCGACCACCTCACGCTGGGCATCGTTCAGCAAGTGCATGGCTTGATCGATTCGATCCTCGGCCGCGTCCTCGGCTGCGAAGTTTGCACCGCCGCTGTACAGGTTCCAGTTCAGGCGAAGCATGGCCAGGCGGTCCTGGCTGACGCCACGCACGCCATCTAAGTCCTCGTTTCGACTCGCGCCGAGCTCTAGAGTGATTCGGGGCATATTGCCACCGGATGCGGATTTCGCCTGACCCTTGGCCTCGTCTACATCGGCCAAGGCCTCAAGTACCACGGGATGGTTGCCAAAGGCGGTGTCGACCGCGGAATCCAAGGTTGCTGGGCGTTGCCACTCAAACGCAGGCTTGGGCATTCCTTGGTCTGGGATCTCGCCTACTACACGGCGGTAGTTAGCACGGGCATCTTGTAGGTTAGACAGAGCCGCTGCCTGGTTGGACAGCGCCAGTGCCAAACGGCCCTGCGCCTGGACCAATTCAGACTGATTCGATACGCCGTTTTCGACACGGCGGCCCAACTGATCGACCAGAGTTTCGTGTGCTTCACGAGTATCGCGAGCAATCTCGAATAGGGTCTCGGCGCGCCATAGGTTGGCGTGGGCACTGACCGCCTGAAGCGCAATCTGTTGTTCTAGATCCGCCAGGCCATGACCGTCGGCCGCCGTTAAGCCCATTTGACGGGCTAACTCGCCGCGGGCGTTATTATCGAACAGGGCCCAGACCGCGTTGATGCCCAGCTCTTTCCGGGTCAGGGTGATGGGAGCGCCGCCGTTGACGTTATCTGAATCGGTGCGTTCGCGGCCGATACCCGCGTTTAGATCGATTCGTGGACGCAGTGCACCCTTGGCCACGCCGATGTCGTTCTCTGCTGCACTGAATGCCGATCGAGCAGCTTGCAGATCAGGGTGTGAGCTGAGCGCCTGCTGAACCGTTTCTGTGACGGTTACTGCCTGTGCGCTGAGTGCAATGACGCTGGAAACCGCGATGGCGATCAGTTTTTTCATGGGAACCTCTTTGCTCAATTTCGCTGCCTGATTATTAAAGGGCATTTGAAAAGATGGGCACACCGTCCCCCTGTACAGGGGACAGTGTGCTGACGTGCTAGACGATTTTGATGATGGATTCGTTGATGACTTGTTGGTCATCGGGTCCGGTCATGAAGTCATTCACGCTGGTATCGAGGATTCGGGCGTATTCGACGAAAGTGTCTCCAGCTCCATCTTTATCGACCTTGACGATGACATCATCACCCCGATCTTCTAGCTGGACGAAATTCGCTATTGCAACACCGTCGTCGACAATACCGTCACTGTTCGCATCAACGATCCCTGAATTAACGACCTCGCTTAAATCAAGAATGTCGCCATCAAGAACGTCGCCGGAATCGAAATCAAAGTTCGAAATATCTACGCCTTGATCCAACACCAAGAACTCAGCCTTTGACGCAAGGTCAGGTAATGGCATTGCACCATACTCAAACCCTTGATCCTTATCTCCAAACGCAATCCAATTGACACCATCCTTACTGACCTCAACTTGGAATACGTATTCGCCGCCGCGATCCCACCAAACCGCAGAAAAATCGATGAAACCGTTCTCATCGGTTGGAACAGCGGGAATTTCTTCACCGATATTGTCTGAGTACTTGTGCTTACTTACATTTTCCAAGTTGTTGTCAGATTCACCTTCTTGGTAAGTAAAATATCTTGGCCCTGTATTGGCCGTGTAGGCAAGCGTCAATGGGTCTACACCGCCGCCTAACTTAAATGAGAAACCGTCATCTGAGAAAATGCGGATATGGAATCCTTCTTCAAATCCATCCGGCAATTTCACTTTACCTTCGACTTCAACAACGCCGGTTTGGATGCCGTAGTTCGAATCACTACGATTCGTATCGAAATGCGTCTTACCATTGGAGACCGATGAAATCATAAGAGGCGACTCATCCGATAAGAAATCTAAGATATTGTCACCAGAAACAACATGATGGCCGTCAGTCCGAGATCCTGTGGTTTCTCCCTTGTCACCAAACATAAGTCTTTCCGCAATAAACACAGCGTCAGGATCTTTTGTGTCTATAGCTTCGGTTACATCGTCCAACGATTTCTTGTCACCAGTAATTTCATAATACCGCGCCACTCCAGCAAAGAGATTTCCTGGAATATCCACATCGAAAGTTACCGTTGCAGTTGCGGTATCACCGTCGCCATCAACTGCTCGGTAAGTGACGGAGTCTTCGATGTGAGCTTCTAGAACCTGCACGCCCTTTAGAACGAAGTTTGAATGGTCGATTCCATCTTCCGTATTCCCATCAAGTGCATACAACCTGATCAGATCGAAGCCGTCATCATTTGAAATCACATGAGAATAATCACCGTTCACTATTGCGAAGTTTTCAACGACATCTGGATCAATTTCGACTGAGCTAACGTGAGAGCCATTTTTAAACAGATCGATATGAAGCTCAGCCTGTTTAGAATGGGTTGGCTTCCAGTGACCCCAGAAGCTTCCGAGGTCTATGCGGGCACTGGTTATTATTGCGTCCATGTGAACTTGATTGAAATCGACCTGAATAAATTCCTTTCCATCCGGGTCGGTTACATCGACTTCCTCACTGTCATTATTGAGGCCACTCGTAACTCCAAAACCCATCTCATCGGATTCACTGTCAAAAGTTACGTTGCGGTCTAATTCAAGGTTGTAGGGATCTTGACCTGCTGTGCCACTGAAAACCCCACCGGCAACGACAACGTTACCGATTTGCGCTGTTGTATGATCGTCCATTGTCGACAGCTGTCCAGCTTGCGCTACAAAGCTAAAATCGGCCAATGAAAGAGACACCGGGTTGGCGTTATAACTTAGCGGTGTGGTTTCAGTTAATGGATCATCGGCTGGTATGGTTGAGATTTCGCCATAGGTAGGTTGGTCGACAATCTCGATATTCATGCCGTTATCGTTTCCGGCGGGATTATCGTTGGTGTTGCCCTCGCGAACACCTTCGTTTCCAGAAACAGGATCTGCAAAACTAAAGGTAGTGCCCGCATCAACTGTGAAGTCTTCAGCAGCGGGGCCGTCGTCTTTGAAAATGATCAGACTAGAGATATCTACTGTGGCGCTACTCGTGGCAGTATCTCCGTCGCCGTCGGTTACTGTGTCGGTGCGCTTGAGAAACAAGGGAACGTCTAGACTGCGAGAGTCGTCAGGATCTAGTTGATCCGCATGATTAATCGGGCGGAACAGTTGTAGCGACACCTTACCCGTGTCGTCGGTCGAGAGAGAGAACACCTCGTGGCTGTCATTACCACTATCGGGATCTTCAGCTTGTCCCGAAATCGTTCCGCCGTATTGTTCAAGATAAACTGGCCAACCAGTCCAAGTATCAACTAATAACGGCGACCCAACCCGAGCGCTCGAGGCTAAATCACTTTCGTTGACCGCTAACAGCAATTCATAATCTGTTTGCCCCGATTTCTCGCCATCAGCACCGGCAAGTGTCGTACTCGTGAAAGCTCCAGACAAATCAATAGAAGACCCCTCTGTATCTCCACCGATGTAAGTTTCGTCTACAACCAGCGTAGGGCGAAACGAGAACGAATGGATTAGATAATCGTCATCTGTGTATGTGTTATCGGTAGGAGCTGAGAATATGACCTTGGAAAAATCAGCCCCATTATCAGCTGAGATGGTAATTTCATCTTCTACTCCGTCGTCGCCACCCGTAACCGATCCGGAGCCAACCACGTCATCACCGTTGTATAGGGTCCACTCAGCCGACTCTTTACTGTTCAGCCAGGCGAACTGAACTGCTACCGCGGATTGTGGCGTTCCTAGGTTGAACACCATCTGTTCGGATTTGCCATCAGTCGTTTCACCCGTTTCGATCGGGTCACCGGTTCCGTCAGCCGCTTCAGTGGCGTTAACACCAAATCCGTCTGCCGGAGAGCTTACGAGGCCTGTCTTTGTTCCGAGGGACGCTTTGTTACCATCGGCATCCAACAATTCAAGCGTGACACCACCAACAGTCTTGTACGGGTCCATTGCATCATCCGCGTTTTCGCGGGTGATTTTAGCGAACAACGAATCGAGACTTGCGGTAGTTGTTGCCAAAGGACCATCATCCGCAATCGAAATCACCAGTTCATTCGCACTCGTTGCGGTCACACTGTCCCCATCACCATCAACAACGGTCTGGGTCACCTTAAATCCAGTGATGTTAA
>CBFHLC010000004.1:0-86519 GCA_965656605.1 Litorivicinus sp. | reverse complement strand
GTCTGCTTGCCGGTCAAGAAGTCAGAGATCTCACCACCGATCGCGGTGTGCAACAACGACTGACTTTCGGCCATCGGATATGGCTTAGAACCCGCTTCAATTGACTTGAACACACCTGCAGAAGCCGGCGTACGCTCATAACCTTCAATCAACCAGGTCGCCTGCGACATGTTGTCGGCATTAAGAACGCCCTGAGTGGTGCCTTTCATCATGGCTTTAAATGAAGCTTCGGCGTCGGCATCGCTGATGTTTTTAGCCAATGCCCAACCATCCCACCAAAGGGTGGTGGCTGGTGTGCTGCCGCCCGCGACCAACAAAGGACCACCCATTGTGGTCCCCGCGACCACTTCAGGGGTAGAGCCTTCATCGTCCAACAGGTTGCCGGCACGGCTGGCCCAGAAGTTAGCCATGGCGACGTTGCCCGCTTCCCATTCGGCCTGAAGAGCATTCGAATCGTGCGTCAGATAGTCAGGGTTCATGTACTCAGATAGCGACTTCATCATCTCAAGTGCTGCAACACCTTGAGCGTTGTTGATGTTGACTTCAGAAGTTCCCGGTTTAAAGAACTCACCGCCATGCCCTATGTACATGTTGTTAAACGCTTGAGCCAGGTTCCAGCCGGCTTTGTACGTGCCGCCCACTGGGTATTCCATCAGACCTTTTGATTTGATGGCTTCGGCCGCTTCCAACACACCTTCCCATGTGGTGGGAACGTCAACACCTGCAGCTTCTAAGACGTCGGCGCGGTACATGTGATGCTGCGCATTCGCCATAAAGGCAACAGCGATAATGTCATTACCCAAACGAATCAACTGACGTTCCGGGATGTCCTGACCGAACTTTTCCACCAAGTCATTAAGCGGACGTAGGCTGTTGTCTGCCATCAAATAACCCACGTTGGCGTTAGCGATGATCGCGACACTGTACTGCGCAGGATCGGCAGACAGCGCTGCACGGTGCAAATTACGGTGCTCTTTGGTCAAGTTCGACTCGATGGTAGAACCCTCACTTGCGCAGGATTTAGCTTCAGCAACGATAGTTTGGATCGCAGGGAATTCATTGCCAATAATGCTGACGTTGCCTTGGGTGAAACCACAGTTAGCTGCAAACGCCGAAGCACTGCTTAATGCGATGGCAGAAGCCAAGACCGCTTTCTTGAACATTGTCATTTTCTATCGTCCTCCAACAGACGTTATTTTTCTATTCTCAGGCTAACGCCCGTCTTTACCGTACCAAACTCACACAACCTGACAACACGATACGTGCCTCAACTGCCAATCAGCTGTGCTGCAGCCGCATACGCGCCAAAATGTCGATGTCCATTTGCAGTAACACGTGCAACATGTCGATCGGTACCCAGTTCTCACGAAGCTTACCTTCGTGTTCTAAATAAAAGTCCATGACCCGCATCTCGATGCGTCGGCCTGTGGGCGAAGTACCCAGCCAATTGCCACCTAGGTGGTTGCCATAAACACTCGGCCAACCGCCTGTCACGCTGTATGGGCCGTCACCGATTCGGATGTAATGATTTCCGCCATCACGATTGGGAAACGCCAGCCTAAATGGCAGCTGGTGCCCATCGACAAATCCTTCCAAACCACGCGTCGTGCCGATACCACAGGGGCCGTACCACATAAACTTGTCGTGCCAATAGTCTTTCTGAGGCATGTTGATTAGGCCGTCGCGGGACCTGTCCAGCGTGTCGTCGTATTCCCCCAACACTTGCTGCATCTCGCGCATAAAGGCCATGGCTTGGGCGCCCCGCTCTGGATCGGTCGAATCTAGGCGAACACCATCTTGGGTAAAGGGTGCACCCCATTTGGCCTCAAGCCCCATAGAAGGTGGCAGTGGCCAGTAGCCGCTTTGCCGAATGACATCCAAGACGTCCAATATCATCGTCGTCTCGATGATCCGATCCCCCTGCATCCGGTCGACTTGACCATAGCGAATGCTAAGTGTTTTCCCGGTCGCGGGTATGTCCAACCAATCGTTGGTAAAGGTGCCGATTAAATGGCCGCAGCTGGCAATCAACGCGTGCCCTTCAAAATCGCCGGCGACCATGATGTCGTCACGGCGCTCTAAGTCGGGTAATGAGTGCTTTAGTGGCCGCCAAACCGATTCCAAAATCTGATCGATTCCGGACAGTTCGTTGATCGGGTGAGAACCACGCCACTGTGCTTCAGCGTGGTAAAGATTCATCAGGTGAAGTTTGAGCTCCTCAGGCGAGGCCCCTGCCAGCTTTCTGAAACCGTCGTGCAACACGCGCTTGTAGGTCGTCAGCTGCTGACTCATTAATTCCAAACCTCGGTTACTTATTGCTTCTCCCGAAAATTAATGCATTCGAATGCACAGCGCCACTATTTTTTCATCGATCTTGTGGATTTAGACGCTCGTCTTGATGCCAAGGCGCGGTTACATCGAACCACCAAGTTCTAATAAGCCGTTTAATTTCAACACCCTGCACTTCCTCCACCTCGAATCTCACCCGATCTAACACACGTCCATCCAACGTCAACAACTCAGTGCTGACCAAGTTAAGCACTTTGAAATCCAGGCCCTTTGCCACGCATCGAACGAATTCGTGCTCGTAGCTGACCAGTTCGTACTCTGCACCCGCCGGCTCGTACACTAAAACAACGGGATCTTGGCGCGTGCCGATGCCGCCGTATACGGGCAGATCAACATCGAAACGTTCTTTAAATGACTCTCGGGTGTCATCTCTCACTGGCGCCTTTAATGGACTGAGTAGCTCAAGATTTTCGGCAGGATCGGGGTATCCAAAACCGGTCGGGATGTGGCGGATGGATTCTTTGAAGTATTCCCGCGCGCCATCCTTTTCAGCCAGGTTTAGCAAACATAGGCCTATGTTGTTGTAGACAATGGCAGTAAAGGGTTTGCGCTTTAACTCATTAAACATCACGTGCTTGAACAGGCCCGGATCATCGTGCGTGATCCCTTGCCCCTCAATGATTCGGTTGGCGACCCTCTCGAAATGAATATCCAAAGCGCCGTGGTAGGCCTCAATCGCGGCCTCGAATTCGCCTTTTTGCTGATAGGCCATGGCACGCGCGTTCAATCCGGCTTCAAATCCAGGATTGCGTTGTAACACCCGGTCAAAGTGCTCGATCGCCTCGTCATATTTCCCCTGAGCGGTCAGGCTGACACCCAGCCCTAACATGGAATTGGCGAAACCTGAATCCAGTTCAAGCGCATCTCGGTGGGACTGCTCCGCGTCTTCGTAGCGAGTTAGCCCGCGCAAGGCCTCGCCTTTTAACCAATGCAGTTGCGCCGTGTCAGGCGTATCTAAATGCTCCAGCACTTGCTCAAACTGGCGACGGTTGTAGAGGGCTTGCAGTTGTTCAAATTCCACGGCTAGATCCTGATAATTGACGGCGTGAAACTACCAGAAAGCCATGGGGTCTGCGATCATCGCCGCATGCATTTATACATTCATGGATTTGGCAGCTCGGCCCACTCCTTCAAAGCCGACCGCTTGATCCGACACGCCGAGTCACGAGGCCAAACGCTCGTTTGCCCCAACCTGCCAACGATTCCGGATTTAGCCATACAAACCTTGGAAGATTGGGTGATTCACACCCGACCCCAGGTGTTGATTGGGTCCAGTTTGGGTGGGTTTTATGCTCGGTATTTGGCCAGTCGATTTGAGCTACCAGCGGTCCTGATCAATCCGGCAGTAACCCCAGATATCCGACTGCGTGAAGCGATCGGTCAAGCCACGCAGTATTTCGACGGCACCGGATTCGAATGGACTGCGCAACACTGCGATTCACTCGCGCAGTATCAACCACCCAACGAAGACCAGCGGCGCCTGTGGTTGTTAGTTCAGCGCGGGGATGAGGTACTGGATGCGCAGCAGGCCATCAACGCCCTGCCCTTGGCCCGTCAAACGGTCGAGGACGGCGGCGACCACGGCTTTCAAGGATTTGAACGCTACCTAGACCCCGTGCTGGATTGGCGGGGGTACTAAGACGCCCTGATCTGCACAACTGCGTATTTCCGCAGATCCGCGCAGTCCCTAGTGTGGCGGCATGGAAACGAAATTAGCGATCCGATACTTGGAATTGGAACTAAAGCGCAACATCCAAGCCCGCAGCTACGAAGACTTTGTAGCCAACCTACGCTCACTGGCCAGTATCGATCCGCGTCTTGCGCGTGGTCTAGCAGAGACCGAGTTTGGCATTACGCCGTCCACTCGGGCCCTGCTGGATTATTTTACGACACAGGCTCGCCGATAGATCGACGTAAGTTCTCGCGCAACATTAACAAGCACGGCGTCAAGAACAGCGTCAGGATGGTGGCCAAGGTCATGCCGCCAGCGATGGTGCTGGACAGCTGGGTCCACCACCGACTGGACGGCGCCCCACCAGCACTTCCATCTCAAAGATTTTGATCGAGAAGCCCTCGACCCCATGTCGCGCCGCTAGCATGATTCTCACTACTCTGAACGCATGAGATTTCTATTAAAAAGATCCGGGCATTATTTGTGCGCACTTTGAACTGGAATGAGGTCCGAAAAACTTTACCGATGGGGTTATTGACGGGCGACGCCGCACACGCGCTTCGGGATCAAGGAGTAGAAATGGTGCTAGGGAATGAGTGGTTGGCAAACGGGTGACTTGTGATCGCCCCGTCTGCCGGACTGCGGGTGTTACAACCTACTTTAGTTGGCGTGCCACTCAGCACAACTTACAAAGCTAGCCACAACGCTGCTTAATAGTTTGCTGTGCAGATCAACGTCGACGTTGTACTGCGACCCCAATGGGTCCAACACGCTTTGGTAAACCCGCGTGTCAGATACGACTAGGTCAATCCACCGCTGATCCATTTGCGGCTCAGCAAACACGCACCCACCCGACTGCCCAACTGCTTCGCGCAGCGCTGCGACTTGCCGAGCCGTTGGGTTCACGTTGACGTTCGCCTGAATCACACCGGTACGCTGCATGCCGTACTCATTCTCGAACGGCTGGTAAGCGTCGTGAAATACCCAGTAACGTAATTCGGGCAGCGCTTCCATCTGCGCTCGCCATTGACCGGCTTTAGACTCTAGCTTCGCAATCGCTTGCGCTGCATTGTCAGCGAACTCGGCAGCACGCTCGGGTGCAGCTTCGGTCAGCTCTGCTTCGATAAATTCGATGATCTCGACCGACTTTGCGACTGACATCCATGGATGAGCGTCATCGTGCGCATGCCCTTCGTGGTCATCTTGCCCTTCGTGGTCATCATGGCCTGCGTGGTCATCATGGCCTGCGTGGTCGTCATGGCCTTCGTGGTCGTCATGGCCTTCGTGGTCGTCATGGCCTGCGTGGTCGTCATGGCCTGCGTGGTCGTCATGGCCTGCGTGGTCGTCATGGCCTGCGTGGTCGTCGTGACCCTCGTGGTCATCATGGCCAGTAAACTCACTAAACGCATGGGCTTTCGGGCTTTGCGACAGTACACTCGCCATCCCAGATTCCAGCGATGGACCAACCCAGAACACAACATCGGCAGACGCAATGCTGCGGCGTTGCGAAGGCTTAAGCTGGAAATCGTGAGGTGACACGTTAGCGGGCAGCAACCATTCGACCGAATCCTGCTGACCGGCTACCTGCATAACCAGCGACGACAACGGGGCAACCGTGGTCACAATATTGAGGGCATGCGCTGGGGTGACCAGCGCGACTAGGCTAGCAGCGACGGCTGCTTTTACAGTGTTATGATATAACATAGCAGCGAAGTATAGGGGCAGCGATATGCAGATACAACTGACCAACGCGGGTCTGTTTGCACGAGACAAATGGCGTGTGCGCGGAGTCAACCTGAGTGTCGAAAAAGGACAAATTGTCACCTTGATTGGCCCCAACGGTGCCGGAAAGTCGACCACGGTCCGCTTAGCGCTGGGTTTAGAGAAGCCCAGCGAAGGTGAGTGTTACCGAGCAGCGAACCTAAAAGTGGGATACGTCCCCCAGCGGTTGGAAATTGATTGGACTATGCCCCTTAGCGTTGCCCGATTTATGAACCTATACGGTGGCATCAGTCGCACTGAGTCTCGCGACGCGTTAAACCGCGTTGGTTTGGATAACGTTGAAGATCGCAGCTTGTCGCAGCTTTCGGGCGGTGAATTCCAACGGGTGTTGATTGCTCGCGCTATCGCTCGACAACCTGACCTACTGGTTCTAGACGAGCCGGCACAGGGAATCGATATCGCCGGCGAATCGCAGATATACGCGCTAATCAAAGAGGTACGCGATCGATTGCAATGCGGTGTGCTGATGATCAGTCACGACCTGCACTTAGTCATGGCAGCCACCGACACGGTGCTATGCCTAAATGGTCATGTGTGCTGTCATGGCTCGCCAACCGCGGTCGCCAATCACCAAGAATATCAGCAACTGTTCGGCGCGGACGTCGCGGCACAATTAGCGGTATATGACCACCGTCACGACCACACTCACCTGCCCGACGGCCAGATTTGCCAGGACCACACGCATGGATGATTTCATTCTAAGAGCCCTGATTGCGGGCCTGCTGCTAACACTAATGACTGGGCCGTTAGGGTGCTTCATCGTATGGCGTCGGTTATCGTATTTTGGTGACACCCTGGCCCATGCAGCGCTGCTGGGTATCGCTTTGAGCCTGCTCAGTGGCCTGGCCTGTCAGATCAGCGTCTTTGTGGTGTCCTCTGCATTGGCTTTGATTCTGAGCGAGTTGCAGCGCCGCAAAGAATATTCATCCGACTCTCTGCTCGGTTTGATGTCACATTCAGCACTTGCGTTAGGCTTAGTTGTGATCGCCCTACTCGGGCCAACTCAGATCAGTCTTGAAAGCCTGCTATTTGGAGACATCCTGCTGGTCGGCTGGAGTGACATCGCAATGATCCTGGGTGCCTGCATCATCACCCTAATCACTCTAGCGTTGCTATGGAGGCCGATGGTCGCCGCGACACTCAGCGCCGACTTAGCGGCCGCCGAAGGCCTACGTCCCCGCGCAACGCAGTTGGCGCTAACACTGCTGATCGCGATGGTCATTGCCGTATCGATTAAATTGGTTGGCGCCCTTTTGATCACCGCCATGTTGATCTTGCCAGCGACCCTGGCCCGCGGCCTCTCGAAGACCCCCGAACAAATGGCTGTATTTGCCACCCTTGCCGGTATGATCAGCATAATAGCCGGGATCGCAGGTTCTTGGTTCGGCGACACGCCAACGGGCCCAAGCATTGTGATTGCGGCACTTGGTTTGTTTCTACTGACACAGGTTAAAAGACGAGACGCATGAGCCAGCTAACTGACAAGCAACAAGTCGTATTAGATGCACTAAAAGCCGCCAGCGGGCCGCTGAGTGCTTACGAGCTTCTGGATCAGCTGCATGATCATGGCTTTCGCGCGCCACCGCAGGTCTATCGGGCTCTCAGCAGCCTGACGCAAAGCGGCCATATCCATCGATTAGAGACGCTCAATGCCTTTGTCGCCTGTGATCACCAAGGCTGCGGAATGCAGTCACCCTCAGTGTTTCTGATCTGTAGCGACTGCAAACAGGTGGCTGAGGTGCAGACCGACCCCATCCAAAATAGCATTGAGCACTTGAGCCACGATGCCGGGTTCGTTCTGGATCAAGCGGTGATCGAGCTCAGCGGCACCTGCCGACAATGTGAGCAATCTGAGACTTAATAGTGGACGTACGTCATTAGATGTGCGCGAACGGCGTAGCATGCGCGCCCGATACTGCATAATGTTATAGAATGAAATTCCGTAACGAAAACAATACCGAATCGGTTGGTGCAGCGAAGCTGCCTTCCGGCTTTGCGGAGCGTCTAAAGCGCCTTCGGGAACGTCATCAGCGATTGAAAGGTAAAATGGAATCCGTGGACCAAAAGATGATTAATCCACGGATCCGTGAGGACAGCCACTAAGCAGTCTTACTCAGTCGCTCAACCAGTTTGGTAATTTGGTCTCGATCGAAAGACTGCTCACTCGCTTGCAATGCATGGGGAGCAACGTTTAGAAGACGATTGATATGCAGCCGCCGACGCTCAGCACAGGTTTCTTTTTCAATTAGCCACCACAGTGCTTCCATTGCTCGGTTTGCGGTCTTTGGATCCATATCTCTACTTCCCATTACAGCGCGTTAAGTTTCCGGAAAAGGTTGCAGGGTCGGGTTCTTGGACACAACACCTAGGTACTAGGTATGGCGCCCAGTGGTACTAATTTGATCTGCACGCTTCCCTATGTCACCGTGCTTAAAACAACCTCGAGAATTATAAAAATGATTAATCAAGGGGACGTTATTAAGGTCATGGAACATCCGTATTCGGATCAGACCTATTTTGTCGGCGAAGTCATCGCCACTCATGCAGATAGCCTAGTGTGCCTGGCCTTGTCCCGTGTGCGATGGGGGCGCCCTGTTCCCCTAGATTCTGCCCACGACAAGTTCGCGACAGCCCGGCCAGACCATGATTCGATGCATGATCGATATCGTGCTCGATTAGGACGACCACCTCGCATTCAGCGGCTGAAACAAGCAGTGTCGGAACCGGTCTGGCGACCCGGAGTAGCCTAGGTCGCAAAACTGCCGCATGATGTGGCTATGAGATTGCCGGCCACGCTGTACAAAGTGATTGGGATTGCATTCATTGGACTGGGTGCGATCGGTGCAGTGCTGCCGATATTTCCGACCACCATCTTTTTAATTCTGGCCGCTTTGTGCTTTGCCCGCGGCGCACCGCATTGGGTCCTTCCATTGCGCAATCACCCTAAGTTCGGCCCCCCCTTAATCGACTACCTCGATGCGGGAGTTATCTCGACCAAGGGCAAAGTATTTGCCATCAGCGGCATGGCGTTCGGCGGTTCGTTTAGCCTATGGGTAACCCAAGACAGCACGGTTGCGCAGGTTGGGATCGTCAGCACCTTGGGGCTGGCGGCCTGGTGGGTGGCCCGCCACCCCAGTCACACTAGCGACTGATGACTGGCGCAGCCGACAGCAACATCTGCGTGTATTCATGTGCTGGGTTGGAAAAGACCTGATCGGCCTCCCCCTCCTCGACCAGAACCCCTTGCTTTAACACACCAATTCTATGGGCCACCGATCGCACCACGGCCAAATCATGGGTGATAAACAAATAGGTCAGGCCCAAATCACGTTGTAACTGCTTTAGCAAATTTAGCACCTGCGCTTGAACCGAGACATCCAAAGCCGAGGTCGGCTCATCACAGACCAGGAACTTCGGCTCGGATGCCAACGCACGAGCAATCGAAATGCGTTGCCGTTGACCGCCCGAAAATTCGTGCGGATAGGCGGTGCCATCACTGGCAGATAGGCCCACTTGATCCAGCAGCTCCGCCACACGAGCGTCACGAGCCGCTTGGCCGCCCCTGAGGCCGAAAGCGCGCAAGGGTTCGCTCAAGATATCTCGCACCCGCCAGCGCGGGTTCAAGCTGGCATACGGCGATTGAAAGACCATTTGGATCTGACGACGCTGCTGCATATCACGAGGATCGAACGGCGACCCGTTCAACAAGACTCGACCTTGGGTCGGCCGGTCTAATCCGACCACCATCCGCGCCAGCGTCGACTTTCCCGATCCACTCTCGCCTACTAGAGCGTAGGTTTGCCCTGCCTCAACTGACAAACTGACATCATTGACAGCGATCAGCTGATCCAACGCCGCGCCCGTTAGCCTACGTAACCACGCTGCTTGGGATCGATCAAACACGCGTGTAACGTTTTCGGCTCGCATCAAACTCATGACTCAGCACTCCAAAAGCAAGCTCGCCGACCATCAAACGTGGGCGCAATCTGGCGACACTCATCTGTGGCAAAGCTGCATCGTGGGTGGAAGGCGCAGCCCGATGGGATGGCATTGAGTCGCGGCATCGAGCCGGGTATCTGAAACAGATCATCCTCTACGCGGCCGTTGATGGTGGGCGTTGATGCCATCAGGCCCTGTGTGTAGGGATGGGTCGGATTGTGGATCACCTCGTAGGTTTTACCCAACTCGACAATTCGCCCCAAATACATCACAGCAACACGATCAGTGGTTTGCGCGATAACGCCCATGTCGTGAGTAATTAAGATCACGCCGCATCCGCGCTCACGGCACAGTTTTTTCAGTAGATCCAACACCTGTGCTTGAATCGAGACGTCCAGAGCCGTTGTTGGCTCGTCGGCCACCAACAACTCAGGTTCAGACGCCAAGGCTAACGCGATAACGACGCGTTGACGCATGCCGCCAGAGAACTCATGAGGATATTGATCCCAGCGTTTCGGGTCGATGCCTACCTCGTCTAGCGCAGCCAATGCAGCGACCTTAGCAGATTCATAGCTGCCACCATGATGGATACGCAGCGTCTCGATCAATTGGTCGCCAATACGTTGCAACGGATTCAAGCTGGTCAGCGGATCCTGAAAGACCATACCAATATGGCGACCACGGAACTGCTCGGGTGATTGATCGACTCGTCGATCGTTCAAACTGATCTGGCCACCAGCGATGCGTCCAGGCGGCTCAATCAAGCCCATAATCGCGGCGCCGGTCATCGACTTTCCTGCCCCTGACTCGCCCACTAGGCCCAGTATTTCGCCCGGATGGACATCAAAACTAACGCCATTCAATGCCGTCAACACACCATGACGATTGGGAAATTCAACCACCAAGTCTTGTACGCTGAGTAAACTCATTTCAACCTCGGATTCAGCGTGTCACGCAGCCAGTCACCTAACAGATTGACAGCCAGTGCCAACAGCAACAGGGTCAGTGCAGGAAATAACAAAATCCACCACTCACCAGAAAACAAAAAGTCCTGACCAATCCGGATCAAGGTGCCTAGGCTGGGCTCGGTCGGGGGCGCGCCCACGCCCAAAAATGACAGAGTGGCCTCGGCGATAATGGCGAGCGCCAGGGTGATGGTCGCGATCACCAGAACCGGCGTGGTGACGTTCGGCAAGATGTGACGCAACATAATGGCCAGCGGATTCAACCCCATCAGCCTGGCCGCCTGAACATATTCTTTTTCTTTCTCGACCAAGGTGGTGCCACGCACCGTTCGTGCAAATTGCACCCACTCAGACAGTCCTATCGACAAGATCAATACACCAATCGCCAGGTCACCCCTAGATTCAGGTGGAATCAGGCCTTGCGCTACACCATAGATCAGCATGGCGATCAAAATTGAGGGAAAGGTCACCTGAACGTCCGCAAATCGCATAATCAAGGTATCTAACCACCCCCCGCGATAGCCTGCCAGCAGGCCTAGGAACACACCTAGAAACATGGCCAACGCCACAGCCGAGAACCCAACAAACAAGGATACTCGCAGCCCGTACAGGATCGCCGAGAACAAATCGCGCCCCTGATCATCCGTTCCTAGAACGAACTGATCACCGGTGAACAAGTTGGGTGTCAGCGGCGGAGTAAACCCGTTCATTAGGTTCAGTGAGGCCATATCGAAGGGGTTAAATGGCGCCAACCAGGGCGCAAACAGCGCACACACCAGCAGCAGAAACACGACTATGCTGGATGTGACCGCAACAAAGGAAGTGCGCCAGGCATACATAAAGTCCGAGTTCCAAAAACTCATGCCCCGCCCTCCCTAGCTCGACTTTTCAGTCGCGGATCGATCACCAAATACAGCAAGTCGACTAATAAATTGATGCTAACAAACACCAGACCGACCAATAGTAAATACGCCGACATCACCGGGATATCGACAAAATAGACCGCGTTGATGAACATCAAACCGACACCAGGCCATTGGAATACGGTCTCGGTGATAATTGAAAACGCAATGATGCTGCCAATCTGAAGCCCAGCGACTGTAATCACTGGAATCAGCGTGTTTTTCAGCGCATGTGAAAAATGAATGATTCGTACCGGAATACCTCGAGCCCGGGCGAACTTGATGTAATCCGCCCGTAACACTTCGAGCATCTCGGCCCTGACCAGTCGCATAATCAAAGTCATTTGGTACAGTCCTAGGGTGATGGCAGGCAGAATCAACGAACGCCACCCTTCTAAACTGACTAGGCCGGTACTCCACCCGCCTATATCGGTCAGACCAGAACGGCCAAAGCTGGGCAGCCAGGCGAGCTCAACGGCAAATACCCAAATCAGCAGTACCCCAATCAAAAAGGTCGGCAATGAAACACCGATCAGGCTAGTCGACATAATTATTTGCGACAGCCAGCCGTCTTGTCTGATGGCAGTAACAACGCCCAGCGCGATGCCGACCACCAGCGCGAAAACACCGGACACCAATGCCAGCTCTAAAGTGGCTGGCAGGCGTTGCGCGATCATGTCGGCGACGGACTCACCGGTACGATAGCTCACACCAAAATCACCTTGGATGGCGTTGCCGACGAAGCGTGCGTATTGAATGACCAACGGGTCAGTTAGCCCAAGGCGTTCGCGCAATGCCGTGCGATCAGCATCGGTCGCCTCTTGCCCCAGCATTCCCTGGACCGGATCACCTACAAATCTGAACATGCTAAAGGCTACGGCTGCGACCAATAGCAGTACAAACGTCGCCTGAAACAGGCGCTGTAAAATCGTATAAATCATAAAGAGACCGGGGCCGAAGCCCCGGCGTAATCCTAGTTAAAGCTTAGGAATTTGAAGTGCGGCTGATCTTCGGGCTGAACGTCAAAGTTAATTCGATCGTTCATGCTCCAGTTCAACACCTGGTTATGCACCGGCAGATACACCACGTCCTGCTGCAGCTGATCCCAGATCTTGCCGATCGTTGCATCGCGCTTGGTTAGATCGGTTTCACTCTCTAGGCTGACGATCATGCTATCAACCTCGGTGTTGGAATAGCCGGTGTTGTTCCACGGACCACGATCACCGGTGCTGGTGTGATGCAGGAAGTTAAAGATGTAGTGACTATCAAAGGTCGGCACACCCCATCCCAACATGTAGAACTCGGTTGTCTTGTTCTGGATCAATGGGAAGTGTTGAGCTTTGGGCTTGGCGTCAAGGTTCACGTCGATGCCGATCTGGCCCAGCATGCCGACGGTGGCCTGACAAATCGCCTCGTCATTGATGTAACGATCGTTTGGGCAGTTCAACGTCACTGAAAAGCCATCGCCGTAGCCGGCGGCTGCCATCAGATCTTTGGCCTCAGCGATATTGCCCGCCGGAATGGTGTTCAACGCTTCAGTCCAACCATTCACAAAGGGAGGCATAATAACGCCGGTCGGGTCTGACTGACCGCGCATCACGACCTGTTTGATCGCGTCGCGATTGATCGCCATGTTCATGGCCTGTCGAACTCGCAGGTCAGCAAAGGGGTTTGCTCCCTCTACGTTATCCGTTTCAAGATCGTCTTTGCCTTGGTTCATACCGAAGAAGATCACGCGGTTTTGCGCGGCTGTAACCACTTTTAGACTGTCAGCCGAATCCACTCGACCCAAATCCTGCACGGGGATGTCCTGTACGAAGTCGACTTCACCGGATAACAGCGCAGCAACGCGGGTCGCGTTTGACTGAATCGGCGTGTAGATGATTTCAGTCACTTCCAACGGGAACTGGCCGATGCCCCAATAATTCGGATTGGCCTTCAGCACAGTACGCTCATCTGGCGTACGGCTCACCAGCTCGTATGCGCCAGTACCGTTGGTATTCGCCGCAGCGAACGTGGTTTGACCGTTGGCAAAGTCCTGAGGGACCGCTGAGCCGTTGGCCTCGGTCCATCCCTGATCCATCATGAACAAGTTGGTCAGATTGTTAATCAGCAGTGGGTTGGCGCCTGCCGTTTCGATATCGACCGTCAGATCGTCCACTTTGCGGACATCTACAATCGAGTTCAGCAGGCCTTTCATATCTGAGGTTTCAAGTTTGGCGCGATTGACGCTGAACACTACGTCATCTGCATTAAAGTCTTCACCGCCGTGGAATTTGACGCCCGCGCGTAGGTTGAATCGCCAAACGTTGGGGTTGTCGGCTAATGCAGCCCAGCTAGTTGCCAGTGCTGGAATAATTTGCCCGTCCATGTCCCGTTGCAGCAACGGCTCGTAGATTTGGTGGGACAAGGTATGAGTCGGGCCTTCGTTTTGAGCATGCGGATCTAGCGTCAATGAGTCACCGGAGCGAGCCCAGCGTAGTGTTTCGGCAGATGCCAAAGGCGCAGCGATCATGCAGGAGGCAGCAACAGCCGCAGCCAGGGTGTGTAAACGCATTATAACAACCTCTTTTTAGAATCCCGTTGCCATCCGTAGCTGTGGGTTTTTTATACGTCCTTGGTATTAGATAAAACCACGTTGCTTGCGCGATTCCTAGAGGCAAAAAAAAGCCGCTCAAATCAGAGCGGCTTTTCCGGGGTGGGCTGAGGATTACCCTCGCTGCCCGCGCAACCACGTTGCTGGGTTGCCTAGCGATCCAGACAGACTCAGCATTTGATCTCGTAGATCGCGCTGACGCTGGGTGGGCTTGGGTTGATTTGCCGCTCGCTGATTCACGGGCTTTGCACTCCTATAAATGCGTTAAAATGTGCGCGCGATTGTATTGCCGCGGCGCAACATGTCACGCGAAATTTATTCCGTCTCGGAGTACAAAATCTCACCTATATCAGAGCATGACGGCCTGCCCGGTTTTGATACTTTCTTGGGCCGCTAAACCGACCCTAACCGCCCACAATCCGTCCTCAAATGACACGTCAATCGGAGCGCCGTCGAGGCTGGCAAGAAACCCTTGGTGTTGATAGAAGGTCGATCCATTGTGATCACCGGCATCCAGCAGCGCCTGATCCACCGGGGTCTCGATGACCACTGGACTTTGCTCTGATCGAGGGCTGAAGACCACCTGCGGTGTCGGTGCCGGACGCGCGGCCGTCCAAAACCGAGTGGGACCGGGAACTAGCGCTTCTAATTTGCCCGTCGACCCAACCACCGAGATCGACTCCTGATATTCACTGCCCTCGGCAAACATCGACAGCTCAAGGCACGCACGTTGTCCCGAATCAAAATCCACCAATACATAGGCATGGTCCAAGATGTCGGGCACACCCTCTGGGTAGCGCTCATCCAAGTGATTCACTGCCTGACCACCGGTCGCCATCACGCGAACCGGGTCTGCATCTAACAACAAACGCATCAAATCAAAGAAATGGCAGCATTTTTCGACCAAGGTACCGCCGGTATTGGCATTGAAACGATTCCAGTCACCGACCTTTTCGAGAAATGGAAAGCGGTGCTCTTTAATCGTCAGCATATGCACTGGCCCTACTTTATTTTCAGCCAGTTGACGCCGCAACTCAGCGATAGGCGGCATGTAACGGTATTCCATCGCTACCCACCAATGCTTGCGCGCTGCAATCTTGGACAAGGCTTTGGCTTGCTCTAGGGATGTACAGACTGGCTTCTCGACCAGCACGGGCACATCACAGTGCTCAGCGATCTGCAGTAGCTGAGGAGCGTGGCAGTAGTTGGGGCTCACGATTACCAACGCATCCAACGAGGCGGCCAACACGGATTCCTGAGTCGGATGACGAGTGGCGTCGGGCACCAAAGCCGCCGCTTTACTGGCCATGCCTTCGTCTGGCTCAAAAAAATCGGTGACCTGCGCCCCATCGAGCAAGCCAATGTTCTTGATGTGCTCTTGGCCCATCATTCCGCAGCCCAACAGGCCGTATCGTTTTGTCATTATTATTGTTCCCAACGCGCCGTGTAACGCGCTAACTGAGTATTGAAATAGGTATGTGAGTGCTCGACCCACTCACCGTGAGTGTTGTAGCTATCACGCTCGATAAAACCCGCAGGGGCGGACATCTCGATGGGAGCATCGATACAGGATTCCACCGCACTGATGTGGTCCTGGGCTTGGCGAATCCATAATCCGTAATGTTTTGCCAAGGTTTGGTATAACGCGTCGCCCCCGTGCTCTGGCGCTAAAGGACGGCCTAGCTGAATCCAAATATCTTCGATAGCCACGGCCTGATCATCCAAATATCGAACTCGCCGTAGGTGCTGTGGATTGTTCAGACTGACCGGGCACGGCCGCAGGTTACGTTCGATTACCTTCGCCGCGGGCTGACCTCCACCCTGGCGCAACTCCAAGTGAAACATCGGATACTCGGCCCCATCCGGAACTCGCGCGACAAAGGTTCCTCGCCCTTGAACACGCTCGAGCAGTCCCTCGTTTTCCAGCTGAGCTAAAGCCTTACGCAGCGTACCCACCGCACAGCCCATGTCAGCGGATAAGTCTCGCTCTGTGGGTAACCGCTGCCCCTTGCGCCACTGCCCCGTCTGCAGCGTCCGTAGCAAGGCTTGAGCAATCTTGTTATGGAGTGGCTCTGTCATGTTCGGATTCTTATTCATTCACTATTGATTTACAAATTGATTCATCATTGATTTAATCGCTGAAAACGCTAATAACGAGATCCTTTATGTTGATCGTCCCGATTCAAAGCCCAGACTTAGATGCCAGCGAAGTGTCTTGGTTTGCTCCCATTTGTTCCGATGACTATCAGTTTCTTGGAGTGCCGGACGGAGCGCTTCGTTCCAACTGGGAGAACACCAGCACCATTGTCAAAACGGCTGATCAGCTGGGATTTCGAAATGTGCTGTGTCCCAGCTCGTATCAGGTGGGTCAGGACACCCTCACTTTCGCCTCAGCGATGGCTCCGCTTACAGACAATATCAATCTACTGGCTGCCATCCGGTGCGGCGAGTTACACCCGGCCATGCTAGCCCGCACCGTCGCCACGTTGGACCACATTTTAAAGGGTCGTCTAACCCTGAACGTGATCAGCTCCAACTTTCCCGGCGAGGACGCGTCCAGTGAATATCGCTATCAGCGCTCACGAGAAGTGGTCCAGATCCTCAAGCAAGCGTGGACGCAGGATGAGATCAATTTCGAAGGACAGATTTACAACCTGAAGGGATTGTCTACTGACCCGGTGCGTCCGTATCAGCAAAACGGCGGCCCACTTCTGTATTTCGGTGGCTACAGCCCACCGGCCGTTGACCTGTGTGGCGAGCACTGCGATGTCTATCTAATGTGGCCAGAAACTGAAGAGAACTTGGCTGAACGAATGCGAACGGTCCACGCCAGGGCAGAGGCTCATTCACGGGTTTTGGATTATGGACTGCGCGTGCACATGATCGTTCGGGACACCGAGGCCGAGGCGAAGGAATACGCTGAGTACTTGGTCTCGAAGTTGGACGACGAGCAAGGCAAAAAGATCAAGGCTCGAGCGTTGGATGCAAAGACCATGGGGGTCAATTTGCAGGTCGCCTCGCGAGAGTCATCCGACGAGCATGGCTACGTTGAGCCCCACTTATGGACCGGCATCAGTCGCGCTCGCAGTGGCTGTGGTGCTGCACTGGTGGGAAGCCCAGACCAAATTCTCAGTAAAATTGAGCGCTATCAAAAAATGGGCATCCGCTCGTTTATTTTTAGCGGCTACCCGCACTTAGACGAATGCCAGTATGTCGGTGAAAAAGTTCTACCGCATTTAAAGACATGCTCGTTGCCCCAAGTGTATGGTCGCATTCCTACTGAAACCCCTGCTACGCCCCTAGGCGTCGGAGAAAGACGTTGATCACTAAATCTGCATTGGGCACCAGCGCTCAAGAGTTCAGCCGAATTATTTATGGCGCATGGCGTCTAGGCGATGACAAAGACACCAGCAAAGCCGCAATCCAGGCGAAAATCGAAGCCTGCCTCGACGTCGGAATGACTACGTTCGATCATGCGGACATCTACGGTGACTATGAATGTGAGCGTCTATTTGGCCACGCCTTTAAAGAGATGAGCGAGGCCCAGTCAATCACCCAGCACATCACCAAATGCGACATCGCTTTGATTAGCGAGAAGCATCCAGGCCGACGGGTCAAATACTACGACACGAGCGGGGCTTACATTCAGCAATCCGTTGAAAACAGCCTGGCACTGACCGGTGTCGAGATCATGGACATGGTGTTGATTCACCGTCCTGATCCTTTCATGGACGCTGATGAGACCGGCGCTGCGCTCGATGCGCTGATCGATTCAGGCAAGACTCGAGCCGTCGGCGTCAGCAACTTTAAACCGCATGACTGGAACCTACTGCAGAGCCGCATGACCCACTCCCTGCAGACCAATCAGATTGAGATTAGCTTGCTGGCAAATGAGGCCCTGACTAATGGGGACTTGGCATTCATGCAACAGCACAGCATTTCCCCGATGGCCTGGTCGCCACTGGCCGGTGGTGCTTTGTTCGGCGACACGCCTGCCGCTAAACGTCTGTTACCGAAACTGAATGAGCATGCTGCTGCATTTTCGGTCGATGCATCGGCCGTCGCCTTGGCCTGGTTGATGGCTCACCCTGCGGGCATTTTCCCTGTAGTCGGCACCAACAATTTGGATCGCATTCGTGCCAGCGCTGATGCGATGAAAGTGACCCTATCTCGCCATGATTGGTTTGAGCTGTACGAGTTGGCTTGCGGACACGAAGTACCATGAGTCGCGAATTACGAGACGCTTTGGGCCACTGGGCGACTGGCGTGGCGATCATCACTGCACAAGACGAACACGGCCAACATTACGGCATGACCGTGAATAGCTTTGCCTCGGTGTCATTGGATCCAGCGTTGGTGCTGTGGTCCATCCAGGAGGAGTGTGACTACTCGTCCGTGTTTGACCGTGGGTATTGCGTCAACATCTTAGGCGCGGATCAGTCAGACAGTGTCTGGAAATTTACCAAGGGGTCGCAGGCGGAGCGCTTTGATGGGGTTAGCACTCATACCTTGAACAGCGGACGGCTGGCGTTGACGGACGCTATCGGGCATTTTGATTGTCAGTTGCATCAACGAGTCCCGGCCGGCGATCACGATATTCTTATCGGCCAGATCGTAGAGTTCGGAACTCGAGACCATCCGCCGGTGCTATTTAACCGCGGTCAACTATCACAAATCGCAGGCTAATCCTGCGATTTGGACTCTTCGGAGTCGCAGCGCCCTCTGTGGCGTTACAACAACAATAAAACGGAGAATCGTTATGAAAAGCATCGCTCGCGCGGTCAAGCACTCTTTGGTGTTCGGATCCTTGGGTTTGGGCAGCACCGTTGCTACGGCCGATGAAATTAAGTTCCTGTGCTATCAAGACAGCAACGAATGTGCGGTCATTGAAGAGCTGGCTAAAGGTTTCACTGCCGAAACGGGCCATACGGTGATCACCGAAACCGTGGGTTATGAAATCATTCGAGATCAGCTAGAGAATCAACTACAAACCGACGCCGCCCCCGATCTGGCTCGCGTCACCAATCTAGGCGGATTAAATCAGTACTACTTGGATTTACGCCCGTTTGTAGACAACGCCTATTGGCGCGAGAACTACAGCGCAGTCACCGGTTGGTTCCAGCGTCCGGATGGATCTGACAACGGTATTTACGGTTGGTTAACCGGCCTTACCATGACGGGCCCGTATGTAAACGTCACGATGTTCGAAGACGCCGGCGTTGATATGCCAGGCGAAGGGGCGACCTGGGATGATTGGATGGCTGCGCTTGGCCAGGTCAAAGATACCCTAGGCTTAAACGCGGCCATGGCCATGGACCGGACAGCACACCGCTGGGCGGGCCCTGCATTTAGCTACGGTGCCGCGTTCTTTGATGAAAACGATCAGCCCATTTTGGTCGATGACGGATTCCGCGACTTTGCTGAAAAGTTCGTTGGATGGCACGAGCAAGGCCTGATGCCTGCCGAGGGCTGGCCAGCAGGTTCAGGTACGTCCTATCGTAACGCCGCACCGCTGTTTGTCGGGGGTGAAGTTGCAATGCACATGTCCGGCTCGTGGATGATCAATAACTACGACGCCAACATTACTGACTTTGAATGGAAGGCCGTTCCCGCGCCTTGTGGTGTTGGCGGGTGCGGCGCGATGCCCGGCGGTGCCGCGGTGGTTGCATTCAAGTCCTCAAAGCACCCAGAAGCCGCCGCAGCCTTTGTTGATTACTTGGCGCGAACTGAAAACGCTGAGCGTTTCGCCGCTGAAACCAAGTCAATCCCGGGCCACAAAGGCCTGCAGCAATCAGGTGTGGACTATCCTGGCGTAAGCCCGGCAGTCGCCGACGCTTTGTCGGTATTCGCATCCAATGCGGCCACGGCTGGGGACACGACTCCGCAGGCCTACACCTTCCAGGGCTACAACAAAAACTTTGTGATTTATGGTGTTGTCCCGGACTACATCACCAAAGCCATTACCGGTGAGATGAGCCTGGATGAAGCGTTGGCAGCCATTGATGCAGATGTTGCTGCAAAGATCGCTGAGTAAACCCACGGGGATGATTTGAGCAATGCAAGACGCACTGTATTACGCATTTGTGGGCTCAAACATCCCACTCCTTACAGGGCTCTATGTCCTGTTAGGGTTTATCGTTGTACGCCCGTCCGGCTCGGTTGGGACACAACTGGTGTCTGCGTTGGGCTGGCCGCTAGAGGTCGCCCAACGCCTTTCAGGCCAGCTCGGCCTGCCCTATCTATTTATACTGCCCAATCTTTTGATTTTTGGGCTGTATACGTTTTCCCCGATGTTTATCAACGTCGGGTTCGCCGTCACGGACGGTCAATCAATCCAATTCGAACAGCGTCCGTTTGCCGGCGATGACAACCTGCAACGCTTGCTGGCTGACGTACAAATCGATACCGGGGGCGAGAACCGCGAGGACGACAAGTTTCTAAAATCCGCGTACGACACGCTGATATTTGTCATGTTCCAAGTGCCGATCATGATTGCGTTGGCACTGGCAACAGCCCTGGTCCTCAATCGCGACATTGTGGCTCGCGGATTTTGGCGATCGGTATTTTTCTACCCGGTCATGTTGTCGCCGGTGGTCGTCGGATTCCTGTGGACCCTGATTCTTAAGCGTCAGGGGGTTTTGTCTATGACCCTAATGCAATGGGGGTGGATTGATGAGCCCATTCAATGGTTAACCGACCCTGATTGGATGATGTTCTGGTCGGTGTTTGTCTACACCTGGGCTCACTTGGGGTTTTACATGCTGATTTTGTTGGCGGGCTTGCAAGCCATCCCCAAGGATCTTTATGAAGCCGCCGCCATGGATGGAACCGGCGATTTTCGTATCCTACGCAGGATTACGCTGCCGTTATTGATGCCAACGTTATTGGTCGTCACCGTGCTGGCGCTCATCAAGGCATTCCAAGCGTTCGAAGAGTTATACGCCATGAACGTGAGATGGATCTCTTTGGTGTCTTACATCTTTGAAACCTCGGGCTTGCGTGGACAACCCACCAAAACCGGCCTGGGTATCGCTGCCACGGCCTCGCTGTTGGTCGCGGGCGTATTGATCGTGTTGTCACTGATACAACTTTATTTTAGCCGGCAGCAGAGCAAGCTATGAGCACCATCACTCAGTTCCTAACCCGACGCGCCGGCCCGCCTGGTCGGTTGTCGCTGACCGACTGGATTGCTTATAGCTATTTGCTGGTAGGGTTTTTGATTATCCTTCTACCGGTGGTCTGGATTGGCCTGAACTCGATCAAAAGTCAGGCTCAACTAGAACGCCAAGACTTATCGTTACTCCCAAGTGAATTCACTAAAGTGGCTCGGGCCACCTTGCACACACCCGACGGCAAACGGATTTTTGTGATCGACGGGCTGCCCGACTGGGTATTGGAGTGGCGCGGCCTTGACGACGCTCAACGAGCCCAGCACGACCCTGCCGAGTTTATCCAAGGTTTTACTGGAAACGACTATCAGGTTTTGCGCAGCCACTTAGGCTTAACCAGCCAACAAGCCCGCGAACTGATCCAGTCGTTGGGATTGCCCGAATGGGTATCTGCGTATCCCACCCTAACCTCAACACAGCGCGCTCAATACGACGTTTCGAGTCTGTTAAGCGGCCTTTCAGCGGATCAATCTGCATTGCTGGCTGAGTTCTTGTCGTACGGCGGCTACAAACCCAACCGACTGATATCGCAAATCAAAGCACTGGCACCCGACCCAGTCTCTGGCCAAATGCGGGCCTGGGCCATTTCATCCTTGTCTGGCTCCAGCAAGCTGATCGCAGCCCGAGCGGTCGACGATCCAAATGGCGTGGTCGTCCGATTACCACGCCATTCATTACAGGCCGACAAGCAACTCGATCCTGCGTTCGAAAACTATTCTGAGCCGCTACTGGGGAAGGCTTACTCCATTACTGTTGATTTTATGGGGTGCCTAACCAACTCGGTCATTGCGACCCTGATTGCCACCGTGTTGACGCTGCTCGTCAACTCGATGGCCGCATTCGCCCTCTCGAAGTATCGCTTCCGTGGTCAAGTGACAATATTCGTGATTATTCTGGCCACCTTGATGGTGCCTCCGACCATTACGCTGGTCGGCATCTTTAAGATGATCGATGCGACGGGGTTATCTGGGTCTATTTGGGGCGTGATCATTCCGGGTGCTGCGACACCCGCAGGAGTCTTTTTGCTGCGTCAGTATATGCTGACGATTCCTGACGAGCTCCTCGAAGCGGCCAGAATGGACGCAGCCAGCGAGTGGAAAATCTATTGGCGGATCATGCTGCCCTTGGCACTACCCGCGATTGCAGCGCTGGGAATTCTATCGGTGATCTGGCGTTGGAACGATCTGATTCTGCCCATGGTCGCCGTCGCCACCACCAAAGAGGCCTACACCCTTCAGCTGTGCCTATTAGAGTTCCGCGGCGAACACCTATCCCAAGAACACTATCGATTAGCGATGACTGTCGTCAGCTTGATTCCGACCACCTTGGTCTTTGTATTCCTGCAGCGCTACATCACCACCGGCATTGCCAATTCTGGAGTTAAATAGTGGCTGAGCTCACCCTTAACCATGTCAAAAAGTCTTTCGGTGCCACCGACGTGATCCACGGTTTGGATTTGCACATCGAATCCGGCGAGTTTTGTGTCTTTGTTGGCCCTTCGGGCTGCGGTAAGTCCACCCTACTGCGCCTGATTGCTGGGCTGGAAAGCGTGAGTAGTGGAGACGTCATGTTAGAAGGCCGGCGGGTCAATGACATCAGTGCAGCGCAACGGGGGCTGGCCATGGTGTTTCAGTCCTATGCCCTGTATCCCCACATGAGCGTCCGCCAGAACCTGTCGTTCGGCTTAGAAAACCTCGGCATGAGTAAAAGCGACGTCAAAGCTCGAGTCGATTCAACCGCCAAAATGCTTCAGATCGAGTCCTATTTGAATCGTAAGCCAACGCAGCTGTCCGGCGGTCAACGTCAACGGGTTGCGATCGGTCGCGCAGTCGTTCGAGAGCCCAAAGTGTTTCTGTTTGACGAACCGCTCTCTAACTTAGACGCTGAGCTGCGGGTCGCGATGCGCAGTGAAATCGCTCAGCTGCATAAGCGCTTGGGCAACACGATGATCTATGTGACCCATGATCAAGTCGAAGCCATGACCATGGCCGACAAAATAGCGGTATTACGCGATGGCCGTCTTGAGCAATTTGGCGCACCGTTGCATTTGTATAACCGCCCCGCCAACACATTTGTCGCGGGTTTTATTGGCTCGCCCAGAATGAACTTCCTTCCCGCTCAGGTGGACGGATCTGAATTAAAGCTAGGGACCGTCAGTCTTACATGTCCACCCGTTTTTGATGTCAGTAAGGATGCGAATGTGCAAATCGGAATCCGAGCAGGTCATTTGAGCCCTAGCGAATCGCCTCACTTCCAGCTACATATCAACAACATTGAGCAGCTGGGCGGCGAAACCTTCCATCATGGAACGACCGACAGCGGAGCGGATATAACCTGGCACGTGGTCGGGCAAACGCAGCTGAGAGTTGGTGAAACGGTTGGCTTAGAGATTGATATGAGCGAGCTGCATCTATTTAGTCAGACAAGCCAACAATCATTACGTTTGAGCTGATGAATCAGACACGAGGCCACAGCACAACTGCTGAGGCCTCGCGATTTAACGTTTGGCTTACGACAACTTGGTGGTCCGCAAGTAAGGGAGCTGGATATCAACCTCTCCAAACTTAGCCTTCGCTTCCTCATCGTTCAGCGATAGAGCAACAATGACGTCGTCGCCGGGAACCCAGTTAGCAGGCATCGCAATCGGTTCTCCGAAAGAAGCCTGCAACGCATCCAGCGCTCGGACGACTTCTGCAAAATTACGACCCACCGACATTGGGTAGGTCATAGCCAGCTGCAGCTTCTTGTCTGGGCTAAAAATGAAGACGACTCGAACGCTCGCGGAGTCTGCAGCGGTGCGCCCGTCCGGAAGGTAAGCATCTGCTGGCAGCATATCTAGCGCTTTGGAGACCTCCAAAGACTCGTCCGCAATAATTGGGAAATCTGCAGATGCACCTGAATACTGCTCAATGTCTTTTTTCCACTGCTTGTGTTCTTCCACGCCGTCAACGGATAACCCGATAACTTTCGTGTTGCGCGATGTCCATTCCAAAGCCAATTGAGACACCGCCCCGAACTCAGTGGTACAAACTGGCGTGAAGTCCTTCGGGTGGCTGAACAAAATAGTCCATTGATCACCAATAAAATCGTGCAGCGAAAAGTTTCCTTGGTCGGTTACCAGGTCAAGATTCGGTACCACATCGTTAATTCGTAAAGCCATCTTTGTCTCTCCTATCTTTGGGTAATAGCGACTTCGCTTACCCTTGTTATTCTAATCTAACACTTATTCCATAAAGTTATATCGATATAATCAATAGTGAAAGGCTATCGAGACCTGACTAGGCGATAGCTTAATTTTCCAAATCAATGTGCGCAGGGATAAAGATTAAGACACTGCCTCTATCTCTGGCGTAATCTTCCATGAACCGCTTAACCACAAAGACGCACTCAATTGCCGATGGCTGCACAAGTCGCCCTGAACTACCAAGTAGCTGTTAAAGCACTGGCCGCCTTCACCGCTAAACGCGGCGACCTAGATTTGCGCTTTACCCCGGCTCCCAGCGCAGAGGAAGGACAAGCCATTCACCGCGCCATACAAATGCGGCGCGGCAGCGGCTATCAATCAGAGGTTGAGCTGTGCAGTCAGTACGCCGGCTTGCGAGTCAGTGGCAGAGCTGACGGCTATCACCACGGTGCCGGTCAAATTGAAGAAATTAAAACTCATCGCGTGCCGGTCGATCGTATTCCCGAGAACCACAGAGCCTTGGCATGGGCCCAGCTAAAGCTTTACGCGGCGATGCTATGCCAGCAAGAGCAGCTGTCCGAAGTCTCATTGGTATTAACCTACGTTCACGTTGTGTCGCTCGAAGAAACTCAAGAGATTGAAACCCTGAGCGCTCAGGCACTCAACGAACACTTTAATCAGTCCTGCGAGGACTTTTTAGCCTGGGCTGAAAGCGAGGCGACCCACCGAAACAAGCGCGATGAGTTTTGTCGGCAACTAGACTTCCCCTTTGAGCAGTTCCGTCCCGGCCAAAGGGAGTTGTCTGAGCAGGTGTATCGGGCCTGCCAGCGTCGTCATCCCTTGCTGGCCCAAGCTACCACCGGCATTGGTAAAACCCTCGGCACCCTGTTTCCGCAAATCAAAGCGTTAAGCACGCTGGGCATGGATAGAATTTTTTACCTATGTGCTAAAACGCCCGGCCGTAAATTGGCTCTGGACGCGCTGACACAAATCAATGCCGAGACCCAGCCAATACGCGTGTTAGAAATGGTCTCGCTGGACAAAGCCTGTGAGAACCCGGACAAGGCCTGCCATGGCGATTCCTGTCCGTTGGCGCAAGGATTTTACGATCACTTGCCAGCCGCCCGAGCCGAAGCGGCCGACACCCGTTGGTTGGATCACATCACGCTCGCCAGGATCGCGCGAAAACATCAGCTGTGCCCCTATTGGCTCAGTCACGAGATGGCTCAGTGGTCAGACATCGTGATTGGCGATTACAACTACTACTTTGACTACTCCGCCATGCTATTTGCCCTGACCCAAGTCAACGAATGGTCCGTTGGTGTATTGGTCGACGAGGCGCACAACTTAATCCCTAGAGCCCGCGACATGTACAGCGTCGAGTTAAGTGAGCAGGCCTTGGAAGACGCCATGGCCGGCGCTCCGGGCAAGATCAAAAGCGCTTTAAGACCCGTTCAACAGCTGTGGCCGAATTTGTACGGTACCCAAGAAGTCGAGCATCAGATTTACCCGTCTTTGCCGGCAGAACTACTCGGCGTATTGCAAAAGGCGGTGACCCAAATCACCTCGGCCCTGGCCGATACCCCAGCACGGGGTGATGGTGAGTACATGCGCTTCTTTTTTGATGCGTTGGCGTTTTGTCGCTTGGCTGAGGCCTTTGATCAAGACAGCCTATTTGATGTCACCCTCGACACCAGCAATCCGCTGCGAGTTCAAAGTACACTGGGCATTCGCAATATGATTCCGGCCAGCTTTTTGGCCCCACGTTTTGCGACCGCTCGAAGTGCCACCCTGTTTTCGGCCACCTTGATTCCGCCCCACTACCACCAAGATCTGCTTGGATTGCCGCCCACCACTCAAACGATCGATGTGCCCTCACCGTTTCGCCCCGAGCAGCTGGACGTCAGAATCGCGATGGATGTGTCGACTCGATATCGCGATCGCCTGAACAGCCTACCCCGTGTCGCTCGGATCATAAGCCAGCAGTGCCAGGATAAACCGGGCAACTACATTGCCTTCTTCTCTAGCTACGAATATCTGAGTCAGGTATCTGAGCAAATCCGAGACATCGCCCCGCATCTTGAGCAACATTGCCAACGGCGCGGGATGAGTGAAATTGATCGTCAACGATGGCTGGATGACTTCACCGATAACTCGACCCGATTAGGTCTGGCTGTATTGGGTGGTGCGTTCTCTGAAGGGGTCGATCTGCCTGGGAAACGCCTAATAGGAACTTTTATCACTACATTAGGAATCCCCTATAACTCGCTGTTTAATCAAGCGTTAGAGGCTCGTCTAGAAGAGCGTTTTCAACAGGGATTTGACTATGCCTACCGCTATCCGGGACTGCAGAAAGTCATTCAGGCCGCGGGCCGGGTGATACGTGACACCCAAGATTCAGGTGTCGTGTACCTGCTGGATCAACGTTATAACGATACGATCAATCGGCAGCATCTGCCGAATTGGTGGCGGGTTGGGTACAACCCTAGTCCGTCGTAGATCGCACACCCTCTATCCCGGCAGAACCTTGCAGCAACTGATCCGTGGATAACAAAGGCGTCTCGTCTTCTGAATACAACCGGGATCGAGTTAAAAAGCGCTTACCCGTGGGACCCTCAACCGAGAACATGCCGCCGCGGCCTGCCACGACATCAATGATCAAGTGGGTATGTGACCAGTATTCCCACTGATCGTGGGCAATGAAAAACGGCTGGCCTGCAACATCACCCAGATAGATATCCCTTGATCCGACTTTAAATTCGCCACGGGGATAACACATGGGCGCTGAACCGTCACAGCATCCGCCGGATTGATGAAACAAAAGCGGCCCGTGGATTTGGAGTAACTCCTGCACCAATGCTTCTGTCTGCGCTGTGCAGCTAACACGCTGAACTATATACATACCGTAACTCCAAGAACCGGCCGAAATCGGCCGGTTTATTCGGTTTGTGTTTAGAAGAAACCTAACGGATTCTCATCGTAGCTGACCAGCAAGTTCTTGGTCTGCTGATAATGCTCTAGCATCATCTTGTGGTTCTCGCGTCCAATGCCGGATTGCTTGTAGCCGCCGAATGCCGCGTGCGCTGGGTACTGGTGGTAACAGTTGGTCCAAACCCGCCCGGCCTGAATGGCTCGACCAAACTTGTAAGCCGCATTTGCATCAGCCGTCCAAACGCCGGCACCCAAGCCGTATAGCGTGTCGTTTGCGATCTCGATGGCTTCCTCATCAGAGCTGAAGGTTGTAACCGAGACCACAGGACCGAATATTTCCTCTTGGAAAATTCGCATTTTGTTATGGCCTTTGAAAGCCGTCGGCTGAACATAAAACCCGTCTTCAAAGCTTTTGGCTGTGTCACCACCAAACAACACCTCAGCGCCTTCTTCTTTACCAATCGCCAAGTAAGATTTTATCTTCTCGTACTGCTCAGCACTGCACTGAGCACCTACCATCGTGCTCTCATCAAAAGGATTGCCCTGAGTAATTTGTGCAGCGCGCTCCATCACCAACGCCATGAACTCGTCGTAGATATCTTCATGAATCAGTGCGCGAGAAGGACAAGTGCACACCTCACCCTGGTTGAAGTAGGCCAGCAAGAAGCCCTCAACACACTTAGAAATAAACTCGGGGCTTTGATTCATGATGTCTTTGCGGAAGACGTTCGGGCTTTTACCGCCCAACTCCAACGTCACGGGAATCAGGTTCTCACTGGCGTACTGCATGATCAGCTTGCCGGTGGTGGTCTCGCCGGTGAAACCGACCTTTGCAATTCGATTGCTGCTCGCCAATGGCTTGCCAGCCTCGAGGCCAAATCCGTTGACTACGTTGATGACACCCGCCGGTAACAGATCGCCAATCAACTCCATCAACACCATGATGCTAAAGGGGGTTTGCTCTGCCGGCTTGAGCACTACGGCATTACCTGCGGCCAACGCAGGAGCCAGCTTCCACGCGGCCATCAGAATTGGGAAGTTCCAAGGAATGATTTGAGCGACGACACCTAGCGGCTCATGGTGATGATAGGCCAGTGTGTTTTCGTCCATCTCACCGATACTGCCCTCCTGCGCGCGAATAACACCAGCGAAGTAGCGGAAGTGATCAACGGTTAGAGGGATGTCAGCATTTAAGGTTTCACGAACCGGCTTCCCGTTGTCCAACGTCTCGGCCAACGCCAACAGCTGTAGGTTTTCTTCGATACGGTTTGCGATCTTGTTCAGAATGTTTGAGCGCTCAGTTGTGCTGGTCTTACCCCAGGCTGGCGCTGCGGCATGTGCCGCATCCAGGGCCGCATTGATGTCGTCGGCGTTTGAACGTGCGATTTCACAGATCTTTTTGCCACTGGTGGGCGAGATGTTGTCGAAGTAGAGCCCACTTTTCGGCGCAACAAATTCGCCACCGATAAAATTCTCATATCGAGCCTTTGGCTGAAGCGCCGACTCAGGTGTACCAGGATAGGCATGGACGTTTGACATGTTGGATTCCCTTTATTGGTTGTTATCCGCCGCCTATTGCGACGCTCGTATGAACAATTGCACCGACCATGCCAATTACTTACATCTATGATTTCTAACAAAAACACACAGCGAAACCTTGTCTCACACGCTTTTTCCGAGACACCGATGTCTCAAATTTGAGACACAACTTTAGAGGTAGGCCTCCACTATTTATGACCCAACTGCCTCAAATAGGAGTAAGTTCAAGACATAACAAAAAGTCACATCACAGGGTGATCAGCCTATGAACAGCACAATCACTGCGGATCCGATCAAGCGATCTTGGCGGCGATGTCATGAAGAGCTTGGACTGACGCGCACGTCTCATTCGAAATTCTCGGACGCCTCGCGCCGCACGACGGACAACGCACAGCAGTTGTTGCCTATTTCGGCTCCTGAATTGGCACGATTGACTCAAGTGGTGGGCAAGTCGGGACACAGCATCATCCTGACCGACCAAAACGGAACCGTGCTAAGCACTCGCACTCATCGCAGTTTTCAGTCGGATTTTGACTCGGCGGGATTGGTGGCCGGACAGTGTTGGGGCGAAGCGTTTCGCGGCACCAATGGAATTGGAACCTGCTTGGTCGAGCAAACCCCCACCCTCGTTCATGGGGATCAACACTTCGTATCCGCTCACCAAAACCTAAGCTGTGCGGCCGCACCTATTTTCGATGAGCGGCACAACCTCCTAGCGGTGTTAGACACATCTACAGTCAACCCAACTCAAGACAAATCTAGAGCAATACACACCTTGGCGATGGTGACTCAAGCCGCCAAACGCATTGAACGAGCTTGGTTTACCTCGGCCCATGCGCATCAGTGGATGCTTGAAATCCAACACCCCTCATTTGGTGTGCTGCTATACGCACTTGACGACCACCAGACAATCGAGTCCGTCAATCTTCAGGGCAACTTAGCTCGTTATACCCATTCAGATTGGGTTGGGCAGCCGTTGTCCGAGGTGATTGACTCGGCTTCATTTGAAAATCTGTGGGACACCGCCGAGAGCGATCTAACCTTCCAAATACCGATCTTATCTGAGGGCGAATTTCTGGGCTTTGGGCACATGATCCAACCTTCTAAGAACAGCCTAGAGCATGCTGTTGTAGCCGCCCCGCGTGCGCCCGACCAGCTAGATCAGCAACACTTTGGCGACCCCAAAATGGAGCGAGCCGTCAACCAAGCCAGACGCCTAATTGATCGTGGGATATCAGTATTGATCAGTGGCGAAACCGGTGTGGGCAAAGACCGTTTTGCCAAGGCGATGCATGAAGTCAGCAGCCGCCGTGATGGCCCGATGGTCACGGTTAATTGCGCCGCCATTGCCCCAGAGTTGCTAGAGGCCGAATTATTTGGGTATGCACCCGGCGCATTTACCGGCGCAAACCCCAACGGACACAAAGGATTTTTCCAACAAGCCAACCACGGCACTCTGTTCCTAGACGAGATCGGAGACATGCCCTTGGCCGCGCAAGCCAAGTTGCTTCGAGTGGTCGAGGAAAAAACCGTCACCCCTGTGGGATCTAGCCTTAGCCAGACGTTAGACATTGCAATAATCAGCGCAAGTCACGTGGACTTAGAAGCCTCGGTACGCGGCGGATTGTTTAGGCAAGACTTGCTGTATCGACTGCGCGGAATCGAATTAGCGTTACCCGCCCTGCGTCATCGCGCTGACAAAGCAGCCCTGTTAAAGAGCATTGTCGATCATCACAATGCGCACGATATACAGATATCAAAACCAGCGATGAGCCAGCTGACTGAGTACTCCTGGCCTGGCAATTGTCGCCAAGCCGTTCAGGTGATCAGCACCAGCCTCGCTCTAGCTGACGCGGACAGCATTGTACAACCCGGTTATTGGTTGGGGCTCGAGCCCGCGCAAAAACCATCCACCGCCAGGTACCGAGCCCAAATGTGCGACGAGGCGTTAGCCACCTGCAACGGCAACGTCACACAGGCTGCACAGCATTTAGGCATTGGTCGGGCCACCTTCTATCGGTGGCGTGAACAAAGCTAGGCCGCAGCCTGCAGAATTTTACGAGCTACGTCCGGCGTAATGTCGCCGTGCTCACCTAATTTCAGCATGCCGTTTTGAGTCAGACTGGCAATCACCGGATCGATGGCATCGTCGCCTAGCTGATAACCGCTCAAACGCGTCGGCACACCCATCTGCTCGAAAAAGGCTTCAATCGCATCAATGCACCGCGATGCGGCCTGCTCGCCTTCGATTCCGAACACTCGAACCGCCAGCTGCTCTAACTTGGCCTGCTTATGGCCAATTTGATGCCGCATTAGCGAAGGTAGCACCACTGCCAGTGTCTGTGCGTGATCCAACCCGTGCACCGCGGTCAATTCGTGGCCGATCATATGCGTCGACCAATCTTGCGGAACCCCCTGCCCGATCAAGCCATTCAGCGCCATACAGGCAGACCACATGATGTTGGCCCGTACCTGATAATTATCCGCCTCACTAAGTGCCTTAGGGCCTTCCTCGATCAGCGTAGCCAAGATCGATTCGGCAAATCGATCCTGCAGCGGTGCGTCAGCTGGGTAAGTCAGGTATTGCTCAATCACGTGAACAAACGCATCAACAACACCGTTACTGACTTGTCGAGCAGGCAAGGTAACGGTGTAGGTCGGGTCCAGCACTGCAAATACCGGACGCACCATGGGGGAACCAAAGCCCAATTTCTGGCCGGTCGATTCACGGGTAATCACAGAATTGCCGTTACTTTCGGTGCCTGTGGCAGGCAGTGTCAGCACGATGCCCAGCGGCATAGCCGAATCCACCGCCGCGCCTTTGGCCAAAATATCCCACGGATCAGCGCCTTGGTAATGAGCTGCTGCCGCAATGAACTTGGCACCATCGCCAACACTGCCGCCACCGACTGCAACGATGAAATCGATCGCCTCGTCACGCACCACATCCAACGCCTGCATCAGGGTTTCATAGACAGGATTGGCCTCGACACCACCAAACTCGACCACGTCAAAGTTACTGAGCGCCGCCAAGGTCTGCTCGTAGGCCCCGTTTTGTTTGATCGAGCCGCCGCCGTAAAGCATCAAAACTTTCGAGTCAGCAGGGATACGCTCAGCAATCAGAGCGGTTTGACCCTGGCCAAATAGAATTTCAGTGGGGTTTTTATAAGCGAAGTTTTGCATACGGAGTCCTTTTATCAGTAACGCCTATGTGGAACCGTTGCGGCCTAGTTCAAGATGTTAGCTGACGCGAGCCACCTGCTCAGTTTTTAATGCTACGCGATTCATTTTGCCCATGAACTCCAGCAACACAAAAATGCGCTGCTCAGCGCTGGCATCGACCAGTGCATTTAGGCCTGCGAACGGCCCTTCTAAAATTTGAATGCGCTCGCCTTTTTTCAGGGGATTGTCGCCCGTCAAGACCGCTTCAACCGAGGCGATCGCATCAATCTGTTGCTGATCCATAAACGCAACGACCCCGCCAAAGCGGACCATGCTGGATACACCGGGCGTCGAGCGGATCGGTGCGACCGATTGCTCCGGCCAGACACCGCAAAACAGATAGCGCGGAAACATAGGGACTCGGTCTACTACCAAACCACGAGCATCCCGTTTGGGCGCCTGCGGAAAAAATGTCTCAAAGCCCTGCTCAGCCAACGCGATGGCAGCACGCTGCTCTTGCTTAGCTTTGGCGTAAACCGCAACCCATTTTGGATTCATCATGAATTCTCCTGCAGGGGCGAAGTCTACCCCAGTGATTGGGCCACAATCACCCCAAAAACATTCGATGCAGCACACGACCCGGGGATAGGGTAAAGATGCCTGCCAACACCAAACCACCCACATACAACGCTCGCATCGACTTGCGGTGCGCGTGGATGCGTCCTTGACGAGCCGCCACGATTGAATAGAACAGGCTGAGCAGCGTGAAAACGCTGAGTAAGTGAATCGGGCTGAACTCACCGAGCAGGCGGATCTCGTGGATCCAAAAGCTGCCCAGCGCCACGAAGGCCATGCACGCCACCCAAACACGGCCCAGCGTTTGATGTGCAACGTCCCCTTTACGGCGGGTCAATTGAATGGAACCCAACACCAGCGCCAACACGGCGACCAACGCGTGGGATCCGATGATCCATCCTTGGTCCCATAGGATCTCAGATTGCATGCTTATTCCTTCGTAAACCTTACTCACTATGACATCATCCCCACCGTATGAATCTGTCTTTAGTTCAAGCGCACTCCTTTGCTGTATTCGGGACTTTGTCAGTGGCCGCAGTAATTTTTGACGAGAGTCACAGCCTACTGGCGTTGGCAGGCGCGGCATTAATCCGTTGGGCCGCCATCAGTCGCTCACTAAAATTCGGACACAACGAAACTTGAATTCAATACCGCGGTCCATAGGCTAGGCCCTGATGAGCGACCTCATGCTACAAACTAACGATCTGACGATCCGTTTCGACGCCGAACGGGCACTGCGATTTGGTGACCTGTCGCTAACTCAGGGCGAAAAACTATTACTGCGTGGCGCCTCTGGATCCGGCAAAAGTACCCTGCTTTTATTGATCGCCGGCGCCTTGACCCCGACTCATGGGGACATTGTGTTTCAGGGGCAGTCTCATTCGGACCTCACATCACGCCAATTGGATCGCCTACGGGCTCGTCGTATCGGACTCGTCTTTCAAACGCTGAATCTGATCGACTACCTAGATGGCTATGCCAACCTGGCTCTGCCGCTCACACTGAGGGGACTCAAGCCGAATACCGATCACGTCCAATCGCTATGCCAACAGATGGAGCTGGATCCTGACTGCCTAACCCGCACACCGGACCAGTTGAGCATCGGCCAGCAACAACGTATCGCCGTTATCCGCGCGCTGATTACCGAGCCTGCGCTGATCTTGGCAGATGAGCCGACCTCCGCGTTGGATCCCGACGCGAGTGCTGGACTGCTCACACTCCTCACACAAAGTCTGAATCCAAATCAAAGCCTGCTGATGGTAAGCCACCAAACCGAGATTGATTCGTTATTTGATCGAGTAATCCAGCTGGAGAGTCAGCATGTTTAGGCTGGCCTGGGCATCGATACGAGCACGACGGTGGACGGTCGGATTGGTCTGGCTGGCATTAATGGCCTCGGTGCTGTTGCTGCTGACCTCCGATCGGTTAAAGACCGCCACCCAAGAGGGCTTTAATCGCAGTATTAACGGCGTTGATTTGATTATCAGCACCAAGACCGGCCAGTTAGAGAGCGTGCTGTACAGCGTTTTCCATGTTGGCCAGCCCATCGCAAACATTGATGCCGACAACGTGGCCGAGCTGAAGCAGAATTCAGACATTGAATGGGCCATCCCAATCGCCCTAGGGGATTCGCACGGTGAATTCCGCGTCATCGCCACCGAAGGCGAGTACTTCGACCGGCTAAAGGATGCTCGTAACCAGGCCATGCGTTTTGCGCAAGGCGCGGTATTTGAAGGCCCGACCGAGGTTGTCATCGGCGCCCAAGTCGCCAGCAAGCTTGACTACCGTGTGGGGCAGTCGATTTATCTGTCCCATGGCAGCGGCACACTGACCAAAGCGCATGATGACCTGGCGTTTAAGATTGTTGGCATCCTTGCACCGACCGGGACTCCGAACGACCAAAGCCTGTTTGTCAGTTTGCCGGCCTATTCGTTGTTGCACGTCGGATGGATCAACGGCTCTAGAATCCTCTCGCTGGACAAATTCGATTTGTCTGTGCTGCCACCGCTCGAGAGCGTGACCGCTGTTTTTGTCGGGCTAAAAAACCCTCTCAAATTGTTCAGAGTGGCGCGCGCGATTAATGAGGACGACCGAAACCTGATGAGCGCCGTGATTCCTGGGGTCGCGTTAGCTCAGCTGTGGTCGATTGTTGATCGCATCAGCTCGGTCTTCGATTTGTTGGGTGGCGTGATCATCGCGGTCAGTCTGTTAGGAATTCTAGCCGTCACACTTACGGCTCTCGATGCCCGTCAGCGAGAGATGAGTATTCTGCGGGCCTGCGGAGCAACCCCCTTTCAGTTATCACAGCTGGTGATTGCCGAGGCATTGCTGATCAGTATCAGTGCCGCCGTGGTGGCTTTTGCATTGGCCAATACGGGCAGCTGGTTGCTGGCCGATTGGTTAGCACGAGAATTCGCGATCACCTCAGAACCCCGCCTGTGGCTGCCCCAAGAATGGTTATTGATGGGCGCGGTGGTAGCCAGCACCCTACTGGTTAGCCTAATACCGGCCATCCGGGTCTTTCGACTAAATCTGAAATACGGACTGCAATCATGAAAGCTGCTTTGTTGGGCCTGTTACTGGCCTGTTCACCCGTCTACGCCATTGAACCCACTGATGCAGATTTTCAACGCTGGAGCGATAACTGGGATTTGCTGATTCCTCTGGGTGTGTATGACTTCATTCCTGAAACTCTGACCTTCGAGGATGCCATGAAGCCCGAGTTTCAAGCCAAACTGGACGAGGCCGCAGCGCAACTCAACAACGACATTCAAAATATCACATTAGAGTTGGCCGGCTACATGGTGCCGCTGGCCTTTGATGGTCAGAACGTCGCCGAATTTCTGTTGGTTCCCGAGGCGGGCCAATGCGTTCACGTACCCCCGCCCCCAGTAAATCAGACCGTCTTGGTCTACACCCCCGATAATCCGGTTGAGCTGCGTCATCTTTACCAGCCCGTCACCGTGACAGGCACACTGTCGGTCGGTCAGCAGTCCTTCGACTTGGCGGATACCGGATACACCTTGACACGGGTTGTGGTTGAAACCATCCAGATGGACCCCAGCCAAATCGCAATACCGCCTGGCGCGGATGGCGAGCTGTACTACGTCCCTGCTGAATAGGAGCGCACAATGCGTTGGATATTACTGCTGTGTTTGTCCTGGCCTGCGTTGGCAGACACCGTCACACTAGAAGAGTACCTAGAGCGCCCTGAGGCGTTTGGCAACGTGGTGTTGCTTCGCCATGCGCTCGCACCCGGTGGCGGTGACCCTGCCAACTTTGATCTAGCCGACTGTTCAACCCAGCGAAATTTGAGTGAGCAAGGTCGCCAACAATCTATAGATTTGGGCATCTCGCTGGCCGCAGGGGATTTCGATCAGGTCTACTCCAGCCCGTGGTGCCGATGCATGGAGACAGCTGAGCTAATGGGGTTAGGCCCAGTCACCTCACACATGGGTCTCGCATCCTTTTTCCAGGGGCATGTTGATCGCCAAGACACCCTGACACAGTTGGATCAACTGCTGTACGAAAACACTCAACAGTCCAAATTACTGGTCACGCATTTTGTGGTGATTAGCGCACTGACCGGACGTGGCGTTGGAAGCGGCGAAGCCGTAGTCTACAACCCCGCCACGAAAGACAGCTGGCGACTGATCATCAGTCCCTAACCAAGGAGTTCCCATGCCTCTCTCTCCCTCAGTCATTTTTTCGCTCGTTCTAGCAGGACTGATCCTACTGATCGTATTCAAAGCGGTCAAAGTGGTGTCTCAGTCAGAGGTGTTCGTGATCGAGCGCTTTGGAAAATACACGCGCAGCCTGCCCGCCGGGCTGAATTTCATCGTGCCCTTTTTAGATCGTGTGGCCCATCGCATCATCATTTTGGAGCGCCAACTGACCGATTTCGACATTTCGGTGATCACCAGCGACAACGTGGAAGTGCGCTTGAAGTCGACTGTGTTCTATCGAATTACCGATGCGGCCAAATCGGTCTATCGTATCGAAGACGTGGATCGAGCCTTGAATACCGCTGCGACCTCTATCGTGCGCTCAGCTGCCGGCCGGTTGGATCTGGACTCATTGCAGTCCAGTCGCGATTCGATGAACGAGGAAATTGCGCGCAACCTGCACAGCGCCGCCGAGGTCTGGGGTATCGAAGTCACCCGCACCGAGATCATTGATGTCTTGGTCGACGAAGTCACCAAAGATGCACAACGTCAGCAGCTCAATGCAGACCGTCAACGACGCGCCACCGTGGCCGAGGCTGAGGGTGAAAAGCGAAGTGTCGAGCTGTCAGCCGAGGCGGAGCTATTCGAGGCACAACGTCAGGCAGAAGCGATCCGCGTTACAGCTGACGCCAACGCCTACGCCATCAAAGTCAAAGCCGAGGCCGACGCGGAGCAAATTCGTCTGGTCGCCAAAGCCATTGAAGAAAATGGCGACGGCGCGGTGAATTTTGAATTGGCCAAGCGCCAAGTACAGGGCCTGACTGATTTGGGGGCTTCGGACCAGACCAAAACTCTGGTGGTGCCCACCGACGTTACCAAGGCCTTTGGCAGCCTGGAAGTCTTAATGAGTCAACTAGGACGTAAATCATGACGCTATTTATGCCCATGACATGGCTGATTTTAGGCGCTGTCCTGCTGGCGCTCGAGTTGCTGGACGGCAGCTTGCTGTTCTTCCTTCCCGCAGGCTTAGGTGCGTGGCTGGCGGCTGGCATCCTAAAGCTTCAGCTAAGTAACCAATTATTTGGCCACGTGTGGCTGGACAGCTGGAGTGACGTGTTAGTGGCCTTTGCTGCTTCTACCGCAATCGCGATGGCCGGCGTACGTCTGTATGTGCGCCTGCGTCCAGGCAGTCCGCAAAACGACATTAACGATTATTGACCCAGTTCCTGCAGGTTGAATGGGAGCAGACTAGTCTGTTCCCATGCACCAATCACTCGCACTAGGTCTGCTGGCCGCATTCTATGCAATTCACTCGAACGCGCTTCAATTGGGCGATCGGGAATTAGTCTTACAGCCGAGCGATTAATGCAGCCTTGCTATCTGGGATCGCTCACACTCCAGACAAAGCCCGTTTCAGCCGCGCCGCTGCGTTGTCGATTCCGACGTGATAGCAGGCGACTTTATCGATGCCAATCGTATTGTTTTCTCTACCCAGACCTGTCTACATCTAGCCACTCGGCAGTTGGATCAAAGCTGGCAGACGCGCTCAGCCGCACTGAGCTGCGGACCTATCGGCGAAGGGCTCCAGCCTCGGATCGCCCGACTACCGCAGGGTGCTTACATGGTGCTGTCCGATCAAAACGTTCGAGTCGTGCCGCTGGATCTCAAAGACCCTAACCTAGGATTACCCAGATCGCTGACATCATCTGATTGGATTAACTTGGCTGCCGCCCCAACAGCACTGGCCGTCGATCAGGCCCAAATATTTCGCTATCAACAGGCCGTATATTTGCTCAGCCACGTGCGTGGGGTATGGGGTCTGACGCGAGCAAATGATTTAACACAGCCTTTCAGAAATAAATCCGGCGCACCCGCATTGGATGGCGCGCACACTTGGCTCGAATTAGATGTCAGTGCCGACTCGTTTGAGGCCGCGCCCGACGGCTTCCGTTACCGCCAAGCGGGTCAGTGGAGGACACACGCTTGGCAATGGCCCTATGGCTGGCCGATTTTCAAAACTGATTAATCACGGTCACACCGACCTGCGCTGCCCCATCCATCGCCATCAGAATGTCAGGCGCATCATCTAACGAGATCGTTCGACCCAATAACTGCTCGGGGCGCAGCCGACCCGACTCGATCATCTGTAACATCGCGGGATACCGATGCGCCTGCATCCCATGGGACCCCAGGATTTCCAGCTCTTTGCCGATCACGATATCCATCGGCAATGCGGGGTTCGCTTGATCTGCCATTAACAATCCGACTTGCACGTGCCGTCCTAGCGGCCTCAGGCTCTGGATGGAATTAACGCAGGCTTGGGGGTGGCCGAAGGCATCCAATGACACCTGAGCGCCTCCCCCGGTTAGATCTTGAATTGCAGCACCGACCTGATCGATGGCGCTGGCGTCTACTGTAGCGCTGGCCCCCAAGTCTTTGGCCATCTTCAGCTTGTTCTGATCTACATCGACCGCAACCACACGGGCTCCCATTGCCACCGCGATCATAATGCTGGACAGGCCGACACCACCGCAGCCATGGACCGCAACCCAGACACCCGGCTTTACTTGACCTTGGTCGACAACAGCACGAAACGCTGTGACAAACCGACAGCCCATGCTGGCGGCCGTCTCAAAGCTCATCGACGCAGGCATAGGGACCAAATTGTGATCCGCTTGATCAACCCGAGTGAATTGCGCAAAGGAGCCCCAGTGCGTGAACCCCGGCTGTGTTTGATACGTAAACACTTGCTGGTTACCGGTGTAGCACTCTGGGCAGCTTCCACACGCATTGATAAAAGGAATCATGACTCGATCACCGATTCGAAAGCGCGAGACGTGCGAACCAACTTCGGCGACAACACCGGCAAATTCATGTCCCGGCACATGCGGCAGGGTCACACCGGTGTCATGTCCCAACCAACAGTGCCAGTCACTACGACAGACACCACTCGCTTTAACCTCAATAACCACACTGTGTCCTTCTGGCGAAGGATCAGCAACAGGCGCGATTTTAGGAAGCGAGCCAAATGACTCGAGCAACATCGCCTTCATGGGCCGGATCTCTTGAGGTTTTTTGCACCCTAGGTCTATCCGGTTGCCACAATCTTCGTGTTCTCGACCTGTGATTTCCGATCGGCGACGATGGAAATACGCATCCCGTTGCGTCCGTCATGGTTCACCCGCACGGTAGCTGGAGAGCAAACCCGGCCAAGATCAAATGACATTTGCTGAAAGGTTCGGCCCAATCCCAAACCACGAAGCGTCAGAAACGCGACCATCATTAGGATTTTTGAATCTGCCTCAGACACGCCGAGACTCGTCAGCCATTCTGAACCCTGTTGGCCATTGATAAAATGTTCCGGTGTCCTCTCAAGGATTCCGGTGCGGATGCGAAGCGCGTGATTAGGTCGAGGGCATATTTGTACGTAGGTTGGGAACAAACGAAACCACAGCTGGTCGTGCTCGATCGTAAGACGAAGTTTGTCTAAGCTTGGAAATCTCATAGGAACATCCCGCAAACTAGCCTGCCGTGGCTGAGCTTGGATCATCTTGATCTGGCTAAACTGTAGCTTAACTACTTACTTGATCTTCGAAAATTTCACCCTCGGTGTACCAGCAACACAAACGGGGATGAACGGCGGAGCTCTAAAGTCATCTGACCTATCGATTTACGAGAGGTAAGCCTAGTTACGGTCACAGAAATAAGTGTACCAACGACAGGCCGATTACAGTACCAAATTAGCCCGACGGCTGCTGATTAGAACCGTTTTGGCATTGGGCAAGTCATTGCGCTGAGCTTTTTCCAAGGATTGTTGAGCAGAGAACCCATGGTCGATCCAACGCTGGACCAAGCGTTCCTAAAGTGTTTGCAGTGAAGACTTAAGCAAAACGCTGTAGTCATATTGAACCTGATTCAACGGCGCTTGCTCTAACAACAGGTAGTTACCCTCAACCAACACGACCTGACAGCCTTTTGGAACCACCCCGCCGTCCTGAACACTCGCATCCAGACCGCGATCAAAGGTGGGATACCATACCGCCTCGTCAGTCGCTTGGATGCGCTGGACTAAATCGACAAACCCGTGAGCATCAAAGGTATCGGGTGACCCCTTACGATCTCGCAGGCCCATCTGGTCCAGCTGGTCATTAGGCAGATGAAAGCCATCCATCGGGACCACCGCAGCACAGCTGGGGCTCATCTGATTAAGTTGTTCACACCAAGATTCAGCGACCGTTGATTTGCCTGCGCCGGGCGAGCCGGCGATGGCGACGACAACGCGGCTCGGGCGCCCCGCGTCATAAAAGGAATCTGGCCACTCAATTATTACAGATCCTAGTAGCTGGCTGGAGGCAAAATCAGCCCTTATTCCTCCAAGACCGGTTTTGCAAAGTACTCTTTACCTTTGAGCATATGCTCCCAGTATACCGTCGGCAAAATATTGGCCTTCAAGTGCCAGGCAACGCGAGTCGGTTGCGTCCCCTTTAATAGCCAGCTTGGGAACGTGGGTAGCAACTTGCCGCCATAGCCGAACTCAGCCATCACGATTTTGCCGTTTTCTACCGTCAATGGGCATGCGCCGTAACCGTCATACTTGGCTCGCCCATTCAGACCCTGCATCTGTGCCGTAATGTTGGCAGCCACAATCGGGGCCTGCTTACGAGCCGCAGCCATCGTCTTGGCATTGGGCGTCGTGGTCGCATCACCCAAGCCATAAACGTTGTCGTAGCGCTGATGTTGCAATGTAAATTGATCCACATCGATCCAGCCGGATTCAGCTGCCAAAGGGCTGGATTTAATGAAATCAGGAGCTGACTGCGGTGGAACCACGTGCAACATATCAAAGGATCGCTCAATCAATTCACCGGTCTCTGACGACTTAAACCAAGCCAAGTGAGCAGGACCATCGACCTTCACCAGCGACTCGCCAAAGCATAAGTCGGCATTGTAACGCTCGACGTATTTCATCAATGCAGGCACGAAATCAGCCACGCCAAATAGGACCGGACCTGCATTACAGAATTTGACGTCAATGTTTTTCAAAACGTCCTGCTTTGACCAGTGATCACAAGATAGGTACATGGCTTTTTGAGGGGCGCCGGCACATTTAATCGGCATGGGTGGTTGAGTAAATAAAGCCACACCGTCTTTTAAACTCTGTACCAGATCCCAAGTGTAGGGTGCCAGGTCATAGCGATAGTTCGACGTGACCCCATTTTGGCCGAGCGTCTCGGTCAGTCCCTCAATTTTGTCAAAATCCAACTGCAAGCCTGGCGCGGCTACTAAGTAGTCGTATTCAACAACACTCCCATCATCCAACGTCAGCTGATTGGTTTCGGGCTGGAAGGTTGCAACTGACTGCTGAATCCAGGTTACGCCACTGGGAATCAGCGAGCGAGTAGGTTTTTGAGTGGTAGAGGCTTCAAAGATACCACCGCCCACCATGGTCCAGCCGGGCTGGTAATAGTGCTCCGACTGAGGATCAATGATAGCGATCTCTAAACCTGGATTCCGGCCTAGCAGACTTGATGCCGTGGCGATCCCTGCTGATCCTGCCCCGACGATTACGATGGTGTGTTTCATCGACCTTGCCCTTTTTTATGCATTATTAGAATAAAGTTATTCCATAATAATATAACAAGATGCGGACGTGAGCATTAGACCTACGCAGAATCCTCAGGCTGCTCGAGCAAGTGCCCTGTCTTCACGTAAATCAAACACCCCTGATCACTAAAGGGGTTGTGCTCAGACAGATGGGGGCTGCGTAGCCAAGTACCTGCAGGATAATCACCATGCTCGTCAGAAAACACGCCCTCTAACACCAAGATCTCCTCACCCCCGTAATGGCGATGCGGTGCAAAATGCGTCTGCGGTGCCCAGCGCACCAACGCACAGCTCTCAGTGCCATGTTGATGCAGCGGCAGCACCGATAATCCCGGCGCTACCCCCGGACGAAATTCGGATGTGCGGGTATTAATCGAAAACTGCGCCGAGTCGTCCGAGGCGAACTGATGCAATTTTACGAAGATGACGCAGCCATCTTTGGAATACGGGGTGTGTCGACTTCCGATCGGGTTTCGCACGTAAGTCCCAGCGGGATAGTCACCGTTCTCATCCGAAAAGACCCCCTCTAACACCAGGAATTCTTCGCCTCCGCCGTGGGTATGTTCACTGAAGTATGACTCCGGTGCATAGCGGACGATTGAAGTAGCCCGTGCCACCTCGTCACCGATACGATCTAACTTTCGTCGCGATACGCCCGGCATCGGTGAGGGCTCCCACGGCATGCTGTGAGTATCGATCTGGATGGGTAAAGAAAAATCAGCGTTGATCATCATGAATCTCGGAATTGCTCGGGCACGCCCAGAATATTAACCAGACGGTCCATCTCGCGCGATATCAACGCCAAATTAGAATCACGAACCGTCGGCAACTGGTAGCGATTCTGCCGCACGTTTTGGTAGTCGACCTCGGCGCACAACAAGGTCTCGGTGTCGTCCGCACTGGCCACTAACGCCCCGTTCGAATCATAAATGGTAGAGCCGCCGTAAAACTGGCTACCTAGCTCGTCACCCACGCGATTCACGGTAACCACCGGACAGCCATACATCATCGCGTAGAAGCCGCTGGCTCGAAGCCAGCCCTCGGGATTTGAGAAATCGCCATCCACGGCGGTGGTCGAGGAGCTGATCGGGAACACCATCAGGGTGGCACCGTGCATTGCAGCCAAGTGAACCAACGCCGGGTTCCAGGCATCTGCACAAATCAGAGTCGCAAAGCTCCAGTCTTCGTCCAATGATTGCGTCTCAACAAATCGGCCGCTGGCGAAATACTTCCCTTCTTCTAATTGCCCGTAACTAGGCAGATTCAGCTTACGATGCAGATGCACCACCTGACCGTCACGAACGGCAATGGCGGAATTATAGAACTGGGCGCTGGGCCCCTCTTCCATAAAACCGAAGATCGTCGTGATACCCACTGAAGCATTGGCAATGCTTTGTATCTCGGCCGCCGAGCGTTTGCGCGCCAAACTAAAACCATGCGTGCCGATCGAATATCCGGTCAGTGATAGTTCAGGAAACACCAGCATGTCGGCACGTTCTTGCTTGGCCTGCTCAATCCACTCTAGATGTTTGTGGGTATTAGCCTCCACATCCCCCAACACACTGCTTATCTGCGCGCCTGCAATTCTGATTTTTGACATGCTGCCTCCTCGATTAGCCTACGTTTTACACGACCTGTTCAATTGAGAGCTGTTCTACGCGACAAGCCGGTACTAATTTGCGTACCCTGCCGGCATAACAACAAACGACTGAGCCATGAAAAAAATTGGTTTTTTGCTTCTGCCCAAATTCTCGCACCTATCCTTGGCGTCTATGACCGAGCCCCTGCGCATGGCCAACCGTTTGAGCCAGCAGGAGTTATACCAGTGGCCAATTTTTGGTGTCGACGACCAAGTGATCGAAGCCAGCGATGGCATCACCATTACGCCGTCGCACGCGATGACGCAAACCCAAGATCTTCATGCCTTAATCGTCGTCTCGGGCTTAATGGTTAGCACTCAGCAGCCAGAATCCTTGCATAAATGGCTTCGCAACATTGACCGTAGCGCCACCATACTGGGTGCTACATCTGCGGGCCCCTACACACTGGCTGAGGCCGGCCTATTACGAGGTCGCAAATGCACGGTCCATTGGGAGCAGCGCTCTGGCTTTATCGAACGCTTTCCGACGGTTGAGCTGACCAATAACTTATTCGAGATCAATGACAATCTGTGGACCTGCTCAGGCGGCACGGCCGGTCTGGATTTTATGCTGGAGGTCATCAGGCGGGATCAAGGGGATGCCCTAGCCAAGGCTGTCGCCGAACAATCGGTTCACCCGACTATTCGAGACTCGCAAGAGACTCAGCAGATGTCGCCGATCACGCGTTACAACATTCACAACGCGCGACTCAACGCGGCTGTCGCTTTGATGGAGGCCAACATAGAGACGCCGCTGAGCATCGATCAAATTGCCACCCAAGCCAGCGTATCCAAACGTCATCTAGAGCGGTTATTCGATCAACAAATTGGCCAGCGCCCTGGGCGGTTCTACACCGCAATACGGCTGCGCCATGCCCGTGGATTATTGCGACAGACGGCCCTGCCGGTTTCAACGGTGGCGGCGCTATCCGGCTTTAGCACATCGGCGTACTTCACCCGGCGCTACAAGCACTTTTTCGGAACGCCGCCCAAAGACGATCGCTGCGATTAACCGTGAAAAGCACCTAGCGATGTCGCATTCGTGCTCTTGGGTGTCGTAATTTTTACGTGTTTACGCTCGTGCAAACCCTATAGTGCGGGAGCGAGAAGATAATAAAACGAGAATGCATTGGAAATACTTCTGTACATGGTCGACAACGTCGATCTGATTTTATCGAGAGCAGGTGAGCATGCGATCTTAATCAGCATTGCTTTAGGCTTGGCGATCGCGACAGGAGTACCGATCGGGATTGCGATCACGCGTCACGAGCCGACCGCACAAGTCGTGCTTTATGTGGCCAGCATTATCATCACCATCCCCTCTATCGCGCTGTTTGGTCTGATGATTCCAGTGTTATCCATTTTCGGGCAAGGGATCGGCGCAGTGCCCGCCATCATCGCGGTTTTGCTATACAGCCAGCTGCCGATCATCCGCAACACCTACACCGCTATCAATAACGTCGACCCCGCCCTGCGCGAGGCCGCCATGGGCGTAGGCATGTCATCCAGCCAACGCCTGCTGCGTGTTGAATTACCGCTTGCTGTACCCGTCATCATGGCCGGCGTGCGCACGGCGGTGGTCATGAATATTGGCGTCATGGCGATCGCCGCCTACATTGGCGCCGGCGGCCTAGGTACCTTCATCAGTCGCGGCATCAGCATGACTGATCCCCGTCTTCTCGTAACGGGCGCCGTGAGTGTCAGCCTGTTCGCTATACTTGCTGACTACGCGTTAGCCAAATTACAAAAACGACTAACGCCAAAGGCCATGCGGACATGATTGAACTCAGAGGACTGAACAAAATTTTCGATACCGCCGAGGGTCAAACCCATGCCGTCCGAGACGTCGACATGGTGATCGACTCAGGCGACATCTGCGTTCTATTAGGGCCCAGCGGTTGCGGTAAAACCACCACCCTAAAAATGATCAACGGCTTGATCCCCAAGACCGCAGGCAAGATCTTTTTGGATGGGCAGGATACCGACGAGCTAGACCCGGTCGCTCTGCGCCGTCGAATTGGATATGTCATCCAGCAAATAGGTCTGTTTCCCAACATGACGATCGAGGACAACGTGTGCAGCGTGCCGGATCTGCTGGGATGGGACAAAGCCAAAAGTCGTCGTGAAGCCGCTGATTGGTTGTCCATGGTGAACTTGGATCCTTCGCTGTATTTAAAACGCTATCCCAATGAATTATCCGGGGGCCAACAACAGCGCGCGGGTGTCGCGCGAGCCTTAGCGGCACGCCCTACCCTGATGTTAATGGACGAGCCCTTTGGCGCGATCGACCCCATCAACCGCGACGTCATCCAAGACGAATTTTTAAAGATCCAACGCGATCTGGGCATCACGGTGATTTTGGTTAGCCATGATTTGGATGAAGCCATCAAGCTGGCGGATCAAATCGCAATCTTTAACGACGGACAATTGATCCAGTCCGACAGCCCCGACCGATTATTAGCCCAGCCCAAGCTCGGGTTCGTAGACGAGTTTCTGGGGTCAGAGAAAACCCTGATGCGGCTGTCATTGCGCCGATGTTCCGATGTTTATCAGCCCGGCGCAGGCTCCGCGAATGGTCCCAGCGTTTTGCTGAACGAATCACTACGGACCGTATCCAGCACCTTGATCAAGTACGGTGCAGACAGCCTGCCGGTTACCCACGAGGGCGTCGTCGTTGGGACCGTCTCGCAAGCCGCCATTACCGCCCATCTAGCGGACGAGAATTTCAAACGTGGGCGTTAAGAGCTGGATCGTCGGTACCGCCGCCGCTGCCGCCGTAGCGGCCACTGATCCGGTTCAGAATACCTGGGCACTGTACAGTGAAGACATCCTGTATCTATTAAATCAGCACGTTCAATTGGTCGCCATCTCTGGCGGGTTAGCTATCGGTTTCGGCTTATTGATCGGATTGATCCTGAGCCGCCCGTGGGCACGCGGTTATGCTGAGCCCGTTATGCAGGCGCTGAATATCGGGACTACCGTGCCGACCCTTGCGATTCTAGCGTTAAGTATGAGTGTGCTAGGGATCGGAACCCTGCCTGCGGTTTTCGCGCTGTGGCTGGCGACTCTGCTGCCGATCGTTCGAAACACCTTCACTGGATTAGTCGGCGTCTCGCCCGCTTTGGTTGAGGCTGCAACTGGGATTGGCATGACACCTTCGCAGATTCTATGGCGAGTCGAGCTACCCAATGCTCTGTACGTCATCTTTGCTGGGATACGGACGGCCATCGCCATCAACGTGGGCACAGTTCCGCTGGCGTTCTTGATTGGCGGCGGCGGTTTAGGCGAGCTGATCTTTACTGGAATTGACTTAAACGAGCTGCCGATGATGCTCAGCGGTGCGGTCCCTGTGGCCTTGCTAGCCGTTATCATCGACGGTGTATTTCGTCAGCTGCAAGTGTGGCTGATACCACGGGGGGTAAACCCCTTAAATGAGGCAAAATAACAATGAAAACATTGATTCGTAACACCCTCACCGGCCTGCTGGCGGGATCAGTCGGCATGGCTATGGCGGCAGAAGTCACTGTTGGTGGTAAAAACTTCACCGAACAGTTGCTGATCTCTGAGATGACATCACAGATGCTTGAGGCCAAAGGGCATGAGGTGAACCGAGCCGAGGGCATGGGCACCACGGTCGTTCGTTCAGCCATGGAAAACGGCCAAGTCGATATCTACTGGGAGTACACCGGTACCAGCTTGGTGACTTTCAACAAAATCAAAGAGCGCCTAGATGCACAAGAGACCTACAACCGGGTCAAAATGCTGGACGCTGAAAAAGGCATCGTCTGGCTAAACGCATCTGCCGCCAACAACACCTACGCACTGGCCGTTCGTAGCGCCGATGACAAAGGCCTGTCAACGCTGAGTGACCTGGCTGCGGCCTACAACAACGATCAATCGCTGAAAATGGGTGTCAACGCTGAATTCCCGAAGCGGGCTGATGGCCTGTTAGGACTGCAGGACCAGTACGGCTTCAAAGCAGGACGAGCCAACATGGCGCCCATGCAATCTGGGCTGATTTACCAAGCCCTGCGTGATGGTGACGTCGATGTCGGATTGGTCTTTGCCACCGATGGTCGTATCGCTGCGTTCGATTTCAAAGTTCTGGAAGACGATCAAGGCTTCTTCCCCAACTACGCGCTAACACCCGTTATTCGTGATGAAGTCTTGGCAGCCAATCCTGATATTGGTGATTCGTTGAACGCATTGTCGGGCCTGCTGAACGATTCGGTCATGCAGTCTTTGAACGGACAAGTCGCCGTCGACAAGAAAGATATCTCGGATGTTGCCCGTGAGTTCCTAAGCAGCAACGGCTTGATCTAAGCCATTTGGCGTGCGGGGCTCCGCACGCCAGTCTATAGCTGATGCGCCTACTGGGCGCTCAGCCCCTTCTCCATCTGCTCGCAATACCAATCAACAAACTGGCATGTGCCATTCTCAAGTATGCTTGAGTACGGACCCGGCTCGAACGCCGGCGAGCGCAAACCGCGCACGGTGTTTTCTACAATTTCACGGTCCTGCAGGTTAGTCGCGTTCCAAACTCGCGTCAGGTTATCCAGGTCATAATCGACCCCTTCCTGAGCATCTTTATGAACCAACCACGTGGTGGTGACCACTGTCTCTCCCGTCGCCTTAGGTAACACGCGGAACGTCAGTGCATGATCACCTAGGAAATGCGTCCACATGGACGGATAGTGGAAATGGAACAGGTTGCCTAAATTCTCGATGCCGGTCTGGTCCAACCGCTTACTCACCGCCGGCAAGCCGTCCATAGTATGGCTGACGTTACCGTTCATAAGGGTCATGCGTGTCATCCTGAATTGTCCGTCTGCATCCCAGTGGGTCTGACAAGGAATGCCGGCCTGTTCAGTTTGTCTGACGAAGTCTTGAACAAATTCAGGTTGCTCAGCCAGTGGCAGCAGTCCCGCTTTAGACAACTCTTTGTCAAACGAGCGTACGAGTTCGGGGTGGCAGCTTTGGCAGTGGTAGCACTCACGGTTGTTTTCTAGCACCAGTTTCCAGTTGCCCTGCTCAACCGTCTCGGTCTGATGGGCGACCTTCGCATTACTCAACTGATGTGGCGCTAAATAAGGCGCAAATGCTTCTTTGAATGGCTCGAAATCAGGCGCCTCAGCGGCCACGCACACGAAGATCATGGTCTCGACCACTTCGATGTGAACCGTCTTGAGCTGGAAATCCGAGGCGATGAAGTCCGCACCCATGTCCTGTGCGAACACCAATTGCCCGGCATAGTCATAGGTCCACCGGTGGTAGGGACAGACTAACTTGGCCGCACGCCCCGATCGTTCTTGGCATAGCATCGATCCGCGGTGACGGCAGGAGTTGTGGAATGCCCTAAAGGTCTCGTTGTCGTTCACCACAACGATGGGATAGTCGCCAATGGCCAGCGTGATGTAGCTGCCCGGTTTGGGCATCTCTAATGTGTGCCCCGCGAACACCCAATTGCGATACCAGATCTGTTCTAGATCGTCCTGATAGACGGCATCATCCAAATAGAATTCGCGTTGCAAACCGTGTCTCGGCTTGCGCTGTTTGACTAGATCAAGGGTGCTCATGATCACCTCCTCTATTTTTTACAAAGAATGACAAGAGCGGCCCGAGAGTTCGACGGATGAAAGCGCCGGATCAATGACAAAAGCGACACCCTTGGGTCTATACACAGCGCTTTTTTAAATGTGCATACTGTCACCTGAATTTATGACAAAAGGATCCCCACATGAAACGTATTGCAGCGCTAGCCCTTAGCGCATTTATCGGTACCACCGCACATGCCAGCGACGACCCCAAGGACTTGATCGACGCCCGCCAAGGTGCCTACAAGATCATCAAATATGAGTTTGCCGACAATCTGGCTGCCATGATGCGCGGGCGCAAAGATTTCGACTTAGAACGCATGCAACAAGCTGTGAATCGCATTCAAGTGGTGAGCGGAATTTTGCCTGAGGCCTTCGCGATTGAAAGCACCGCCAGCAACAGCCGCGCAAAAGCTGAAATCTGGAGCGACCCCGAAGGATTCCGAGCTGCGGGTATGAAATTTGGTCAAGCTATTGGTGAGCTGTCAGCTGCAGTAGATAGTGGCGACAAGGGTCAGATCGGCGCCGCACTGAAAGCCGCCGGCCAGACCTGCAAAGGCTGCCACGATGACTATCGCAAAAAATAATCTCGTCTTAGAACCGGCCCCATAATCCGATGGAGCCGGCGATGACGATCGCGCTGGCAAGCAAAACCAGCGCGCCTCTGATCGTAACGCTGAACGCAATGGATCCGGTCACGCCGGGCTTTCTGCCATGCAGCATTCCCTGAATCAGCGGCTGCTTCATGGCAAATTGGTGCCACGCAATGGCACAGACATGCCCCGCTATGGTCAAAATCAACAGGTTGCCGGCCAGATGGTGAATGCGAGTGGCCAGAACTGCGACCTCGTAAGACACCCAGTGATTCAACGGCCCGTCGTAGAACACATCATCGGTGGACAGCAGTCCGGTAATCGCAAGCGTTGTAATTAACGCCATCAGAACGATCACGCCTATCCCCCCGGCCGCGGTATGCCCAACTGCGCTTTCATGTTCACGGCGAAATAACTGTACAAAGCTGCCCCAGACGCGCTTGGGGGACTTTACAAAATCTGAAAACCGAGCATGCGTTGGCCCAACAAAGCCCCACAACAAGCGAAACCCGATCCAACTCAACAGTGCGATGCCAACCCACGCGTGGATATCGCGCAAATCTAACTGCTCGCCCGAGTAAAACTGAAAGGCGATCAATCCCACCACCAGCCAGTGTCCCAGTCGGACCCAAATATCCCAGACCATTTTGAATTCCTAAAAATTTCAGTTTTGAATGCGCCTAGTCTAGCTCGACCGATCAGCGATCGAATCAATTTAGACGGCAAATTGGTTACAAGGGGTAAAGATCAAGGTGACAAAACTGCCCGCTGGACATCGGGAATCTTGCCCATCATTTAGTAGTAAATCGAGGCATACAAAACCGCATTCAGCTATACTCTCCCGCGAAATTCCGCAGCCCAACCGCCTCGGCGACGTTGCAACCACACCCTATAGCGACCAAAGGGCCCAAAAGGCCCCCTGCCAAAGCACAGCGATGTGTTGCGTGGCGTTGCTATAGCTTTTATCCAGTAGGGAGATGTATGAGTTTATACACGGAATATTTGACCGAAATCGCAGAACGCGCCACTGACGGACTGCAACCCAAGCCCATCGACAGCGCTGAACTACTCGCTGAAATTATCGAGCAGATCAAAGACACGAACCACGAATACCGTGCTGACTCACTGCAGTTTTTCATCTACAACACCCTGCCTGGCACTACACCTGCTGCGGGCGCCAAAGCGCAGTTTCTGAAATCGATCATTTTGGGAGCCGACAGCGTTGCAGAGATCACTCCTGATTTCGCATTCGAACTGCTGGCACACATGAAGGGTGGTCCTTCGATTGATGTATTGCTAGATCTGGCGCTGGCCGACGATGCCAGCATCGCGTCTCAAGCCGCCGACGTGCTAAAGACTCAGGTGTTCTTGTACGACGCAGACCTGGCCCGTTTGGCAGACGCCCACACTGCTGGCAATGCCGTAGCGACCGACATCCTAACCAGCTACGCAAACGCCGAGTTCTTTACCCAACTGCCCGACATCGACGAAGAGATTGAATTGGTCACCTTTGTCGCCGCTGAAGGTGACATCTCGACCGACCTGCTGTCACCGGGTAACCAGGCGCACTCGCGCTCGGATCGTGAGCTACACGGCCGTTGCATGTGCACCCCCGCTGACCAACAGAAAATCGTTGAGCTACAAAAGCAGCACCCCGGCAAGAAAGTCATGATGATCGCTGAAAAAGGCACCATGGGCGTCGGCTCATCGCGTATGTCGGGCGTCAACAACGTCGCCTTGTGGGCCGGCAAACAAGCCAGCCCGTACGTACCTTTCGTGAACATCGCACCCGTTGTCGGCGGCACCAACGGTATCTCACCGATCTTTTTGACTACGGTCGGCGTAACCGGCGGTATCGGCTTGGATTTAAAGAACTGGGTTCGCAAAACCGATGCTGACGGCAAGACTGTCGTTGACGCGAATGGCGACGCGGTACTCGAGCAGACCTATTCGGTCGACACCGGCACGGTTCTGACCATCAACACGCGCACCAAAAAACTGTTAAAAGATGGCCAGGAAGTGGCTGACGTGTCCTCTGCTTTCACCGCGCAAAAAGTCGAGTTCATGCGTGCAGGCGGCTCATACGCCGTCGTATTCGGCAAGAAGGTTCAGACCTTTGCGGCAGAAACGCTAGGCATCGAAGCCAAGCAGGTATACGCACCGTCCAAAGAAATTCACAACGAAGGCAAGGGTCTAACTGCAGTTGAAAAGATCTTTAATAACAATGCAGTAGGCGTACTAAGCGATAAAGCACTTCATGCCGGTTCAGACGTCCGCGTTCGCGTGAACATCGTCGGATCACAGGACACCACCGGCTTGATGACCTCGCAAGAACTCGAAGCGATGGCCGCCACCACGATCTCTCCTCAGGTGGACGGTGCCTACCAGTCAGGCTGTCATACCGCCTCGGTTTGGGACAGCAAGGCGCAGGCCAACATTCCCAAGCTGATGAAGTTCATGAACAAGTTTGGCCTGATCACGGCGCGCGACCCACTGGGTGGCTATCACGCCATGACCGACGTTATTCACAAGGTTCTAAACGACATCACCGTCGACGAGTGGTCAGTGATTATCGGTGGTGACTCGCACACCCGTATGTCCAAAGGCGTGGCCTTCGGTGCGGACTCGGGCACGGTCGGACTGGCCTTGGCAACCGGCGAAGCTGCCATGCCAATCCCCGAGTCGGTCAAAGTGACTTTTACTGGCGAGATGCAGGACGGCATGGACTTCCGTGACATCGTTCACGCGACCCAGCTGCAGATGCTCAAGAAATTCGGCGAAAACGTCTTCCAAGGCCGCGTCATTGAAGTTCACATCGGCACCCTGCTGGCTGACCAAGCGTTCACCTTTACCGACTGGACCGCCGAGATGAAGGCCAAGGCCTCAATCTGCATCTCTGAGCCCGAGACCCTGATCCAATCACTGGAACTGGCCAAGAGCCGCATCGGCATCATGATTGCCAAGGGCATGGATAACGACGTTCAAATGCTGCAAGGCCTGATCGACAAAGCGGATGCGCGGATCAACGACATCCGTTCAGGCACCGGCCGCCCGGTTCTGATGCCCGACGCGGATTGCGAATACTTCGCAGAACTGACGGTTGATCTGAACACCATCGTCGAGCCCATGATCGCGGATCCGGACGTCAATAACGACGACGTATCCAAGCGCTACACACACGACGTGATCCGTCCTTTGAGCTACTACGCTGGAGCCCGTGAAGTCGACCTGGGGTTCGTCGGCTCTTGCATGGTTCACAAAGACGACGTCAAAATCGTGGCCGCCATGTTGCGCAATCTGGAAGCCAAGCAAGGCAAGGTCGAGTTCAAAGCGCCCTTAGTGCTGGCCGCCCCGACGTACAACATCATTGATGAGCTTAAGGCTGAGGGTGATTGGGAAATCCTGCAGAAATACGCAGGCTTCGAATTCGACGACAACGCTCCTAAGGGCGCTGCTCGCACCGAATACGACAACATCCTGTACCTAGAGCGTCCCGGTTGTAACCTGTGCATGGGTAACCAGGAAAAAGCCGCTAAAGGCGACACCGTGTTCGCAACGTCTACCCGCCTATTCCAAGGCCGTGTGGTCGAGGATCGCGAAGACAAGAAAGGTGAGTCACTGCTAGCGTCGACGCCGGTCGTGGTACTGGCTGCAGTTCTGGGCCGTGCACCAACACTGGAAGAGTACCGCGAAGCTGTAGTCGGCATTCAGCTGACGCAGTTCGTTCCGCCTGAAGCAGAACTAATTCCGGTGCTTAACGCAGGTTAAGCCCTAGGAGTTACGAGAAGGCCGGCATCGCAAGATCCCGGCCTTTTTTATGTCTGCTAGCTATGGCCCACATAGCGTTTTCGCGAGTGATTGACTGCGACCACCATGTTCAAAATCAAAGCGGAGGCGATCGAGTACAGCAACAGATCCGAGGGCAGCATTAAGAACGCCCCGGCCAGAACGCACAAATCAAAACCTAACTGAACGTATCCCGCTTTGATCTCGTAACGGTCTTGAACAAAGGCGGCCAGTATACCCGCCCCGCCGAAACTCGATCCGTGGCGAAAAACCGCCAGCAATCCTAGCCCAACTAAAATGCCTGCCAGCCAAGTACCCACCAAAGGATCCAGACGACCGAACTCAATTATTCCCGCAGCCCACTCAACCGATGCCGACAGCCCAGTGACCGTCAACAGCGTACGCAAGGTGAATTTCCAGCCCATCTTGACCCAGGCAAAGACATAAAAGGGCAGATTAATGAGCCAGTAGCTAAGTCCCAGACTCAGGTCGGTTGCGTAGTGAAGCAACAAAGCCATACCCGCAGTGCCGCCAACAGTCAGACCCAGGTCCCGATAAATCAGCAGGCCTAGACAGCACACCGTAATACCCACGGCCAGGCCGAATAGGTCTTCCCACCATTGGTGTTCTGTCGGGTTTTGTTTGATTCGTTCCATGATCGGCCACTCACTGAGACCTGATGATGGTAACCGGCTACGCGCTTTGCAGGCAGTCCTGCAGTGGCATATTGTCACCGACGGTCACAGACAAGTGCTGCAACCCTTTGTTGTCCAAGGATATCTGTGCGGGAGATACCAGCTCTTGCAGTTGTTGGTGCATCGAGAAGCTAGACAGCTGCTTCTGACCAAATTGATCCAAGCATGACAACATCAAGACCACGCGGTTGGACATGGCCCCAGACAACCCTTGCTGGGTAAACCACTCCACCAGCATACGACGCTCAGCATGTTTAGACCGGTCCGCGCAGGTGCGGCCCACTCGAATGTGGGGGGTATAGGGGGTATTAAACGGGCGTAGGTGAATTTCGCTATCAAAAAGACGAATTTCAAAACGCTCAAAGGTCAGGGTGTAACGATCGGTGCAGTTGTTCAAAGCTGGATTCTCTGCTTTCTACGACCGGCGCTAACACCATCTTGGTGCGATCAATCGACAGTCGTTGAAGGAAACTAACATACAAACCGATCTTGCAGTGTTGATTCATCAGTTTAAATCGAACAAGCCTGCAATATTTCCAGATCGACGTACGTCAAAGCAGCTTGCTCGCAACGCTCCAGGTACACCGCCGGGGCAACACCCGCGTCGTAGGCCTCTCTCCAGCGCAGCGCGCACAAACACCAGGCATCCCCCGCTTTTAAACCCGGAAAACCAAATTCAGGCCTGGGCGTGGACAGATCATTGCCCCTCAATCGGGTGAAATCTAAAAATTCCTGAGTCAACTGAGCACAAATGACGTGCCGTCCGATATCGCGCTCATCGGTTTTACAAAACCCATCACGAAAATAGCCGGTGAGCGGGTCAAAGCAACAGGGTTCAAGTGGCTGGCCTAGCACGTTGAGTTTTTGCTCACGTGCCGTCGATTGATCAGTCAAATCATGCACCTTTCAATGAGTGAGACCTATCTTAACCCTTATCTAGAAGTTTTAACCCAAGATCCTATATACCCTACGCCGGTAAAAATTCGTTTGGATCCCTCATGCCCACCCTTCGTCAGAATATTCTTTGGTATTTTCTCGCCCTATTAATCGTGCTCGGTGGATTCGCCGGCTTCAAAGTCATGGGCGCACTCAAAACCCCATTAACGGCAGAGCCTCAGGAAAAGCCACTGCCCGTCGTTGATGTACAACCATTGGATCAAGCCGCTGCCTTTATTCCTATTCAAGCTGAGGGCTTTATCTTGCCTAAGCGCAGCGTCAGCATTGCACCGCAAGTTCAGGGCACGTTGATGTACCTGTCCCCTGCCGTTGAACAATCCGGCACGGTAAAAAAAGGTGATCTGTTGGCCCGCTTAGATGATCGAACCGCGCAGGCTCAATTAAACAAAGTAAAAGCCGACCTGGCCGCACAGGATGCCAACATTGCACTGATTAACACCCAGATCGAACGTGCTAAAACCCTGCTGTCGCAAGGTGTGGTAACTCAAGATCAGTTCGACCAGTTAGCGGCACAGCAACAGCAGTTGGCCGCTGGGCGATTAGGCCTGCTGGCCGCGTTGCAAAGTGCCGAGCTGGCTTTGGAATTTACCGAAATCCGAGCTCCATTTAATGCTCAGGTCTCTGCCAAACTGGCCGAGCTTGGTGCGGTGGTGACCCCACAAACCGCCATTGCCCAACTATTTACCCCGCAGCAATTAGAATCCCGTGTGTCACTGACCGCAGCTGAATATTCGCTGCTGCCCGGGCTGTTAAACAACGATGACGTGAATGTCACCGTGAACGTTCGATTTGGCGATCAAACAGTCCAGGCCTCTGGCACCGTGAATCAAGTAGCCCAGCAGATCAGTGCGACTACACGAACCTTAGAGGTGGTCGTTGAGATCAATAACGCACCCGCGCAGATGCTGGCCAACTCATTTGCGCAGGTCGACTTTCAGGCGCCATCACAAGGCAGCTACGCCATCCCAATCACAGCCCTGCGCTCAGGCGACCATGTGTGGGTTGCTCAGGACGGCACATTGAATCTGGTGCCCGTTAACATCGTCCATATGAATAACGAGTTGGCCTATATCACTGCACCGAATTTACAGGGTGCCCAGCTGATCACCTCTAGCCTGGGCGGTGTTAGCGACGGCATGGCCATCAGCGTTCAGAGTAACGTTCTATGATTCGCTGGATTACCGCACACCCCGTGGCCGCCAATCTGGCCATGGTGTTTTTATTGGCGATTGGCTTTCTCAGCGCCCGCTCGTTACCCCAGACCACTTTTCCTGAATTCACGCTGGATTTGATCAATGTCAGCGTTCAATACCCCGGGGCCAGCCCGGTAGAGATAGAGCAAAGCATCATTCGCCCGATCGAGGACGCGGTGTCGGGCATCGATGGCATTGATGAGGTGACCGCCAGTGCGACCGAGGGCCGGGGATCGGTCAACATGACGTTGCAACTAGGTGAGGATCCGCAAACCAAACTAGACGAGATCAAAGCTGAAATCGATCGAATCCAAGTGTTTCCAACCGAGGCTGAAGAACCCAGCGTCACGCAACCCAGCAACAATTCACTGGTACTCGAGATTGCGGTGTTTGGTGACGTCGCCGAAAGCGTCTTAAAAGAAGCCGCCAAAACCTTGGATACCGAGCTGACCCGCCTACCCGGCCTGTCCAGCGTTGCAAGTGCCAACACGCGTGACTATGAAATCTCGATCGAAGTGGACCGCCATGCACTCAAAGCCTACGGTCTAACCCTGCAACAAATCGCCAACACCGTCGGCACGAACAGCCTAGAGCTACCCGGCGGCCAACTAGACACCTCAACCTTGACGCTGCCCTTGCGCACGTTGGGGCGTAATTTCGTCGGCCAGGACTTTGCTGACATCGTGTTGCTAACCGGCCTTGACGGCACACAGGTGCGACTAAGCGATGTGGCCACCATCCGCGACGACTTCGCCCAGACTGACCTGTCAGCACGCTACGGCGAGACCCCTGCCGTCAGCGTCAATGTGTATCGCGTCGGTGACGAGCAGGTTCTGGATATCGTTGAGCAAGTCAGCGCCTTTTTGGAGACCTACCAAGACGCCCTACCCCAAGGGGTTGAGGCCGAAATATGGAAGAACGAAGCAGTTGAGCTACAAAATCGTCTGGACTTGCTGATCTCAAACGCCATCTTAGGACTGACGCTGGTCGTTATTTGCTTAGCACTGTTTTTGGACATTCGCCTGAGCTTTTGGAGCGCAGTATCGATCGGCATCAGTTTTGTCGCGACCTTTGCAGTCATGGCTGTCATGGATATGACCATCAACATGATCTCGTTGTTCGGCTTTATCTTGGCCATCGGCATCGTGGTCGACAACGCAATTGTGGTCGGTGAAAACGTCTACCTGAACAATGAACAAGGCAAGACACCATTGCAGGCGGCGATCGAGGGCGCCCAGCGCATGGCGGTGCCGGTGATCTTTTCGGCATTGACCACCGTGGTGGCGTTTCTACCGTTGACTCAGCTGCCGGGTGTGCTGGGCAAGTTTCTGACCGACATCCCGCTGGTGGTGATTTTTGTTCTGCTGATCTCATTGACCCTGTCGTTGCTGATGCTACCCAGACACTTGGCCAGCATGGACGTGCGCCCTTCTGCCAAGCCATTCTTTTTAGTCCGCTGGATGCGTGTGATCCGCGAGCCCATCGACCGCGGCCTGAAAGCTTTTACTGACGGCCCGTTGGACCGAATCCTGCGCTTCAACACTCGCCATACCTCGATACCGCTGGCCAGTGTCATCGCCATGATGGTGCTGACGATCGGTTTGATGGCGCATGGCTACATTCGCTTTTCGTTCTTTCCCTCCATCGAGGGCCAATACGTCACCCTGGATCTGGAATTAGAAGACGGAACTGCCTTCGCCAATACACAGCAACGTTTGAACACCTTTGCTGATTTGGCGCTGCAAGTCGGGCAACAGCTGAGCGAGCAACAGGCCGAGGGTATGCCGGCCGTGGTCGAGAACCTATACGCGGTGGCCGGTGCAGGCCCTGCTGAAGGTGGCCCTAACGCGGAGGCTGCCGCCAGTGCCGGCAACATTGGTCATATTGTGGTTCGCCTAAGTGATGCCGAGGTCCGCACCTTACCCACAGCCACTTTCGAAAAAGCGTGGCGTGACGCTATTGGCGAGGTCAGCGGTGTCAAAAAACTGATCATCTCGTCCAGCATCGTGGATGCCGGCGCTGCGATTCAGCTTGAGGCCTCAGTGCCCTTTGGGGGTGATGTTCAACCGGTGATCAGCGCCTTGCGCGAGGCGGTCGAAAGCATTCCTGGCACCTTTGATGTGCGTGATGATCTATCCAGCGGTCGCACCGAGATCACCCTACAGCTAAAAGATGAGGCGCGAGCCTATGGCTTATCGCTACAGGACTTAGCTATTCAGGTGCGCGGTGGCTATTACGGCATTGAAGCCACGCGGATCCAACGGGGCCCGGATGACGTCAAAGTCTTCGTGCGTTATCCCGGCGCTGACCGCGACAACCTAAGCGATTTACTGGATACCGACATCATCACCGCCAGTGGCCACCGAATCCCGCTGGGCAGTGTCGCTGATCTGGCCCCGGGGCAAAGCCCAACCACCATCAATCGTCGCGATGGTCGCACCATCACCACGCTAACCGCGGATATCGACAGTGCCGTCACCACCGGCCAGCAAGCCAACGACTACCTATTGAACGAAATCATCCCGCAGCTGTTGCTCGACAATCCTGGCTTGCAGATCGATTTTGGGGGCGAGCAACGCACGCAAGGCGATGCAGGAGCGGCCTTGGGCAAGTTCACTGGCATGGCGATGTTTGTTATTTACGCGTTGCTCGCGCTGATTTTTCGCAGCTACATCCAGCCGATTGTGGTGATGTTTGCCATTCCCTTGGGCCTCATCGGCGCTATGGCAGGCCACCTGATTATGGGTATCGATGTTGGGCTGCTGAGTATTTTTGGCATCATTGGATTGGCCGGTGTTGTGATCAACAACTCGCTGGTCATGGTGGATAAATACAATGAGTTTTTGGCCGAGGGGATGGCTATGGCGGATGCCGTGGTCGAGGGCACAAAGGCTCGTTTCAGGCCAATCTTGTTGACGTCGCTGACGACATTCTTGGGGATCTTTCCGCTGATTCTAGAGAAGAGTATTCAGGCGCAATTCCTAATACCGCTGGCAGTCAGTATTGGATTTGGAGTGTTGTTTGGAACCGTGATCATTTTGCTGTCGGTGCCATCGCTATTCATGGCGATCGCGAAAGTACGCGGGCTGAGATGACCCCAGCCCGCTGTCAGTAAAGCCATTGTTACAAACGGTCTCCGTCCATTTCGCATTCGCCGGCGCAATACTGATCGTGGTAGTAATCATCCGCATAGTTGCACTGACGTGAAGACTGGCAGCTGGGGCGGCTGATCCATCGGCGTACGGCGTTAAGTAGGTATGACATATTCAGATCTCCTGTGTTGTGAGGGTATTTTGGCCCTCGACAGCGCCTGAATAAATTTGATTGATTGAAAGAATAGGTTCTATTTTTTAGAACCAAGGCCTGGCAGGCATAAAAAAGGCCGCAAATGCGGCCTTCTCGAGGATCAGTGGAGTTACCACTTACCCTCAACGGTTTCGATCCGGTCAAAGGATTCACCGATTAGAACCCCTAGTTCGCGCTCCTCGCCCTCTTCCAGGTACACCGAGGGACGGCCGTGAGCAAAGCGATAGTTACAAATCAGTGCAACGTCACCCACTTTCCATTCGATCGGCGTGCCGTGGTCGTCGTAGACCTTTAGAAACAGGGCTTTCTCTTCCTGAGTCATCTCGGTGCCGTCACCAAAGGTCAGCTTTAATGGACGCTGATCTTCGGGTAAATGCGCCACCAAGGGCCAGGTATCAAACCACACGCTGTCATCGGCCAAGCTACTGAACAGCAAGTTGCGATCCAGCTGAGGAAAGTATTCAAACGCCGAGATGTAATAACGCGTTTTCAACAGACGGTTAGGCCCCCACTCGACTTCCAAACCACGGCTCTGTGCTTGTGCAGCCGCCTCGGCAGGATCCTCGGTCATCATGGATTGCTGCCAATGGTTGTACACGCCAATGTTAGGTACGTCTTTAAAGGCTTCGCGATCCGTCAGGTTGCGGTGATAGCACAACCCCTTCTCTTTCAGCTTTTGGCCGAACTCGGTGGCCAACAACGCATCGGTCGCTGCGCAGTTGTCAGAGACAAATGTAAAGCCACCTTCAGCAGGCATCTTGTGGGCCATAAAACTGAGCATTTTGGTGCTAGAGCCGATGTAAGCCATCTCGTGGTGGTAGTGCAACCAGGCTTCCAAGGGTGCACCTACTTCATAGACGTTTTTCTCGATCGCCTTACGAGGGTTTGCACCGCCTTCGTACTTGCGCACCTGTTTCATGACTTGAGTGGCGATTAGGCGCATGTCCGCCAACTTATCCAGGCCGGTGTTAATGACATGAACGAGGCCCACTGCATCGTAGGTCGCCTGCATGTGCGCTTCCAACTCGGCACTGGGCTGCAAAGGCTGCGATCCAACACGATATTGGTTGCCGTCGATAATAAATTTAGCCGGATCCGTGGCTGGTTTACCCGTCCACCACTTGGGCTCAAGTGTGGTCGGCAAAGGAGCTAGATTTTCTACCGCTAAATTGGACATTTTTATAGGTACCGAATCAGATGAGGCGGCAGTATATTTTCAAACTTGTCGGGCGACAATCCTGAAATGGCGCATCAAAAGAACCGATTAGCACTAGGTTAGTTCGCAATGGAATTTAGCTTTCGGATTTACGCCAAACAGCTCAGTAACTTGCCTTCTAGCGACATATCCTCGTGCGCACTGATCACTTCAATCCGGCTTTCTAGACAGTCATCAATCGGCATTTGTGTCAGGGCTCCGTCGGCATAATTGAATCCGACAATCCCCCCGTTGGTTATGAACACCGCTTTGATCCTTTCTGCGTCAATCCCCATCATCAGCGTCTGCAATTTGCGCTGTTCAAACACCCGATCGCCGGCGAAACGCCACCCGGTGCTGACAAAGTCCTGGCCTTGGTTGCTGGCTTTAATAAAACCGGACTCCGGCATCGGCTGTGCACTGGCTAGCGGCTGCGAAAAGCCTGCATGGCTGTGAGCGGCAGGTTGGTGCGCCTGTGCCGGTCCGCACAACACGGACTGCGGTATTTGAGAATGCTCGGCGAACATGACTTGGTCCGCATGAATATTAAAATCCGATACGTACTCAACTAGGTGCACCCTTTCGGGTTCGCCGTACAGGTCAGCTTTATTTCCGATGACACAGTCGGCCACCTGAATCTGCTCGTTAAAGGTCTCTGAGTCGGTGTAGCGTGGATCCGCGAGCTTGCGCGCATCAACTAAGGTAATCGTGCTGCAAAGCGAGAGCGCCTCGCGGTAATGCTCGCTGGACAGTGCCTGCAGCACTTCTTTGGGGTGGCCTAATCCGGTCGGCTCGATCAGCAACCGGTCGGGCTTTGCTCGCATCAGCAACTGATTCAAAGCAATCTGCATTGGAAGACCCGAGGTGCAGCACATGCACCCGCCGGGTACCTCACTGATAAACACCTGATCCGAGTCACGGTTGCTCATCAAGCTGGCGTCGACGCCAATCTCGCCAAACTCATTAACCAAGACCGCCCAGCGTTCATTATCAGGCTTGTCACGTAACCAATTTAGGATAGCGCTGGTCTTGCCGACGCCCAGAAATCCAGTGATAACGTTGGTCGGAACCGATTGGATGGTCTTGGATTCTGTTGTCATGCAAAGCCGCCGAAAAGCGGCGATGTTACATTATAACGCCGGCTTATTCAGGTCCCCCAACACATCGACACCCAGCTGTTTCAAATAGTGCAGCATGTCGATAAAGATCCAATTCTCTTTGAGCTTGTCCCCTTCGCGACGATAGATGTCGATCACGTTGAACTCGCACAACGTGTCGCTAGGCGGCATGCCGATAAACCCGCCCGTTGGGCGTGCGGTAAAGTTGGGCCAGCCAAAGAAGCCGCTGTAGCTGCCCTCGGCAATCCGCGCGATGTGTTTGGTTTTTGAGCGATCCGTAAAGGCCGCACGGAAGGGTCCAGAGTGCTGCTGGGCATAACGCTTAATCGTATAGGTGGCACCGATGCCCGCCGGTCCCCACCACAGCATGTCGTCATGCCAGGTCATCGCCAGCTCTTCCTCTAGCGGCAGTCCACCCTGCCACTGGCCCAGATCCGAAATCATCTGGTTCATCGAATCCATGGTGCGCTGTGATTCGGCTGGATCTGCATCCTGATACATAAGCGCATCGTGCGTGGCTGGACCCGGTTGGACCAGCGGACTGGCCGTCTGGTTGGGGAACGGGTTGTAGCCGGCCTGAACCATCAAGTGCGGGATATCGAAGTAGAACGCGGTCTCGGCAATCTTGTTATCCACCACTCGGTGAAATTCGGCGTAGCGCAGCATCACCAACTTGTTGTTGGGCTGAATACCCAACCAGGGCTGATCAAACAGCCCCATCAAATGGCCCATGGTGCAGACCCAAACCGACTGCCCATCATCCATGAAATTATCGCCGGCAAAAAACACATCCATCCGACGTTGCATGGATGTAATGGCGGTTTTCATCGGAACCCAGCACTCGTTAGCGATTTCTGCCGGATCGGTTTTCAGGCCAAACGGGTGGTAGCTGCGCCAGATGTAATCTTCAGTGGTGTGGGCGCGAATGCTGCCTTCGATGTCAGCTAGCGCAGCCGTGTCGAGTGCGCCGTAAAATTCCAGAACCGTTTGTTTTTGTGACTGAAAGGATGGCATGGGGACGTCCTGTTGTTCGTGGTGTGGGAAGTTTGCCAGAAGTGCTGTTAAAAAATCCGCGCATCTAGGTGTCTTTTAGATCACCCCAGTCCAGCTGAGGCTGCATTTTTAGCTGGACGCCTAAACGAGTGCCGCCCTGCTCGATTGCGTCGACAATCATATCCCCGGCAGCCTGACCCATGGCGTACCTAGGCGAGCGATCCGTTACGATCTGGACTGGCAAGGCATCCGTAATGCTTAAACCATTGAAACCCACAACAACCAATTGGGTAGGTACTTGGATCCCAAGGCGCATACATTCGAAAACTGCCCCCGCTGCAATGTCATCGTTAGCACAGTAAAGCACTTGGGGAAGCTGACGCCGGTGCACGGCATTCATCAACTCGCCGCCCAATTCGATACTAGAAGATTGCGTCTCAATAAACTGCGAAGTCCAATCGCAACCTGCTTGCAAAAGCGCCGATCGAAAACCATCACGGCGCTTTTCAGCACGGATGTCACGGCCGACTCCGCCACCGATATACGCAAAACTAGAATAACCGCGACCTAGCAACTCTGTGGCCATTCGAATTCCTGATTGGGTGTGGCTGAACCCCACCTGGCAATCGATGGGATCAGACGAAAGGTCCATGACCTGAACGACCGGAACTCCTGCGTTGTCCAACAGCTCTCGAATTTCAGGCAGCTGATCGACCCCCGGCAAAATGACTCCAGCCGGGTTCCATGCCAACAACCGGCGCACGATTGAGGCCTCCTTTTCGGCGCTGTATTCACTCAGGCCGAAGACAGGCTGCAGCCCACCCGCTTCAAGCGACTCGTTGACCCCACCCAACACTTCAGGAAACACGGTGTTTGTCAGAGACGGCATGATCACCGCCACCAGATCACTTCGCTTTGATGAGAGCGAGCCGGCAAACGAATTGCCGACGTAGCCTAGATCGGCCGCTGCACGCTCTACTTTTTCGATGGTAGCGTTTGATACATCCTTCGCTTTTCTAAGTGCTCGGGATGCAGTCATCGCACTGACTCCAGCGAGCTTTGCGACCTCTTTCAATGTCACAGTATTTTTCTTATTCACCCGTTGACAGCTCCAACCCATCTCCAGTAACGTTTTAACCGTTATCGATAACGGCGTCTATAAAATTATCGAAACACACAACAAAAACAGAAGGTTAGGATAATAATGAAGACTAATACTTTAAAGCTAAAAGCTTTGGCTGTCGCCACTGCAATGGGGTTCACCGGTATGGCCATGGCCGCCGATTACGAGTGGACATTCCAAACTTCAGCACAAGCCGGTGACAACTTCTTTGCAATCGAAGAAGAATGGGCTGAGCGCGTAGAGACCATGTCGAACGGTCGTATCAGCATCGACTTGGTGCCGGTGGGTACCGTCGTTGCTCACAACGAAACACTAGACGCTGTTGGTTCTGGCATCCTGCAAGGCCACGTAACCGACCCTTCGTATTTCTCGGGCAAAGATCCGGCTTTCGCTATGCTAGGCAACTTAGTAGGCGCCTGGTCAGAGCCGAAGCAAATGTTTAACTACATGAACTACGGCGGCGGCATCGAGCTCTTTAACGAACTGGTCAACCCCTACGGACTGCAGTTCTTAGGCGCATCCGCCACGGGCGTTGAAGCGTTTCTATCAACTAAGCCTATTCGCAACGTTGAGGACCTGAACGGCATCAAGATGCGCGCACCTGAAGGCATGGTCCAAGAAGTATTCGCAGCTGCCGGTGCAGCGCCCGTGAACCTGCCTGGTTCTGAGGTGTACACATCGCTTGAGAAAGGCGTGATTGACGCGGCGGACTACACGGTGATTTCTACCAACCATGCGCAAGGTATGCACGAGTTCGCCAAGTACCCAATCTACCCTGGCTTCCACTCAATGCCGGTCATTGAAGTGTCAATGAATAAAGCGATCTATGACGAGCTGCCTAGCGACCTGCAGGCGATCTTGGAAGTGTCAGTTCGTGACTTTGCATATGACATGGTTAACCGTTTGGACGCGGCTAACGCCGAGGCCGTTAAAGAAATCAATGCTGATCCCAATATCGAAATCATCAACTGGTCTGACGAAGAACGTGCCAAGTTCCGCGGTATCGCGAAGACTCAGTGGGCAAATTGGGCTTCGCGCTCTGACATGGCAGGTAAAGCGTTTGAAAGCGTAACAGGCTACCTGGTCGACGCAGGTCTACTCGTAGAGTAAGACTCCACCCTGAGCAGGGCAGCAATGCCCTGCTCTTCTTACTACCCGTAAAACTCTAATAACAGGCTCCACTATGGCAGACACCCAATATCAGCCCGAACCCGGTAAAACTGGGTTTGACAGAGGAATTTTGCGCGTTGGTGGCACTGTCAGCTGGCTATTCGCCATCGCGACGGTTGTTTCCATCTACGAGATCATCGTCCGCTACTTCTTTAACGCGCCGACGATTTGGGCACACGAAACTGTGATTGGCCTGATTGCAATTTGTTACTTATACGGCGGCATGCAGTGCTTTGCCGCCGACAAGCACATCCGAATTGGTTTGATCTATTTTGGCACCAGCGGGAACACGCGTCGCTTGCTGGACATCGTGAACAGCTGCTTGACTCTAGTGTTTACTGGCGCCATCGCCTACGCGGCCTACACAATGGTGGACAAAGCCTGGTTCACGCCCAGCGGTGAATTTCGCATGGAACGTTCTGGTTCAGCCTGGAATCCTCCAATTCCAGCTCTGGTCAAACTGGCCTTGCTATTTGCCTCAGCCGTTCTGGCGATCCAAAGTATTGCGCATCTGCACCATTACCTGACACGAGCAAAAGGCAGCCACAATCCCGTTAGCTTATTCGCAGTCATCGGTATCGCTGTCGTGTTGATTGCACTGGGCGCAATGGGTGTCACTTTATTTACCGAAGGCCGCTCGCTCGGCATCCAAACAGGATCGATCCTGCTGGTCACCAGCATCATGGTGATGATTCTGACTGGCATCCCATTGGCGTTTGTTACCGGTCTGATTGCGATCTTTTTCACTCTAGCCTGGTTTGGTCCAATGGGCGTGCCGCTGGTTTCCAGCCGCATCTACAGCTTTATCAACGAGTTTGTCTTGGTCGCGATTCCCATGTTCGTGTTGATGGCGTCGCTTCTCGACCGGTCTGGCATGGCAAAAGACCTGTATAACGCCATGCGAATCATCGCAGGCCGAATCAAAGGCGGCGTTGCGATTCAAACGCTGATTGCCGCCGTTTTCCTAGCTGCGATCTCTGGCATCATCGGCGGCGAAATCGTCTTGCTCGGCCTAATTGCGTTGCCGCAGATGTTGCGACTAGGCTACAACCGGGCGCTGGCCATCGGAACGGTCTGTGCCGGCGGATCATTGGGCACTATGATTCCTCCGTCCATCGTGTTGATCGTGTACGGCCTGACGGCCAGTGTCTCTATCGGTGATTTGTTCCTGGCTACCGTGGTACCTGGCTTGTTGCTAGCCAGTTTTTACATCGCATACATCTTTACTCGCTGCACACTGGATCCTTCACTGGCCCCTTCTCTTCCCCAAGAAGAGCTAGATATGCCGCGTCGAGAAAAGCTTAAGGCACTGCAGGGCGTCATTTTGCCATTTGCGGTTGCTGTGACGGTCTTGGGCTCTATCTATGGTGGCATCGCATCGGTTACTGAAGCCGCTGCAATGGGAGTCGTGGGCGTATTTTTATCCGCGATGATCCGCGGCGAATTGAGCATGAGTTTAATGCGGGATTCGCTGAAGCAAACGCTTGAAACCTGCGGGATGATCATCTGGATAGGTTTAGGCGCCTCGGCCTTGGTTGGCGTATACAACCTGATGGGCGGTAACCGATTCATCGAGAGTGCCATCTTAGATTCTGGTGCCAGCCCGATGATGATCGTATTAATCATGATGGCCATTTTGATTGTGCTAGGGCTATTCATGGACTGGATTGGCATCGCCTTGCTGACCATGCCAATTTTCGTACCCATCATTATCAAAATGGGTATGGATCCGGTCTGGTTCGGCATCCTGTTCGCGATGAACATGCAGGTCTCTTACCTATCTCCGCCCTTCGGCCCTGCCGCATTTTATTTAAAATCTGTTGCCCCACCGGACATGAGTTTGTCTGAGATTTTCAGGGCACTCATACCTTTCATTTGCCTGCAGCTAGTCGCGCTAACACTCGTATTGCTGTTCCCACAGATCGCTCTGTGGTTGCCAAACGCTTTTTAAGGAGACAACCAAATGACCTCTCTTGTAATTGGACTCGGATCGATGGGATTGGGTGCCGCCGCATCACTGTTGCGCGCCGGACTGCCTGTCGTTGGTATGGACCTGAACTCGACTGCCCGCGACAAATTTTCCGCTCTGGGAGGAACTTCAACCGACTCGTTAGCTGACGTCAATCAGATTTCCACCGCCTTCATCTTTGTGGTCAACGCAAAGCAGGCCGAGACAGTAATTTTTGAAACCGGCTTGCTCGACAAGCTGGCGCCCAACGCGACCGTCATTAACTGCGTCACGCTGGCCCCGAGTATCGCTATCGATATTGCCGCTCGAGTCAACGCGCGCGGGTTCGGCTATTTAGATGCCCCAGTCTCCGGCGGAGCCGCTAAAGCCATGAGTGGCGAGATGTCGATCATGGCCTCAGGCGCTCCCGAAGCATTCGAGCGCACCCAAACGGTGCTGGATGCGATCTCTGCCAAAGTCTTCACATTGGGTGATCAAGCTGGCAATGGCTCAAAAATGAAGCTGGTGAATCAGTTACTGGCAGGTGTACACATTGCCGCTGCAGCGGAAAGCCTGAATCTAGCAGCCAAGATGGATATGGACTTACATGAGGTTATTGACGTCATCAGCCATTGTGCCGGAACTTCTTGGATGTTCGAAAACCGCGGCCCCCACATCGCAGACGGCGACTACAGCCCTCTCTCTACCGTTGATATTTTTGTAAAAGATATGGGTATCGTGACCGGCGAGGCGGCACATATTGGAGCAACAACGCCACTGTCTGATGCAGCGCAGTCCTTATATCAAGCTGCCAGCAACATCGGCTTGGGGCAAGAGGATGACTCCGCTGTCGTCAAACTACTAGCGCAGCAATCCAACACAACCCTACCGGGGTCTGGCCAATGAAACTTGGATGTATCGCTGACGACTTCACCGGAGCAACTGACTTGGCTGGCCTGCTGCGACGCAGTGGCGCTTCAGTTCAGCTTCACTTAGGTATGCCTACGCCAGGAACCAAAGCCAGCGCAGACATTGAGATCGTTGCCCTTAAATGCCGTACTGAGGCGGTGGAAAAAGCCGTCGCGGATTGCAGCCGAGCAGCAGATTGGCTGTTGGCCAATGGCGCTGAGTATCTTTACTGGAAATACTGCTCGACGTTCGACTCAACTCCACAAGGGAATATTGGTCCGGTCGCCGAAGCGTTGATGCAAAAAGCCGGCAAGGCGCATGCCCTCTACTGCCCCGCTTTTCCCGAAAACGGACGCAGCGTCTTTATGGGGCATTTATTTGTCGGTCAGCAGCTGCTGAGTGAATCCAGCTTAAAGGACCACCCGTTGACGCCAATGACTGACGCCAATATCGCAAGAGTGTTGCAGCCCCAGGTAGTTGAGTCCGTCGGTATCTATTCGCGACTAGATCAGCAAGCCGGCACGGGAATGCCAGACACCACTCATGTGATTGGCGATGCGGTCGAACTGGCAGATCTGAAGCACTTGGTTGACGGCGCCCTGGATAGTCATTTGCTCACGGGCGGCTCGGCCTTGGCGATGTTTATCCCCGAAAAGTTGGGCTTGGCCACCGACAAACCAAGACAGCTCCCGAGCACCCATACCAAGAGCGTAATTTTAAGCGGCAGTTGCTCTGCAATGACTCGTCGTCAAGTAGCCGAATTTAGTGGGCCTAAACGCGTAATCGATGCGCTCCACCTGACCGATGCCGACATGGCCGAACACCTAGCTTGGTGGCAAGACCAGACCGATACTGCATTGTTGTATGCCACTGCAGAACGCGAACATGTAAAAGCTGTTCAAGCCAAACTAGGTCGCGAGGCTGCAGGTGCCGCTGTCGAAGCGGCAATGGCTTGGCTAGCAACCCACATGGCCGCGCAGGGCGTGAGTCGCTTCGTCGTCGCCGGCGGTGAGACCTCTGGCATCGTCGCGAGTACCTTGGCCGTGTCCAAAGTTATGGTTGGCGCAGAAATCGTTCCCGGCGTGCCATGGGTCTTCGGCAAGTACGCCGGGCGGAATATTGCATTAGCACTGAAGAGCGGTAACTTTGGCGGCCCTGACTTTTTCGCGCAAGCGCTGGATGTAATTGACCATGCATGACCCAAGAGAGCATCTGTGCCGTTTAGCGGAGTCGCTGTATCAAAGAGGTTTGACCCACGGCAGTACCGGCAACGTGTCTATGAGGCTGGACGACGGACGATTACTGGTCTCGCCGACCGGATCCTCACTGGGTTTTTTAGAGCCAGAAAAGTTAAGTGTGTTGGATGTGACCGGGCGACACATTGAAGGGCCCAAGCCCACCAAAGAGGTCCCTCTGCACACAGCCTTTTACGACAGCCGTCCGACCGGCGCAGTGGTTCACTTGCATAGCTGTCATGCCACTGCACTGTCGTTGGTGGACCATTCTGATCCTGACAATTGGCTGCCGCCTTTGACCCCCTATTCAATCATGCAACTGGGTAAAGTGAAGCTGGTCCCATATCACCTACCGGGTGATCCTGCGTTGGGACACGTCATAAGGGGACTTGAGGGAAAGCACAGCGCTGTAATGCTGGCCAATCATGGACCCGTCGTGTCAGCAAAAAACCTAGAGGCTGCGGTTTACGCTATCGAAGAGTTAGAGGCCACCGCAAAACTGGCGCTGATGACCCGAGGAATGGATCCCATCGCGCTGACGCCCTCCCAAATCCAAGAATTGGTTCGAACCTATGACGTTGAATGGGATGATTAAATGAAATTTTCAGCAAATTTGGGATTCTTGTGGACAGACCGCCCACTTGCCAATGCCATCCGCGCAGCCAGAGCAGCGGGCTTTGATGCCGTTGAATGTCACTGGCCGTACGGTGAGCCAATCGAAGACGTCCGATCTGCCTTGGGTGAAACTGGACTGCCCATGTTGGGACTGAACACCATCAAAGGCGACTCGAACGGTCTGTCTGCGATGCCAGGCCACGAAACTGAAGCCCAAATTGCTATTGATCAGGGCTTGGAATATGGCCAGCAAATCGGGGCCAAAAATCTTCATGTTATGGCTGGTATAACCGATCATCCTGACGCCCATGCGTGCTTTTTGGATAACCTCCGATACGCCTCGGAACAGGCAATAAAAGCCGGAATCGGCGTATTGATTGAGCCTTTAAATCCCGTGGATGTCCCAGGTTATTTCCTCTCAACCCAAGAACAAGCGCGAGCCATTGTGGCTGAGTTGGGACTGGCTAACGTCCGAGTCATGTTTGACTGCTACCACGTCGGCAAAACTGAAGGCGATGTTTTGAAAGAGCTTTCGAAATGCTGGGATACGCTTGGACATATTCAATTCGCCGGCGTACCGGATCGATCAGAACCTGATCAAGGCAGTGTCGATTACCCAACCATTTTTGAGGCAATCCGAACCGCAGGTTGGGATGCTCCATTAGGCGCCGAATACCGCCCGTCCGCTGGAGTAGAAGAGGGGTTGGGGTGGTTAACTCGCTGGCAATAATGCGCCATCTTTAAAAAGGCTGGAACCCAAGCCGACACCATCCGCACCCGCGCGGATCCACTGCGCTTGGTTTTCCAGATTAACGCCGCCCACCGCGATACATTTTACGCCGTCAGGCCACACGGTCTTTATGTCCTTCAGACCCGGCTGTGTAATCAGTGAAGCCGGAAACAACTTGACCCAACGTGCGCCTAGCTTTGCGGCCGCATATACCTCGGACACTGTCTGGACACCCGGAATAAATTCAAAATCCTGCTGTTGGGACAACTTAACGAGCTCGGGATCAAGATTTGGCGCGAGTGCAAAATCCAGTCCGAGTTCAACAGCCCTAAACAACTGAGATTTAGTTATCACGGTTCCGGCACCCAATCGATAAACGCCTCGGTTATGCCGTAACACTTCCAGCGCCTCCCATGCACCTTCACGGTTAAGTGGCACTTCGATTTCGGAATACCCTCGTGCTACCAAAGCGTCTGCGACCTCAAGCGCGTGACTTGCCTGCAGCCCCCTTAGAATTGCGATTTCCCTCATAGCTGCTCCAACAAAGCTCGGTAACCTGCTCGTGCGTCTTGAACGACTCGATGGATGGCACAGCCCTCCTCAATAAGCACATCGAGTGAGGACGTCCAATCCTGCTCACCTATTACAGTTAAATCAGTGATCCGATACTGGCGCATCACTCGCCATTCATCAGCCAACAACGCGCCATTTAACCAACCTGAAAGCTGATCCGACTGCCAATTCAAATGTTGCCAACGATAACGAAGTTGAAACAGCCACTGAGTCAACGGCTGTGGAGAGGATAGTTGTTCAAAAAAGCCCGATGCGTATGATTCTGAACAATTATCGCGTCCAATCAATGCGCCGAGAGTTCGACTACACATTAACTGCTCGCGAATATCACCGGTCACAAAGCTACGAATCACGCAGATCTTTCCGTTCTCGAGCAAGATCCACTTGTTGTGAGTCCCAGGCGACAACACCCAGCCATCAGTTAAGTCGAGTCCAGCAAGCTCGGCATCCTCACCTCGCATCATGTCCTGATTTGCATGGTCAACGACACCGGGAAGTGCAAACACCTGCTCGTCAAACCTTGACCAATGATTCACTGGACATGCCACATCCGCGATCGTCGCGCGATACCCGGTTTGATAGCGTCCCTGTGACGTCACCATGCCCCCTATCAAAGTCGGGCCTGATGCAGCGACAGAATCAAACGCCGCCCAGTCGCCCGCGTTAATCCGCAAGGTTTCCTGTAAATCATCACCGAAAAATATCCTCCAGTGGGTCGTCCCACCGTCCAGCGCTTTAGGCATTCAACCATCGCTCGGTTTGCTCGAGGATTGCCTCTAGTGATTGATCCAAATCGATACACAGCGTCGCCTCTTCTGCGGACGGATCTTCTAAGGTTTCTAGCTGCGAGGTTAAAAGCGTGGGTGACATAAACTCGTGGTTACGAGCCTGCTGACGATCAAATAGTACAGATTCACTACCGTGCAAGAAAATAGTTTTCAGCCCAGGTAGCTGTCGACGCAAGAAATTACGATAGGTCGTTTTAAGCGCGGAGCAACTGAATACACAGCTGGAATGACTTGCCGCATCCGCAGCCAATTGTTCCAGCCATGGCCAACGGTCTTGGTCGATCAGCGGAATGCCCGCTGCCATTTTGGCTTTATTAGCCGGCGAGTGCAGATCGTCAGCCTCAACAAATGGGACTCCTAAGCTCTGTGCCAGCTTTGCACCGATGGTGCTTTTGCCGCTACCAGATACTCCCATGACCAAAACCTGCATCTTCTCGCCCCTTGATGTTTGCGCTAACATTACCATCACTCTACCAAGGTGTCAGCTCGTGAAAGCAACCTTAGAAACGCTTGCGTCAGCCCTAGGAATCAGTCCCATGACGGTGTCGCGCGCGATCAATACGCCGGACCGAGTGAGTCCAGCCACCTATGCAAAGATACAAAACGAGATTTCACGCCAGGGATACCGACCCAACTTGGCTGCCCGGGCCCTAGCTACGCGCCAGAACTCCATGATTGGCATGGTTGTACCCTCGTTAAACAATCAAGTGTTTGCACCAGTCATTCGTGGTGCCCATGACGCGGCGAAGGAGCTAGGTTTTCTAGGATCAATCCAAGTGATCAACACTGACTATGATCCCAAGCAGGAACAAGACGCGTTTGACGCACTGGCGCAGCAAGCACCTAAAGGTGTTTTATGGGTCTCTAGCCATCAGCAGCCCCCCAAGATCGCAGAACACTTACAGGCTATTCGCTTGTTGGATGACGGAGTGTTTGGCATCGACCACGCAGCTGCGATCAGCGATATTTTTCGGTCACACACTATTCGTACCGAGCAGTGTGCGTTTCTAAGCGCAGGCGTTGATCCGCGCGGCCAGGCTCGCAAGGCTGCCGCTACTCAGTTAGGCGCAACCGTCTTTGATTGGAGTGGCACATCGTCCGTTGAAGCAGGACGGGCCTTAGCAGACCAAGCGTTAGACAAAGGCTTTAGGGCGCTGATTTGTAACAATGACGATCTAGCCTTAGGGGCAATGATGAGCTGTCATGCGTTGGGACTCTCTGTACCAAACGAGGTTGGGATCAGTGGCTACAACGATTTGGATTTTGCCGCGCATCTATCCCCTGCACTGACCAGTGTCGCAATGCCGCTGTATGAAATTGGCTTCGCAGCCAGTGCTAGCTTGCTGAACTCTGAGTACCAGATTCCTGAATTTTCAGCCTCGATCAAGTTTCGTAAGAGTCTGGCGATATGACGCAGCCTCGCATACTGATGGTTCTCGTTATGTGGCTAGCGGCAATCGGTTGGTTTTTTTCGAAGATGGGAGTGATCCACTTCGATGCTTTCACCTTCATGGCATGGCGATTTGGACTGGGCGCCCTAATTATCCTGGTGGTTTTACGACCCAACCAAATTCTAAAGGCCGACGTCATAGCGGGCATGTGGGTGGGTCTAGTGTTTTTTAGCGCGATGGTCGCGTGGATCCTGGCAGTCAAACAAAGCACCTTTGGGGATATTGGCTTGGGCGGATTCATCATCACGCTGGGAGTTATTATCTCGCCATATTTTGGTCGGCTGCTGTATGGCGAGCCATTAATGCAGCATTACCACTGGCCCGCTTTATTGGCAGTGATGGGTAGTTTCTTAATGGCGCCCGGATTTGAAACGCCTTCACTCGGCTTATTCGCCATCGCCGCCGTGCTATTGGGTCTTTACATGACCCAGATGACAAGAGTCAGTCGTAATCACAATCCTTGGGTCATGACCTTGGCTTGTTTTGCAGTCGTGACAGTCGGAATGGCAGCGTTGTCTTTAATGTTTGAGAATCCCAGCTTGTCAGGCTTTGAGAATGGCTGGATGTGGCTAGCTTTATCTGCGGTAATTGCCACTGCCTTTCGTTTTGTATTGCAGGCCAAGGTGCAGGGTGAGCTTTCCCAGTCCGAAGCCAGCCTGATCATGAACCTTGAAGGGGTTGCGGTCGCACTGATTGCAACCGCCATTACCGGCTCGTTGTATCAGCCGTTGCAGCTGGTAGGCGCTGCGATGATCGTAGCCTCGTTGATGACTCGGTTGCGTCTCAAGCGTCGAGCTACACCTTAGTCTTGGCAATGGACAAACTGAGCAATTATCTCGTCGATAGACTTATCGGGCGTGAACCCAAGTGCCCGCGACCGCGGAGTCTCTACAGCGCCCGGCCAAGTATTGATAATGGCCTCGACGTTAGGGTCGATTTGATCCGTCACCCATGAAATCGCTTGCGGCGATGCGCGCTCGAGGGCCTCAAGCATCTCGTGAACCGACACTGAAATGCCTGGCATCACTAAGGTGGTGTCCGCCCCGACTTCACTCTGCTCAATGCCGATGCTCTGGACTAGATATTGCAAAGCTTTACCGGGACTGGCCAGATGCATTTGGGTAGTACGACTTACTGGCACTGTTGTAGGCATACCCGCCAATGGCTCTCGAATAATTCCACTGGCAAAAGACGAGGCCGCCCCGTTAGGAACACCCGGGCGCACAGATACGGTCGGGATTCGTATAGACCGGCCTTTCAAAAGACCTTTACGGGAGCCATCGCGAACCAAAATTTCACCGATTAACTTTTGGTTGCCGTAGCTACTGACAGGCTGTGGAGGGCGATCCTCATGGACTGCCTCATTATGCTGACAACCAAACACCGCAATCGATGAAGAAAAAACGAATACCGGTGCATTTTCTAGCTGAGCTGCCGTATCGATTAAATCGGTCAATGCACGGACATTTACGTCCATACCTAGCCCAAAGTCTGCTTCGGCACTTCCTGAAACCACCGCTGCTAAATGCACAATTACATCAGGACTAAATCCTGATAACGATTCAAGCGCGCCGGCGGTGTTGAATGCTCCAGTTATCGTCGATATTCGCGAATCGATTGTACTCATCTGCGATAAGACTTCCTGGTTAACGTCGCACAAAAGCAGTTCTGTCAGCTCTGAATACTGGCCATTCACCTTCACACTGGACTGCTCTAGCAGGTAACTGACCAGTTTTTGGCCCAAGAAGCCTGCGGCTCCCGTTATCATTATTTTCATTTGAATCCTAAGCTCTTTTCATCGCAGCTAAGTGTAACTGCTCAGTAAACAAAGCCTTCAACAACATGACCTCGTGGGTCCGGATGTAATTCGGTCGGATCACCAACGCCAGTCGTCGATGGGGACCTGGCTCGTTCAGATGATAGGCGTGCAATTCTGACTGTGGCGTCACCAGCTGATCCAATGCCATTTGCGGCACCAAGGTTGTCCCCAACTTGCCAGCTACCATTTGAATTAAGGTATACAGACTGGCCGAATCGAATCCTTGGTCCTGCCGGTTCGCCTTCATGCTGCAGGCCTCCAGCGCGTGCTCTTTCAAGCAGTGGCCGTCTTTTAACAACATTAGTTGGTCCAGCTCTAACTCGTGACTGGTGATTTCGGTTTGCGCGGTGTTGCACTGTTCTTTGTGCGTGACCACGTAAAAGTCCTCTTCCCAAAACTCGAAGGTCATCAAACCCTCAAGCGGGTACGGCAGCGCCATAATCACGATGTCCAAGTCCCCCGCCCTGACCATCTCAGTCAATACGTGGGACTGATCCTCTTTTACCTTTAACTGGATCTTGGGGTACTGCTCGCGAAGCGCCGGTAGCACCTTGGGCAACAAGTAAGGCCCGATCGTGGGGATTAACCCGATCGAGAGCGGCTTGGTGAACGGCTCCTTGTCAGCAGCTGCCATCTGAGTCAGCTCATCCATTTCGGTTTTGATGCGCTGGGCCTTTCGCAAAACCGCTTCGCCCGCCGTGGTGACCAGCACTTGTTTGTTGGTGCGTTCAAACACCTGAATGCCTAGATGCTTTTCAAACTCGGTGATGGCGGTGCTCAGCGCAGACTGCGATACGTTGCAGATCTCTGAAGCTCGCTTGAAATGAAGCGTTTTCTGTACCGCCAGGGCGTAGACGATTTGCTTGAGTGATATCACGAATGATCCTTAATGCAGCGGGCCGGACTGACCCGCTGGTTTCCTAAGTGGGCGCTAAGCGGCCCGGATCAAGTGATCAAAGGCTGACAGTGAGGCTTTTGATCCTTCTCCGACTGCGATCACAATTTGCTTGAATGGAACCGTCGAGACGTCACCCGCTGCAAAAATACCCTGCTGGGATGTTTGACAATGCTCATCAATCACCACCTCGCCATGGGGCGATAGCTCAACCACGCCCTTCAAAAACTCGCTGTTTGGTACCAAACCGATCTGGACAAAAATGCCTGCCACATCATGTCGATGTTGTTGGCCTGATTCACGATCAACATAACTCAGGCTGGATACTTTACCTCCATTGGCGATCACCTCGGTGGTTTGCGCGTTTTTAATGATACTGATCCGATCATGGGCTTCGGCCTTATCGATCAACACTTGATCAGCCTTTAAGGTCGGCGCAAATTCAAACACCGTTACGTGATTCACCATACCGGCTAGATCTAAGGCCGCCTCGATACCCGAGTTACCCCCTCCGACAACCGCAACGTCTTTGCCCTTAAAAAAGGGCCCATCACAGTGCGGGCAATACGCCACTCCGGATCCGATGTTTTCTTTCTCCCCAGGCACTCCCAGTTCACGCCATTTAGCCCCAGTTGCGACGATCACGGTCTTGCTTTGAATGATCTCACCGTTTGATAAGGTCACCGACTTAATGTCCCCTGGCTCGAGTGATCGCACCCGGAGGTGTTCTTTGACCGTCACGTCATGTTGAGTCAGATGCTGTACCAGATTTCCAGTCAGCTGCGTGCCTGTGGTTTCTTGAACCGAGATAAAATTCTCAATGCCAACGGTGTCTTTGACCTGTCCACCCAAGCGCTCAGCAATTACGGTGACTTTTAAGCCCTTACGTGCTGCATAGATTGCAGCGGATACTCCAGCTGGACCACCGCCTAGCACCGTCACGTCTTGCACAGGCAAGGATTCAACCGACTCAGCCTTCGCAATATGGGGGTATTTGGCGACCAACTTTTCGATTAACTGACCCGTCTCTACCTTGCCGTTGGCGAATATTTCGCCATTCAAATAAACGCTAGGAACACCTTGGATGTTGCGCGCCTCAATCACATCCTGGAACAGGCCGCCGTCAATCATCTCGGTTTGAATGTTCGGATTGATCAGCGCGAACTGATTCAGGGCCTGCACAACATCGGGACAGTTGTGGCAGCTCAGGGATATAAACACCTCAAACTTAGTCGGCTGATCGATGCGCTCCAGCATTGCTACTAAACTAGGGTCTAGTTTGACCTGACTACCGCCGGCTTGCAGGATCGCTAGCACCAACGAGTTAAATTCATGTCCACTAGGAATACCTGAAAATTCGATCCCCACCGCCGTATGATCAGCCTCAAGGGCAAACGAAATCGGACTACGCAGTCCGGCATCACGCTCGTGTACCTCTAACCATTCACTGACCGAGCAAATCTGATTCAGAAACTCCAGCAATTCAGCACGCTTCTCGTGCTGGCCCGTTTGCAACACTAACGAGACGGGACGTTCGAGCTTTGCTGCGTAGCTCTTTAGTGCATTCAAAATATCTTGGCTGAGCATGACGCCCTCCTACTTTTCCAATGGCAAACGATCAAATTGCGGGGTGGGAGTCAGCCTCCCACCTGCAGTTAACCCTTTAGATCTTTCCGACCAAATCCAGCGAGGGGGCTAAGGTTGCTTGTCCCTGCTCCCAAGCAGCGGGACATACCTCGCCATCGTTTTCACGAACGTACTGCGCAGCTTTTACGTTGCGGACCATGTCCTTGGCACTGCGGCCAATGCCACCCGCATGAATGTGCGCTACTTGGATCACTCCGTCCGGGTCGACCAAGAAGGTTCCTCGGTGGGCCATGTGATCTTCTTCGATCATCACATCGAATCCGCGAGTAATAGCGCCAGTTTGGTCACCGATCATCGGGTACTGAATTTTGCCAATGGCCTCTGAGGAGTCGTGCCACGCCTTATGAGAAAAGTGGGTGTCAGTAGAGACTGAGTAGACTTCAACACCCAACGCTTGCAACTCGTCGTAATGTGCAGCCATGTCTTCTAATTCAGTTGGGCAGACAAAGGTGAAATCTGCGGGGTAGAACAAAAAGATTGACCATTTTCCTTTAACGCTCTCAGAGCTCACATCAACAAATTCGTCGTTGTGATAGGCGGTTGCTGTGAAGTCAGGGATTGTTTTGCCGATTTGGGCCATATCATTTCTCCAATTAAATGTGGCTTCAAAGGCGTTGTTACCTTCGATGGAGAGACCTTACGATTTGGCCCAGAAACTATAAATTTGATTGTCTGATAGATTACCATCGATTTTTCAGAACGATGGTGTGAAGTAAAGAGTGGCAACCACTCGAGTGTGATACTTGATCACTGCCAATATGGAGTGAGGGACGACTCAGGCATTGGTCGAATCCAACAGAAAAGCCGCTGGATTCGATTTACGCCGCACTTATAGCAATAACTATAGTCTGACGACCTGCCCCGTCCTCAGTGACTCGCCTGCAGCCTGTGCCAAACGCAAGGCCTGCAGCCCATCGTTGCCGCTGACTTCGGGCTGAGTGCCTGCCGACAAACTGTCGACAAAGTGAACAATCTCATCCGCGTAGGCCTGCACATAACGTGTCATGAAAAAGTCCTGTAATGGCCGTTCAGCAATGCCATCTTGATCAGACACCACCACGGTGTTTTCACGAACAGACTGAGCCTGCACCATGCCCCTCTCGCAATGGACTTCAATCCGCTGGTCGTATCCGTAACTGGCTCGACGTGAATTCAAGATGGTCACCTGGCGACCCGATGCCGTGGTCATTACGACCGATGCGGTATCGATGTCTTGGCCCTCGGTCGCGACCTTGGGATCTGTCAGGGCTGACCCTGCGGCGTAGACGCTGACAAACTCCTCGCCCAACAGCCATCGAGCCACATCAAAGTCATGAATCATCATGTCCTTAAACAACCCACCCGACGAGAGCATGTAACTGTAGGGCGGTGCTGCGGGGTCGCGCGAGGTCAGTACCACCTGCTCGACCCGTCCCATCTGACTCAGCTTTTTCTTAAGCGCCCGGAAGTTAGGATCAAAACGCCGCTGGAAGCCCAGCATCAGCAAACCACTGCCCCGGTTAACATGATCCAGCACAGCCTGCGTCGCCACGACATCCGTAGTGATGGGCTTTTCGCAAAATACCGCTTTGCCTGCGTCAATCGCGGCGACAATTTGTTGGGCATGTTGATCCGAAGGGCTGCAAATCAGCACCCCTTTAATTTCCGGGTCTTCCAGCATGCTCTGTAGATCAGTCGAATTAGCGTCACTCAAATTAGCTAACTGAGATGGATCCGGATCAAACACGGATTTAATCCGGGCATTGGGGTGCGAGGCCACTGCCTTGGCATGCACTTGCCCAATTCGTCCCGCTCCGATCAGGCCTAGACTAATCACTCCGGCTCTCCAGACTTCGCGATTGGTGCCAACACCTCTCGAACCAACGACACCCAATAACTCGCACCCAAAGCCGAAATTTCGTCATTAAAGTCATAACGCGGGTTATGCAGGCTCTTGTCGTTATCCTGGCTTCCGTTACCAATCCAGATGTAGGCACCGGGTTTGTGCTGCAGCATGTAGGCGAAATCCTCCGCCCCCATACTGGGGTGCTCATGACGCAGTACTGACGCCTCACCCACTAGGCTATGTGCCGCCGACGCACAGATATCCGTATGCTCCGAGTCATTAACCGTGGCCGGTGCTAAGCGGCGATATTCCAACACGCCTGTCGCACCAAAGGCCGCACAAATCTGCTCGACCTGCGACTGCATTGCAGACTGGATCTGCTGCTGAACCTTAGACGAGAAGCTACGCACGGTTCCGCCCAAGCTCACCGTATTGGGTATGACGTTGTAGGCATCCCCACCTCGCATCTGCGTAATGCTAAGCACACCGCTATCGGCCGGGTTCAACGTTCGCGCAACGATACTCTGCAACGAGGTAATCAGTTGACCCGCAACTGCGATCGGATCCACGCCCAGATGCGGCATGCCCGCATGGGCCCCATTGCCGGTGATGTGAATGTCAAAGAAATCCATGGCGGCCATGACCGGCCCGGCGTGAACCGCAAACTGCCCCGCCTGCAGCGCAGGCCAATTGTGCATCCCGTAGATCGCATCTACTGGGAACTGATCGAACAGCCCCTCGTCACACATGGCTTTGGCGCCCGCCTCACCTTCCTCGGCCGGCTGAAAAATAAACACTACGCGGCCAGCAAAATCAGGATTTTCAGACAGATATTTGGCGGCCCCCAGCAACATGGCGGTATGACCGTCATGCCCACAGGCATGCATCTTGCCGTCAACGCACGAGCGATGCGCAAAGCTGTTCAGTTCTTGCAGGTTCAGCGCATCCATATCGGCCCGCAGCCCAATTGAGCCGCCGGGCCCTAACTGGCCATCCAATACCGCCACGACACCGGTTTGTGCTAAGCCCGTGTGGGTCGCAAGTCCAAACGAGCGCAGTAGATCAGCCACGATCGTGGAGGTTCGATGTTCTTGGTAGGCAGTTTCTGGATTCGCATGAATATCCTGCCGCCACTGGCGCATCAGCTGATGCAGCTGACTACCCGCTTCGATCATGGACGAGCCTGAAGTGCAGCCTGATCGAACGACACACCCGACCAACCAGCGGCGATGAAGTTACGGATGTTGCCGTGATCCTGCCCATCGGGATGCTGCAACACATCGACGCGGTAATAGTCACCGAACAAATGCAACGTTTGCTGGGGCGTTAGTTGGTTGGCTTGAGCAAACGCTAGGATCTTGCACGAGCCTTCATTGGTGCCGGCTTCATTTCGTTGCTCACCGCACGTAAATCCAGTGGGCTGGAAATCGTAATGAGCCGAAATCACTTCCATGGTTTGGGTGAACGTGACGGTGTCGGGCTGGTTTTTTACTTGTTCAAGAAATTCGGCGAGCATGGGGTTTCCTAATTGTCGTGGTAGTCCTGATGCTACCGTGACCTATCACGTCTTGCACCCAAGGATCCTGACTTGAGACTGCGCACCAAAGCCTGTGATCACTGCTCGCAACCCCGCCCTGCACTTTACCGGTGCCGCTACGACGGTCGTCAGGACTGGCAGTTCCTGTGTGGCAGCTGTCTAGACGCCGTCAAGTCGGCCCATACCGCCAACTATCAGTACGGCGGGACTTGGAAAGCGAAGAAGAGATGACCCCGGCTGTGTACTTGCTACCCGGCCGGGGCGCCCGTCTGGACTCCGGACTAGGCGCCGAAATCACTCGGCGCGGTTACGCCTTATCCGGACAGGAAATCACGCCTACGTTCGAACAGCAGCCGTTTTCAGATCAGATCCAGCAGGTTCGCGGTGCCATTGTGTCCGAGCATTTCCATGACTCCGGTTTAATCGTGGCTCATTCCTACGGCGCGCATTTATGCCTATCCGCATTGGCAGACCTACCCGCCTATCCCGGCCGGCTTTTACTGATCAGCCCAGTTTTTCGAAGTGTGCGCAGCGGATTTAATTCGTTCCGTCCACCCGGAGCTAAGTCGTTGGCCCAAGCGATTGATTCAGGCAGTTTCCCCTGCCCGACCGGCCGCGTGTCGATCCTGAGTGGCGAGTTGGATTGGCAGGTGCCCACCGATGGCTTGCAGCGGCTTGCATCTGTGGTACGGGCTGATTTCGAGCTGGTGCCGCAGGCCGAGCATCAACTGCCGCATCAGGTGGTGCGGGATTGGTTGGATCGGGTGCTAGAATCGTTGTAACCGACGCCCAAAATCCAACTGCGCACGCTCTTCGGCCGATTCCGTCATTGGCCGCAGGCTAGCCACCACACCGTGATCACCCACCGCCACAAACTGTAGATCCTTTTGGCCGGTCAGGTGGATCGCTTCAAGTTGAATCATATCTAAATCGGCTCGCGATCGAACGCCACGATAAATCAGATCTGGAATGACGATGGCCTCTTGCGCTGCCTCAGGGCTGACCCCATGCGAGCGCAGCCATTCGTGCGACAGGCCGGAGGTCAAAAATTCACGGGGCGTACACAGCTGTAGGCCGGCTGACACCCGAAAGCGGCCGGTTTTAGTCGGACAGAGCTGAACGCGCTTAGGATAAAGGCGCAACGAAAAGTCTTTGTGCTCAAGCGTAATCCAATAGACCCTAGGGAGTTCCATTCAGCCCCCCTTCAATATCAGTCGCATTAATAATTCACTGCACTGCGTCTTGCGGTGTAGTGCTCGACCTTGATGGTTACGTGACCTGCCTCTGAGTCTGAGATCTGCACGTGGGATGGGAACATTAGATCGTTGATTTGCTCTTGAATCATTCCCGGCTCCAAGCCCACTCGTGTGCATTGATCAAGGGTGCGCAGCATCAACATCACCTGCGTTGCAAGACGAGTGGCCGCGCCACGCTCGACCATCCAGTTGGCTACGTCACTGCGACGCAGTAATCCGCTGGCGTCACCCTGCAGCACTGACACGTCAGCTAATTCAGCATTGGCCGGCCACCAATAGGCCTTGCCATCGAACAGCCGAATTTGGCATTCGGGGAAATCGATTGTGTAACGATTCGCGTTATTAAATACTTCGGCCATCTCTACCTCCTACCATCCTTAGGTAAGTGGTTCGTCTCATCATGAGTCGACTGGCGCTTCATGCGCTTACCATTGCGACTATCCTAAGAGCTATGTCCGGCCTTTGCATCTACACAAACGTTCGTAGTCCACCAGACTGATACCCACCGGCGATTATCCCGACCAAGCAAAACGTATCGTGATCCCTGAGGACGAAACTCCGTATTAATTTGATGCCTATTGGCGGATTGAGCTGAACGCTCGACTAGTCAGGCGACACAGCAAACCAGTCAAGCACCGCACGGGTGCCCAAACGCAACGGAACCACCGATGTACCCAATCCACTGCTGACCCACCAGTGTTTGTCTTCATCGCGCCCTGCTCCACACCAGTAATTGTCCGAGGCCGCCGTTGGAACCCAAAAGGTGGGTATGAACGGCAATCGTAGCTGGCCGCAGTGCGTGTGACCGGCAAAATACAAACCCGGCTCGGAGTCCTGCTGGATCGCCAGTGGATCGTGAGTCAGTGTGACTTTTACGCCCACGCAATCGTCTGGAAATGGAATGGGTCGGTAGTGATCCGTAAAGGCATCCCCCAATCCTCGCAGACAAACCCGTTGCGAACCGATTTGGATCGACTGCGTTTGATGCTCGATCTGCGCAATTCCCACCTTGCGCAGCAATGCATTCCATTCTTTGGCGTGATACTGGTCGTGATTGCCCAGTACCCCGTAGGCCGGCGCCAGACTGGCCAGGCGCTGCAGTACCTGCTGAGCATGCGCGGCGTACTCGGGATTCCGTAGCGACCCGCGTCCGTTGTAGTCCCCTGAAAAGAACACCGCGTCTGGGGTGGGCAGTGACTCCACCGCTTTGAACAGGCTTCGCATTCGATCTGCATCCACCTCGGGATCGTTCAGGTGAATGTCGGCCACCACCAGAATCGAGATCGAATCCGTCAGGCCAGGCATCACGACCTGATGGGACAGCGCCACAACGGTATCCGCGTTATACCGCCCAAGACTCCATAAACCGTAGGCCGTCGCGCCACCTACCAAGCACATCACGACGGTCAGCATCCAAACAGTTTTCTGTTTAATCACAGGGATCCTTGATGACGGTGAGCGCGAGGCCGGAAGTGTACAAGCTTGCTAGGCGTTTCTGAGTGGGCATCTCGTCCAATCACCATACCCGCACCTGTGCGTGAGCCATGCGAGCCTGGGCATCCTGCAATCCCATGCTCCAAAAGCCGGCCGAGGGGAACCGAATCAAATCCGAGGGTCCGCTTAGGTGTTGTCTGTGCTGTCCATTTAACAGCACCGTGACCGGATATTGGCCGCCATTTAAACGAGGCCGGATGGCTCGTGCGCCGGGTGGAAAGGCCAATTCAGCCCCATCCGATGGAAAGGCCAAACGCATCGCGGGATCACTCAAACGAGGCGGATTAATTTCCGGACCCACCGCCAGTGACTGCGGCGCTGGGCTGGACGCTAGCAAATCCTTGGCAGCTAGTGCCAAGGGGGCAGCCGTACTCAAACCACTTGCATCCGGAATGCTCTGATTATCCGGCGACCCGATCCACACGCCAACAACATAATCCTGAGTGTATAAGAGGCTTAACGTGTCACTGCCGCGCGGTCCGGTGCCCGTTTTTAGCGCAAAGTTATTCAGTGTCCGTGTTCGGGCCACATTTCCAGGCAACGCCGCACGACGCAGCAAATAACTGGTTCTTTTTGCGGCAGACGGGCTGATTAAAGTACGTGGGCTCGACTGCTGGAGCTGCATCCAACTGGCCGAACTGCTTTTACCCTGGTGGGTAAACGCCGTATAGGCCGCGGCAATATGCTGCAGGCTAATCCCAACCCCGCCTACGGCCGCGGGTAGGCCCAACTGTCCTTCGAGCTCTACTCCAACATTGGCCAGCGCCGCGGAAAAACGAAGCACCCCTAACCGGCGCAGCGCCTCGACAGCCGCACGGTTGTGCGAGCGCGTTAATGCGTCCCCAAAGCTCTGACGTCCCTGATCAGCCTTATCAAAGTTATCCGGGGTGTAGTCGCCAAAATCAGTCACCTGGTCCAGATACACTTCTTCATAGCGCAATACCCCCGCCGTTTCTGCCTGGGCATAAATCAATGGTTTCAGCGTTGAGCCCGGTGAGCGAATAGCCCGTGAGAAATCCACCGCTCCTTTACGCTGTGCGTCGAAATAATCCTGCGAGCCTACGTGCGCCAGCAAACGCCCTTTAGGATCGAGCACTACCAAGGCTAGATTCTGCTGCGCTTGCAGTGGCCAGCGAGCGGCCAGTGCCACCAGTTCGCGCTGCAGTGGCAGCTGTATCGATACCCTTTGCACCCCGCGCAGTCCCTGCGTCTCGGCCTGGTCGGCTAGATGATGATTCAGCTGAACAAAGGGTTGAACCTGCCTGGGTAGCGGGCTGTGGGTCGCATCAAAGTACTGTTGCTGGGTTAACAAACCACTTTCAAAGCCTTTGCGCAGAACCCGATCGCGCGCCTTGCGGGCCAACACCGGATAGCGATCCGGCCGATGCTTGGCCGGTCGCTGCGGCAGCGCCACCAACAACGCGGACTCGGCCAATGACAGGGACTGCGGCGGCTTGTTGAACCACCAACGGCTGGCCATTTCAGCACCCTGAACGTTGCCGCCAAACGGCGCCAGGGTGAAGTACATCTGCAGGATCTGGGCCTTGGAATAGTGCCGCTCTAGCCATAACGCGCCCAGTGCCTGATGGAGTTTGCCCCAAAAGCTGCGCTGATGAGGGCGCAGTAGCCGACTGACTTGCATGGAAATCGTAGAGGCCCCCGACACCACCTGCCCATGTGTCAGGTTGTTAATTCCAGCCCGCGCAATGGCGGCCAAATCGATCCCACCGTGTTCGCGAAAGCGACGATCCTCATAGGCCAGTAACAGATTCACATAGTTCGCACTGACTGGGGCCTGCGGTTGCAATCGATAATGACCATCGGTGACTCGCACGTGCATCCACTGCCCTGACGAGTCGGCTAGCACCAAGCTTTGCTGCTTTAGGGCATCCATCGGCAAGGCCGCAACGCTGACCAATAAATGCCCCGCTCCACCTATCACCAGAGTTGAGGCCGCCAACCACACCCCCCAATAGGCTTTGAGTGATCTAGCGAGCTTGCACATGAATCACTCTCTCGTCTGTGGCTGCATTGAGGCTGGGATTCAGCATATTTTCGACATGCGCGCCGGGCAGCCGGTACTGGCCAGGGGTGACGGCTCGCCATAACGACAGCGTTTGCGCCTGCTTGCCGTTTTCACCAGCACTCAGATAGCCCATCGCCGCATGCCGATCATCCAAGAATGACTCATGGGTGGGCTCGGTGAAATCAAAGCGAACCCCAAGATCACTCAGCACCTGACGAACTGCCAACCCGCCCAGGTTTGGATTTTCGATCTCTAGACCACCAGCTGCTTTTTGCTCAAACAACCACTCACCCTCGTAGGTCGCATCGCGCACGGTAGTCTCCGAACCCAGCAGCAACAAATCCCCCTGCTGCACATCAATACGCGTGGTGCCG
>CBFHLC010000003.1:0-89087 GCA_965656605.1 Litorivicinus sp. | reverse complement strand
TCTGCCTCGGCCGGAATGATGTCAGGGATGTGTGGAACGGGTAACTCGCCCGACCCAATCAGATCCATCTGATCGTCGTCGCTATTTGGATCAGTCATCGTCATGGTCGTCTGCACTCATCCAGTCGGTTTCATAGTCGCTGCCATCAATGACGGCATCCACGCGGTGGCGCAACTTCTGACCGGCCCTGAATGACACCACCCGTCGGGCGGTAATCGGAATTTCTTCACCGGTCTTGGGGTTTCGACCGGGTCGAGGGGCCTTGTCGCGGGTGGTAAAATTACCAAAACCTGACAGGCGCACGTCTGTACCGTTAATTAAAGCGGTGCTGATTTCCTCGAAAAACTCTTCGACTAAATCCTTGGCTTCACGTTTGCTCAGTCCGATGACTTCGCTAATGAAATCCGCCAATTCAGCCTTGCTCAGCGCAGACACGTACTATCCCCTCCGTTGTCACAGCACTATGGTACTGAAACGGAAAAAACTCAAGCAATTAAACGAGTTAGTGGGCACAGCTAGACCCAGTAGAGCCTAACTGCGCGTATTGATTAGCGCAGTGTTACGCCTAATTGACTGTCTAGCGACGCCAACACTTGCTCGACCGCAGCGTTGATTTCGGCGTCTTCAATGGTGCCTTCCTGGTCGCGCCAGGACAGATTGACTGCCAGACTGGCATGACCTTCAGGTAGACCCTTGCCGCGGTAAACATCAAACAACACCACACGATCCAGTTTGTTACCGGCTGCCTTGGCAATGCAGGCTTGGATGTCTGACCAGTTTTGATCCTTAACCAATAACGCCAAGTCCCGACCGCTGGCTGGGAATTTGGACAACGGCTTGAAGCTAGCCACCTGCCCCGTCACCACCGCCGCCAACTCTAGATCGGCAACAAAGGTGTTCAGCGGCAGATCTAACGCTTCTGCCGTTTCGGGGTGCAATGCTCCCATCACGCCGATCAAGCGATCGCCGACCCACACCTCGGCCGTTTGGCCTGGATGCATACCCTGACGTTCACACGCTGTGTAAGTCACTGGCTGTGCCACCTCGGCCAACAGACCCTCTACCACGCCTTTAAGATCGTAGAAATCATTGGCGCGAACCGGCTGCTGCCAGTCCCACTGAGCGACATCGCCTGACAGCAACACACCGATACGATCGTTCTGGGTCAGCTCGCCGTCGACTGCGACAAAGCACTGACCGACTTCGAAGATAGCCACGCCCTTATGCTGGCGATTCAGGTTGTAGCTCGCGGCCTGCGTTAAACCCGGCGCCATCGACTGGCGCATTCGCACCAAATCAGCCGTGATCGGGTTAGCCAAGTCCATGACGTTTTCGGTGCCATGGAAACGGTTGTGCAAGTCGGGGTTAACAAAGCTGTAGGTGATGACTTCGTTCAAACCCAGATCGACTAGCTGGCTGCGCAGGCGGTTCTTGTCGCGGATCGATTCTGCCAGACGAGGCATGCCATTGGTGGCAGCCGGCATCTTTGAGGGCAGGTTGTCGTAGCCATAGACCCGAGCGATTTCCTCGACCAAGTCCTGCTCGATCGAGATGTCGTGACGCCAACTAGGAGCGGTACAAACCCACGTCGTACCGTCAAACTGCGGCGCCAGACCCAGGCGATCCAGAATGTCGGTGACCTGATCCGAGGGCATTTCCAGATCCAATTGCGCTTGCAGGCGATCCACACGCAACTCGACCGTGCGCGGTGCTGGCAAATCGGCGGCAGACTCGGCAACAGTCACAGGGCCTGCGGTACCGCCAACAATATCCAACAACAGCTGCGTTGCGCGCTCCATTGCCGCGGCTTGCAATTGCGAGTCTACGCCCCGCTCGTAACGATGCGACGCATCGGTGTGCAGACCAAAGCGACGCGCCCGGCCGGCAATAGTCAGAGGATTGAACCACGCCACTTCCAGGAACAAATCCTGCGTGCTGTCTGCAACACCTGAGTGTTCACCACCCATAATGCCTGCCAACGCCAATGGCTTGCTGTGATCCGCGATGACCAACACGTCTTCGTCTAAAGTCACTTCTTTGCCATCTAACAAGGTGAGTACTTCACCGGCTCCGCCACGGCGCACCTGAATGCCTCCGTCGATCTGAGCCTTGTCAAAGGCGTGCATAGGCTGGCCCAGCTCTAGCATCACGTAGTTGGTGACATCCACCGCCGGATCGATTGAACGCACGCCAGCACGGCGCAGGCGCTCAACCAGCCACGCCGGGCTGGGCTGACTGAGATCAACACCCTGAATGACACGGCCTAGATAACGAGGACAACCGGCAGAGTCGATCAGCTCGACAGGCAACTCGTCTGCAATGCTGGCCGCGACCGACTCGATCGCAGGCTCTGTCACCTGGGTACGGGTCAACACGCCAACTTCGCGAGCGATACCGCGCAGACCAAAGCAATCACCGCGGTTCGGGGTCAAATCGATCTCGATAATCGCGTCATTCAGCGACAAATACTCGCGCAAATTAGTGCCTAGCGGCGCATCCGCAGGCAACTCCATTAACCCGTCGCGCTCGTCAGACAGACCTAGCTCGTCTGCGCCACACAACATTCCGAAAGACTCAACGCCACGCAACTTGGCTTTTTTAATCTTAAAGCCGGCTTCGAGGGTTGCTCCCACCCGCGCCAACGGAGCCACAAGCCCCTGACGGGCGTTGGCCGCACCACAGACCACTTGATGGGTATCGGTGCCATCACTGACCGTACAAACCCGAAGCTTGTCTGCATCGGGATGCTGTTCAACCGCCTCGATGCGGGCCACCACGACGTCATCGAACGCTTTGGCTGGCGATGTTACGCCGTCAACTTCCAGGCCCGCGAAGGTCACCAGAGATACGATTTCATCGGTTGTCTGACTGGGATTAACCCAAGTACGCAACCACTGTTCACTTACTAGCATGTGGGCTCCTTAGGCGCTGAATTGTTTGAGGAATCGCAGATCGTTCTCGAAGAACAACCGCAGATCGTTAACGCCGTAACGCAACATCGCCAAACGCTCAACGCCCATGCCAAAGGCAAAACCGCTGTACTGCTCGGTGTCGACACCGGCGTGGCGGAACACCTCGGGGTGGACCATGCCGCAACCCATGACTTCCAACCAGCCGGTACCTGAACACACCCGGCAACCCTCGCCACCACAGATGACACATTCCATGTCGACCTCGGCACTAGGCTCGGTAAAGGGGAAGTAGCTGGCACGGAAACGCACCTGCAGATCTTTCTCAAAGAACACTCGCAAAAACTCGGTCACGGTGCCCTTTAGATCCGCCATGCTGATGCCCTTGTCGACGACCAGACCCTCGACCTGGTGGAACATGGGGCTGTGAGTCACATCGTAGTCACAGCGATAGACACGACCCGGCGCGATGACACGAATCGGCGCACCTTGCTCCAACATGGCACGGATCTGCACAGGCGACGTGTGCGTGCGTAGCAGCTGTCCGTCAGGGAAGTAGAAGGTGTCATGCATGGCACGCGCTGGATGATGCGATGGGATGTTTAAGGCTTCGAAGTTGTGCCAGTCGTCCTCGATCTCGGGGCCTTCAGCCACCGAATAACCCACTGATGCGAAGAATTGCTGCATCCGCTCCATGGTTTTTGAGACCGGGTGGGCACTGCCCGCTTGGCGATTACGACCGGGCAACGAGACATCAATCGACTCGGCCTGCAGACGGGCCTGCAAAGCGGCCGTTTTTAAAATGCTTTGACGTTCGGCAATCGCCGACTCCACCTTTTGCTTGGCTTTGTTGACCAAAGCTCCGGCTTCTTTGCGTTGCTCAGGCTCCATCTGGCCCAGCGCTTTAAGCTGAGAAGTCAGCTCGCCTTTTTTACCCAAATACTGAACCCGGAGGGCTTCAAGCGCCTCGATAGAATCAGCGGCCTCGACGGCATCCAGTGCTTGGTTAGAAATCTGTTCAACTTGCATGAAAAACTCGATTTGTGGGGGTTAGAAGGAAAAAAAGCCCGGCACAGGTGCCGAGCTTTTTCCCATCAAGCTAGAGGCAATTAAGCCGCCAGTGCTTGCTTGGCTTTTTCCGCGATAGCCGCAAAAGCAGCCTGCTCACGTACAGCTAGGTCAGCCAAGATCTTACGATCCAGGATGATCTCTGCGCGCTTGAGGCCGTTCATGAAGCGGCTGTAGCTCAGACCGTTGATGCGAGCCGCAGCGTTAATACGCGCAATCCACAGACGACGGAACTGACGCTTGCGCGTACGGCGGTCACGGTAAGCGTACTGACCCGCTTTGATGACTGCCTGCTTGGCTACGCGAAAGACGCGTGAACGTGCTCCGTAATAACCTTTGGCTTGCTTCAGAATTTTTTTGTGACGACGGCGGGCTTGTACGCCCCGTTTTACACGTGCCATATCCTATATCTCCCGCTTACTTAGTGTAAGGCAACATGCGTGGTAGCAGTTGCGCATCACAGGGTTTGACCTGATCCATTCCGCGCAAGTTACGCTTACGCTTCGTCGATTTTTTAGTCAGGATGTGGCTACGGTTAGCCGCGCGGTGTTTCCAGCCCTTACCGGTTTTTTTAAACCGCTTCAGAGCCCCCGAGTTTGTCTTAATTTTAGGCATTTTATTCCCTCTTCAGGATTGCAATGAGCAGGACCGGGGGGCCCTACTGCATTGAGCCGAGTCCGTTAGGACTTACCTTTTCGCGATTTAGGCGCGAAAACCATCACCATCTGACGCCCTTCGAGCATCGGACGGCTTTCTACATTGGCAATCTCTGCCAATTCTTCTTCCACCCGGTTGAGCAACTTCACGCCCAAATCCTGGTGTGCCATCTCGCGACCACGGAAACGGATGGTGACTTTAACCTTGTCACCACGATCCAAAAACTCGGTCATGTGTTTGACCTTGATCTTGTAATCGCCGTCGTCCGTGCCGGGACGGAACTTAATTTCTTTAAGCTTGGTCTGGACCTGTTTCTTTTTGGCCTCATTCTTCGCTTTTTTATCTTCGTAGAGCTTTTGGCCGTAGTCCATGATCTTGGCCACCGGCGGATCTGCGTTTTCCGAGATCATCACCAGGTCAAGGTCGTTTTCTTTGGCCGCTACGATAGCGTCACGTGTGGCTACTACACCGATCTGGTCTCCATTAGGGCCGATAAGACGGACCTGCGGTGAACGGATGGCTTCGTTTATCATGTGGCGTGGTGCCGCTGGGGCGCCGCGCATATTTCCGCGTCTGATTGCTCTACTACTCCGGTTTACGACCCAACAGGGCCACTTCGCCTGCCAACAGTGATTTCAACTCACTGACATCCATGACTCCAAGATCCTCACCTGCTCGGGTGCGGACTGCGATCTGGTTGGCGGACATTTCCTTATCACCTGCGACCAAGAGATAAGGCACTTTGGCGAGGGTGTGTTGGCGGATTTTATATCCGACCTTCTCATTCCTCAAGTCGGCTTGTACACGGAACCCATCAAGTGCCAACTCGGCACCCAGTTTCTCGATGTAATCAGCCTGTGAATCCGTGATATTTAACAATACTGCCTGAGTTGGCGCCAACCACAAAGGTAATTCGCCTGCGTGGTTCTCTAGAAGGATTCCGATGAACCGCTCAAAGCTACCCAAAACGGCTCGGTGCAGCATCACGGGACGGTGACGAGCACCGTCTTCGCCGACATAACTGATGTCCAATCGCTCGGGCATAAAGAAGTCAACCTGCATGGTGCCACACTGCCAAACCCGACCCAGACAGTCCTTTAGGCTGTACTCAATCTTGGGTCCATAGAAGGCACCCTCACCGGGCAACTCTTTCCAATCCAAGCCCAGTTCGTTCAGCGCATCGGCCAGCGTCTGCTCGGCCCGGTCCCACGTCTCGTCATCGCCCACACGCTTAGCGGGACGCGTCGACATGCGCACGATCACCTCATCAAAGCCCAAGTCCTTGTACATGCGGTACAGCATGGTGTTGAACCGGCGTACTTCCTCGCCCACCTGTTCAGGCGTGCAGAAGATGTGACCGTCGTCCTGAGTAAAGTTACGCACTCGCATCAGACCGTGCAGCGACCCGCTGGGCTCGTTGCGATGGCAGCAACCGAATTCTGCGAAACGAATGGGCAGATCGCGGTAGGACTTCACACCCTGATCAAAGACCTGACAATGCGCAGGGCAGTTCATCGGCTTGATCGCGTAGTCGCGCTTTTCGCTGTGGGTCGTGAACATGGCGTCTGAGTAATTATCCCAGTGGCCAGTGCGCTTCCAAAACTCTTGATCCATCATTAGGGGAGTACGGATCTCGTCGTACCCCTCGCCCTTTTGATATTCCCGCACGTACTGCTCTAGTACCTGATAGACCGTCCAGCCGGCTGGATGCCAAAACACCATACCCGGCGCTTCTTCCTGCAGATGGAACAAATCCATGCGCTTGGCCAATTCGCGGTGGTCGCGCTTTTTGGCCTCTTCCAAAAACTTTTGATGGGCCTTTAGATCGTCTTTTGAGTTAAAGGCAATCCCGTAAATCCGCTGCAGCTGGGGATTGTTCGCATCACCCCGCCAGTAGGCACCGGTAATGTTGGTCAGTTTGAAGTAACGCAACACCCGGGTATTGGGCACATGGGGGCCACGACACATGTCAGTGTATTCTTCATGGTGGTACAGCGCGATCGGGCTTCCATCGTCCGGAATATCGTTCTGGATGATCTCTTGCTTGTAGACCTCACCGCGCTCGGCAAAGGTAGCCAACGCCTTTTCTCGGCTGACCCATTCTTTGACCACGGGATAATCTTTCTTGACCAGCTCTTTAATGCGCTTTTCTAACGCAGCCAGGTCATCAGGCGTCAAAGCACGCTCGAAATCGACGTCATAATAAAAGCCGTAATCGATCACCGGACCGATCGCCATTTTGATGCCAGGAAACAACTGCTTAGCGGCATGTCCGATCAAATGGGCAAAACTATGACGGATGACTTCTAAGCCCTCTTCGTCGCGGCCGGTAATTAGCTCGACACTCGCGTCCGACTCTATCAGCTCGCAGGCATCCATTAGCACGCCATCAACACGGCCGCAGACGGTGGCTTTTGCCAATCCAGGGCCGATGTCTTGAGCGACATCCATTAGCGTTACGGGGCCGTCGAACTGTCGTTGACTGCCATCAGGTAGTGAAATTGTGATCAAGTTTGAGTCTCCAGAGGTTCGGGAGCCCTACGCCGGCTCTCCGCAGGTATTATCTTACCCGACACCTGAGCCGACAGCGAGTGTCATCTGGCTACGCACACACGGCAGGCATCTGCTACTGTGCCTGTATAGTCTCGAGGTATACGCGTTGCGTTTAAAGCATGTCATTGCAGTCACAGTCTTTGTTCCCACAGCCCTGCTGCTGTTGGCGACCATCTTTGCCGTTCAAAACACAACGACCAGCAAACTATCCCAACTCAATGAGCTGCGCTACACCGCCAACCTCCGAATTCTGTCTGAATCGGTACGATCCTACTTGCTGGCGCAGGATTTAGCGTCCCTGGACGAGCAACTGCTGTCCTTGCTTGAATCACCTGACATTGAATCAGCCCTGATCAGTGACATGAGCGGCGTCGTGGTGTCCTCGCCCGATCCACGATCGTTAGGCAAGCCTGCCAATCTAGAAGGCGAGGGTTGGCGTTCACTGGTGATTGAGGTAGCCGAGCGTCCCCGCGCAAACCTGCATGTCCAATTTGACTTAACCCGTAGCTCCAATGCCATTCAAGACGTTTTTAAGATTGGCCTAGGCCTAGTCATCGTCACGCTATTGGTGCTGGCAGCACTGGCCTATTGGATGGGCCGCTCGATCAGCGCTCGTATTGACGTACTCAACCAAAACACCAAACGCATGATCCAAGGAGATCTGTCGACACGCAACGAGCTGACCGGCAGCGACGAGATCAGCCAGCTGGGCCGCGCATTTGATGAGATGGCCAGCCAAATCCAAGAAACCTTGGTTGACCTGAGCCAATCTGATCAGCGTACCGCGCTGGCACTCGAGGCTGGCAACATGGGCATCTGGGTTTACGACACCGCCGAGGGTGAGGTTTACATGGACGGGCGCCTGGCCGAGTTGTACGGGGTCACCCAACCGACCGGCCAATATCCGCTCGAAAATCTGATTAATCCGGTTCACCCAGACGACATCGAATCCCGCGCCAGCTTTATTGACCAGGCCTTGTTGGCTGATCGCGCGGTCGAGATCACCTTCAGAGTGGTGCTAGATGATGGTTCGATCCGCTGGATTCGGTCGCAGGCCAATGCACTGTTTACGGCCACCCAAGCCCGGATCGTGGGCATCGACCAGGACATTACCGATACCATCGAGCAGCTGCGCAAGATTGAATCGCTAAAGGACGAGCTGGAACGCTCGAATCGTGAACTGGACGATTTTGCGCATATTGCCTCGCATGACCTCAAAGAGCCGCTACGCGGTATCGCCAATTACGCCCAGTTCATGAAAGAGGACTACGGCCCAGACCTAGACGAGACCGCCAATCAATACATCGACCGCATGGTGGCCTTGGCTCAAAACCTGTCAGACATGATCAGCGATTTGTTGCGCATGTCTCGGATGAGCAAGATTGAAAACGCTGGCAAGACCGCCTCATTCGCGGACGTGTGCCTAGAGGTCAAAGAGTCATTGCAATTCACACTGGACGAAAAGAACGCCCAGTGCACCATGCAATCGGATCTAGGCGAGGTGCACATGGATTCGGCCAACCTGCGCGAATTGTTGCGCAACATGGTCGTGAATAGCTTGAAATACAACCGCTCTGAAATCCCTATTGTCGAGCTATTCTTTGATGAGGAACGCCAAGCCTTCGCGATCCGCGACAATGGCATCGGTATTCGACCGGATCAGATTAGCGAAATATTCACTCCCTTCCGTCATTTAAACGCCCACGACGCATTCGGACGCTCAACCGGCCTAGGGATGACCATCGTCAAGAAAATCATCGATGCAGCCGGCGGAACCATCGAGGTCGAGTCTGAAGTCGACGTTGGAACCACGATCTACTTCTCACTTCCCAGAGTTCAATAGTCCAAGGACCACCAACGGACAAGGCGCATGCCGCGACACTGCCCTAGTGTCGCGGCATGACATTACTCCTGATCCTCTCCGCCCTATTGACGGGTATCGGTGCCGCACTGGCCGCCCCCCTCTTGTTGATTGCCATGATCTTGCTGCCTGCTCTGTGGGCCTGCTGGCGACTGTGTCAGCCGACGTTTGATCCAAATATCCAACGGGGCCGTTTGCAGCTACAACAAAAAGAGTTCGATCGCTTTGCATTGATTGATCCGCTACCGCGGGTCGCCAATGACGAGCTGGCGCTGGACCCTAACCACTCGTTGCGCCTGCACCTGATCACGCTCCGGGAATCCATGTCACTCAGCATTATCGCCGCTCAAAATGTGCAGAATCTAATGGCTGACATCCACAGCAGCGCCGCGCAAACCGAAGTCAGCAGCCTGCATGCATTGTTTGAGTCGGCTCGAATGGGCGACGAGGGTCGCGGATACTACGCGGTGTGTCATGAGAGCCTGCGACTGGCTCGTCGTGGCAAACAGTTAGCCAGTAGCGCCCAGCCTATTCTGCAGCGGCTAATCGCGACCAACAGCGAATTAGCCAGCACCCTGAGCCGGCAACTGGAACTTGAAGACCAACAGGCATCGCAGGCCTATCAGATGGCCATCGAGATGCGTGATCGATGCCTAGAGCTACAACAGGATTTATCGGACATTCACGCCATGGCTGGCGCTGATAGAAACCAGCTGCGAACGCTAACGGATCTGTTAGCGAAAACACGCAACAGTATTGGGTCGTTGATTCGTTGCAGTGACGGGGTGTTACAGAGGGCTACGACGCAGGCAGGATAAATGGTGGGTCCGGGCAGATTCGAACTGCCGACCTCCACGATGTCAACGTGGCGCTCTAACCAACTGAGCTACGGACCCGTGTCGTGGCGCGCATACTAGTGACGTCACCACGAGTTGTAAACCCCTAAACTCCAATAAAAGCGGCTTGTTGTAGCGTGTGCAATTGATCACGCAGCGCAGCCGCTTTTTCGAAGTCCAAATCCTTGGCCGCCTGGTACATCTCGTCTTCGAGACGCGACAGCGTTTTCGAGAGCTGAGCCGGTGTAAGACTGGCTGCATCGATCTGCTCGACCACCTTTTCCGCCTCTTTAGCGATCTTTTTCTCGCCCTTCTTTTTGCGTCCGGGGATGTGCGCCCCTTCCATGATGTCGTCGATCTTTTTGTTAACCGACTGGGGAACGATGCCGTTGGCTTCGTTAAACGCAATCTGTTTGTTCCGGCGACGCTCCGTCTCGTCCAGCGAGCGGCGCATGGAATCCGTGATCCGATCCGCAAACAGGATAGCCTTGCCATTGAGGTGACGTGCAGCACGACCAATGGTCTGAATCAGCGATCGGTCCGATCGTAGGAAGCCCTCTTTGTCGGCGTCCATGATCATCACCAAGCTGACCTCAGGCATATCCAAACCTTCTCGCAGCAAGTTGATCCCAACCAGCACATCAAATTCACCCAGACGCAGGTCACGGATAATCTCGACTCGCTCGACCGTATCGATGTCGGAATGTAAGTAGCGAACCTTGACCCCGTGCTCGTGCAAGTAATCCGTCAGATCTTCCGCCATTCGTTTGGTCAGCACGGTGATCAAGACACGCTCGTTGACCGCGACCCGCGCGGCAATCTCGCTGAGGGCCTCGTCGACCTGATTTCCCGCCGGGCGAACCTCGCAGATCGGATCCACCAAGCCGGTCGGGCGTACGACTTGCTCAACCGTATTGTCTGAGTGCTCGGCCTCGTATTTAGCCGGTGTTGCACTGACAAAGATGCACTGCGGCTTGATGCCTTCCCACTCATCAAAACGCAGTGGGCGGTTATCCATTGCGCTGGGCAGGCGGAATCCATGCTCGACCAAGGTTTCCTTGCGCGAGCGGTCACCCTTGTACATGGCACCCACCTGCGGAACCATCACATGCGACTCGTCCATGACCAGCAGCGCATCAGCCGGTAAGTAATCGAACAAACACGGCGGTGCCTCGCCGGGATTCTTGCCTGATAGGTAACGCGAGTAGTTCTCAATACCCTGGCAGTAGCCCAGCTCATTGATCATCTCTAAGTCGTATTGAGTGCGTTGCTTCAGCCGCTGGGCCTCGAGCAATTGATGGTTGTCCTCGAGCACCTTAACGCGATGCTCCAACTCGACTTTGATCTCTTCGATCGCGTCGACCAGCCGCTGCTTGGGCGTGACGTAATGGCTTTTGGGGTAGACAGTGTAACGGGGCATTTCCCGAATCGTGCTACCGGTTAACGGATCAAATAGCGTAATACGCTCGATTTCGTCGTCAAACAACTCGATCCGAACCGCCTGACCGTCCGATTCAGCCGGAAAAATATCGATCACATCGCCACGCGCCCGATAGGTGCCGCGTTGCAGCTGCATGTCATTGCGAGTGTATTGCAATTCGGCCAGACGACGCAGGATGTCACGCTGTCCGATCGTCTCGCCACGCGAGATATGCAGAATCATTTGGTGATACGCCGCAGGGTCGCCCAGTCCATAAATTGAGCTGACGGTCGCAACGATGATGGTGTCAGAGCGCTCTAGCAGGGCCTTGGTGGCGGATAGACGCATTTGCTCGATGTGCTCGTTAATCTGACTGTCCTTTTCAATAAAGGTGTCAGAGCTGGGCACGTAGGCTTCGGGTTGGTAGTAGTCGTAGTAGCTGACGAAGTATTCCACCGAGTTATTAGGGAAGAAGTCTTTGAACTCGCCATACAGCTGGGCCGCCAGGGTTTTGTTGTGCGCCATCACGATGGTGGGACGCTGAACCGCCTCGATTACCTTGGCAATCGTGTAGGTCTTACCCGAACCGGTCACGCCCAAGAGGGTTTGGTGGGCCAGGCCCATCTCGATCCCCTCGACTAGGCCGGCAATCGCTGTGGGTTGATCGCCGGCGGGTGCGAATGGGCTGCTAACTTCGAATTTATTTTCCATGGCAACAGAGTGAGGTGTGTCGCCATGGATAACAAGTGACTAGCTGACTTGAATGTCGTCCATTAAAGATTCCAGATCGCCGCGGGACACGCTGACGTTGCGTCCGTTAGAGCGGGATTTCCATTCCCACAACAAACGACAGGCCTCACGGTGTTCCAAGCGTGGGAACCAGTTCATGACGTCGGCGGGCGTAATTTGCTGGCCGTCAATGTGGTCGTTGTGATCTTTAAACATCTTAATTACCTCGTTTGCGAAAAGCCGCAAGGACAAGATGCGCCGTAACACACACCACCGATAGACCCAGTGGAGAATAATGCGAACTAGATCACAAGGCAGATCTACGGGTAGCCAGCAACTGTTGCCCGACAATAAATAGTACGCCCGCGCCGCCCCAGGCCAGATTAAGCCCCGGCCACATCAGCGCAACCCCGCTTAAACCGGCTAATACACGACCACTGATACCCAAGGGCTGCTCTAACCACCCTTCCATGGACCCGGCCAGCAGATAGATCCCAATCAATGCGGTGGCCCCCGTGCTGAGCGCCAACCACCCATCGCCGCTGAGCAACGGCGTATAGGCAAACAAAACCGGCACGATGTAGAGGCCCTTAGCCAACTTCCAGCTGACGAAACCTGTGTACATCGGACGTGATTTGGCAATCGCAGCTGCTGTGAAGGCAGCCAGACAGACCGGCGGGGTCACGTTCGAGTCTTGGCTGAGCCAAAAGATGATCATGTGGGCGGCCAGCAACGCAGCGGTCAGCTGATCGGCATTCACCACCGAGTCACGAATCAGGCTCTTTAACTCGGGAGCTGTGTCAGCCCACATCTGTCCGAGCACTGCGGATTCGAGTCCCGGCGTCCAGGTCGGCATTGCTAATTGAACGATCGGCATAACATCGACACTCAGCTCACCGGCCAGTGCGACCAGCGCAGCTTGATCTGCGATCATCCCCGCCAATGCTGGCGCACTCAGCGTAGCCAGTACAATGTAGGCGGCCGTGACCGGCAGTCCCATACCCAATACCAAGGATGCGATAGCGATCAGCCCGATCGCAATGATCACCGAGCCATCCGACCAGTTAGAAATCATCAAGCTAAACGTGTTGCCTATGCCGGCGGTTGCAATGACGTTAACAATCAGTCCGACTGAGCACAGCAGAACGGCGGTCATGATCATGTTCTTGGCACCCAACGCCAAGGCATCGAGCACATCGTAGAAGCCCATCGGACGCAGGGTGAGGTGGCTGGATACTATAATCGCCAGAATGCTAAAGACCGCCGCATAGGTCGGCGTAAATCCGCTGGCCAGCAAAGTAATCAACAAGCCCACGGGAATAATGAAGCTGGCGCCGCCCTGCTTGAAGGCCTGTTTCAGGGTCAAGCCCTCGCCTTCCATGCCCTGCAAGTTTAATTTACGCGCTTGGATTCGGACAAAGAAGATCACCGAGGCGAAGTACAAGAACGCCGGAATCGCCGCTGCCAGGGCGATGCTCTCGTAGGGGATTTGCGTGTAGGCGGCCATCACAAAGGCACCGGCCCCCATGATCGGTGGCATCAACTGGCCACCGGTGGACGCACTGGCCTCGACGGCGCCAGCGAATGGCGCGGGAAAACCCGCCCGCTTCATCATGGGGATAGTGATCACACCGGTCGAAGCTGTGTTAGCCACCGCACTGCCGCTGATCGTACCGGTCAATCCTGAGGACAGTACCGCAACAAACCCAGGGCCGCCTTGAACCCGGCCCGCCAGCGCTCGGCTGAGATCAATTACGAATTCGCCAGCACCGGAGCGCACCAAAAACGATCCGAAAACGATAAACACAAATACATAGGTCGATGAGATCCGAGCGATCGTGCCAAATAGCCCGTCATCGCCGTAAACCGAGCGAAACGCCAAGGTTTCCAGCGACAAGCCAGCAAAGCGGAACACCCCAGGGATATGCGCGCCCCAAAACGAGATATAGGACAGCGCCAAAAGAATGAGCGCAGGAACAATCCAGCCGGCGACTCGCCGGGAATACTCAACCGCGCAAAAAATTAGCCAGCCAATCGCCAGCCAATCCAGAAATTCGAGTCGTACGCCGCGCTCATAAATAGCGGTCTCAGACGTCACCACGTGCCAGCAGGCCCATACCGCACCCAGCGCCAGCCCGTAGTCAAAAAAACGTAGCCAGCGATCCCCAGCAAAGCCGGTGGGCTTGACCAGTGAGGCCAGTAACACAAAGCCGCCAAAGTGCATGGCATTGCGGGCGAACTCCGACAGCATCGGATCCCACGCCAAATAAATATGAAAAGCCGAAAGGCCTAAGCCCAGACACCAAGCCAGGCGATGTTCAAGCGTTGATACAACGCGTTCAGAATATTCAGTCATATTAAAACAGGGAGCCCGAAGGCCCCCTGTCTGCCATTTAGTCGGCGATCAGACGAGCGGGGATTTCTAGGCCCTGCTCTTGGTAGTAACGCGCAGCTCCGGGGTGCAGCGGCGCAGGCAAGCCGGCGATAGCTTTTTCGAGCGCCATGGCCTTAGTCGCCGGGTGGATGCTGTTCAGGAAGGGCAAGTTCTCGTAGATCGTCTTGGTGATCTTGTAGACGTCCTCTTCGTTCACATCCACATGGGTGCCCAGGAAGTTAGGCTGCGCAATGGTTTGCACGTCCGCATCCTGACCGGGGTAAGTGCCCGCTGGAATGGTGAAAGGTGTCCACAGGTTAAAGCCGCCATCGGCTTGGGCCTGCTGCTCTGGTGTCATACCCAGCAAGGTCACGTCGTCACCGGCTGATGCCATCAGCTTGGTAATCGCGCCGACCGGGATACCGGCAGGAATGCCGACGCCGGCGACCTGGCCGTTTTGCAATGCATCAGCTGAGGGGCCGTAGCCTCCGTACACCAGCTCAACGCCGTCGGTCAGATCCAACCCTAGGTTGTTCATGATGGCAGTGTTCGAACCGATGGTGCCCGAGTTCTGACGACCCATGGCTAGGGCTTGATCACCCAGCGCTGCGATATCAGACACAGTGCCGGTGGATGCGTACTGGTTTTGGACGATGAAGTGCTCAACGTTCTGCCACAGCATCGAGACACTACGCAGGTGCGTTTGAGGGCCGTCTTTTTCGACCGGACCGACACCGTTAAAACCATAATAGCCGTACAGGCCCTGCAGAATCGCAAAGTCCGCTTCACGCTCGCGAATCAGGCGTAGGTTCTCGCCCGAGCCGGCTGAGTTAATCGCAGACATGCCGATTTTTTCTTTGGGCTGCAGTTTGACCTTGGTCAGGGTGCTAATCGCAACACCCACGGGGTAGTAGGTACCGCCGGTTGAAGCCGTAGCCAAGATGTAATCCGACTCAGCCATGGCTTGCTGAACCATTCCGGCACTCATGCCAGCGGCGAGCGTTGCAGATAGAAGAATTCTACGTTTCATGGGACTTCCTATTTTTTGTTTTTGTTTGAGCGCTTGAAGACTACCCACAAGCACCCGGGTTTCACAAGGCTCGAATCAAACCTCCGTCGATCCGAATCTGGTTGCCAGTCAAGTAGCCGGCCAAGTCACTGGCATAAAACGCGGCGACGGCACCGAACTCTTCGGGGCGGCCGTAACGGCCCGCCGGAATCGTTGCAATCGAGTTGGCGCGCGCTTGATCGGCGCTGATGCCCTGCTTGCTGGCAGCGTTGACATCAATCGACTGAACACGCGGGGTGTCTACCCGTCCGGGCAACAGCAAGTTGACGGTGACGCCATCGCAGGCCACCTGACCCGCTAAGGTCTTGCAGTAAGCCGCCAAGGATGAGCGCAGGGTGTTTGAGATCGCAAGATGGGGAATCGGAATCTGAATCCCCGAACTAGATACCGCAAGGACGCGCCCCCAGCCGTTTTTACGCATGCCCGGCAAGGCGGCTTCGATGATTTGAATCTGGTTGAGCACCATCGCATTAAAGTGAGTGCCCCAAGCAGCAGGATCGACGCCGGGCACCGTGCCTGGAGGCGGCCCACCCGAGTTGGACAGTAAAATATCGACTGGGTTGGTAGAGAGATGCCCAATTAAAGCCGAAACCGACTCTGTGCTGTTCAGATCCAGCTCGATCACATCTGCGTTGACGCCCATTGCGCGGCACTCGTCAGCGGTCTGAGTCAATTTGTCAGTGCTTCGAGCGGCTAGCGTCACGTGGACGCCCTCGGCTGCCAGCGCTTTGGCAATCGCCTGCCCCAGCCCTTGTGAGGCGCCCAAAACCAGGGCACTGCGCCCCTTGATGCCTAAATCCATTGGTTACTTCCTTAGCATTATTGTGTGTTCGCTTAGGAAAGGTGGGGTTTCAACAGGCACAAAAAAACCCGAACAAGTCGGGTTTTAACGTTTATTCCAATTGGCTCCGCTGGCTGGACTCGAACCAGCGACCAAAAGATTAACAGTCTTCTGCTCTACCAACTGAGCTACAGCGGATCCGTTGGAACGGCGCGGATATTAGGGTCTATCGATGCACTCGTCAACGACTTTTTTATATTGCAGGTGCATAACGACGCTCAAGCTCTTGATTCGTTGCAATTTTGCCCTGCCAGCCCTCTGGATGGCTTAAATACCACCGCAGTGTATCCGCCAGTGCCGAGGGCCATGGCGTCTCTGGAAATTCGATGGCACCGGCCCCACCCTGCACCTGTTCCGGCCAGCCAGGATGCCGAGCAACTTCGAAGCCAACACGCCACGTCCAATTCGCCTGCGGGAAGCGAGTCTTGAGCGCAGGATTCGCCGCGCTAAAGCGCTGCAGTAGTTGAGCCAAGGTCTGGCTGAGTTGTGACCAGCCCATGCCGTGCAAGCCCGGCAGGCGCAGCACCGAGCCGCCCATGGGATTCTCGATGGCCTCGACCACCCGCTGACCCAGATCCGGGGCATAGATCAGTCGCCAGTCCGCCTTGGCGTGAGCTTGAGTCGCACCATCGCCACTTAACACCGATGCCACAAACTGAGCCACCGGCCCTTCGAGTTGATGCGGGCCAAAGGCCAAGGGCGCAACAAAGACTTGATTCTTGACACCCAACTCACGGCTGAGGCCCAAGCCCACTTCCATGGCAATTGATTCGGCAACCCCCATCAAACTGGCCGGACGAACAGACACGCCATGATCCACCGTGCGCGATGGATCATCGCCCCAGGGCGCCGTCGACACTAACTGATACATAGGCGTGTCCGGACAATGATCCGCGATGGCCTCGACCAAGTACTGGGTGCCACGAGCCATGGAGTCTAAGGCTTCACGGCGAGCTAATTCCGGAGGCCCAGGTTGATGCCCCGTAGAGAGCTGAATGATTGACTCGAAACTGTCGCCCCGAAGGATATCGTCCAGACGAGTCCGATCCCTAGAGTCATCTTGAATGACCTGAACACGACCGGATTGGGCCCATTCCTGAACATTCGCAAAGCCCGCCGCACTGATACCCTTGTCTAGGACTGTTGCGCGATTACCCGGCTTTGTTAACCATGCCTGCAGGATGTGACGCCCGGTAAACCCAGCACCGCCCACCAGCAACATATTCGCCATGACTGTCTCTCCTCAATCGACATAGCGAGTGTGAATTGCTTCACGGCTGAGCACCTTGGTCGGCGGGACTAGATAGGACTGGACCATCGTCCAAGGGCGATACCTGAATGAACTCTTGGTTCTTGAGGAAGGTTTTGTGACCAATGCCTGGCACCAGCTGAATACTGTCTGGCGTTGGAAATCCCCCTTCGATCAAGCGGAACTCGACAATGCGCTCGGCAATGGCCGGACCTACCCCAAGCAGGTTACGCGCTAAATCGTCTGCGGTTGCCGTATTGATATCGACGACGGCGGCGGACACACCGCCGGACAATAAGGATGCAAGTAAAAGCGTTTTCATCATGGGCCTCCTGAGTAAGAACACTCAGGATGCATAGCCCAGCATGCGGACGCGTCAGGTAGTTGCGACGCCCAGTGTCAAATTAATCTGATTCAGCACAGCAATCGGATCCATGGCTTGAGTAATCGGCCGTCCAATCACCAAATAGGTTGAACCGGACGCGATCGCGTCCGCCGGCGTCATGATGCGGGTTTGATCGCCCGCATCCGAGCCCGCAGGACGAACCCCCGGGGTCACTAAGGCAAAGTCGCCACCGCACTGGGCGCGCAAATCTGCGGCCTCGTGGGGCGAGCAAACCACTCCATCCAAGCCGCAGTCTTGAGTCAAGGCAGCCAAGCGCGATACCCGCTCGGCCAACACTTCACCGGGTGAGACTTCGGATAACTCGGCTTGGGAAAAGCTGGTTAGCACCGTGACTGCCGTCAACAAGGGGCGGTTTGCAAACTGTGCTAATGCATCGGCAGCGTGAGTCATCGCACTACGGCCAGTACTGGCATGGACGTTGACCATCCACACACCCAGATCCGCCGCCGCCGAGCATGCCCGTGCGACCGTGTTAGGAATGTCGTGGAATTTCAAATCAAGAAAAATATCAAAGCCCTGATGGCGAAGTGCCTCGACCATTCGCGGGCCGCCACGGGTGAACAACTCTTTGCCTACCTTGACCCTGCAGGACGATGGATCCAAGCGAGCCGCCATCTCGAGAGCCGCTTCAGGGGTTGCGAAGTCAAGCGCAACGATAACCGGTGACTGACTCATGATTGGCTCGGCAGCGTGGTAGTAGCCACTTGGCTTTCCAACTTGCGCACTTTGCGGCGTAAGCCCCAAGTGCGACCCCGAATCCACAGATAAGCCACCACGGATACTGAAACGCCAATAATCAGCCCCACCGCGAAAAACACCATCAACCAGACCGCTACCGCAGCCTCAGGGGTTTGTAGCCAGACTAAATTGACGCTAATCACCTGATCGTTATGCAGAAACAGGGTGATGCCGACCAAAACCGACAGCAGCACCACTAAAAACAAAAACAAAGACTTTAATAACCGCATTGCGCTTTATCCTTTACGAGACTCGTCCACTGCATCGCGCAAGGCTTTCCCCGCCTTGAAGCGAGGGACGTGCTTGATGCCCAGCTCAACCGCCTCGCCGGTGCGAGGGTTGCGCCCTACTCTGGGTGCACGCTTGGCCAAAGAGAAACTACCGAACCCGCGTACTTCTACCCGCTGACCCCGAGCCAATGCCCGCGACATGCGCTCAATGATCCCCTTTACCGCCAACTCAACGTCAGTGGCCGGAAGTTCAGGATTGCGTCGAGCAATGCGCTCAATCAGTTCGGATCGCGTCATCAGATTCTCCTTGGATAACAGGAGTATACGACGATTCACCCAGCAATGTCTGGCTATCTGACTCGTCTTTCATGCGCTGCAGTGCCGCGACCATTCGACGGTAGTAGACCTCATCGAAGGAGTGCCAGGCCACCAAGGCCGACCCATCTAACTCAAGCCCGACGAAGGCTTGCGGATCCCAAACCGGCGGTTTTTGGAACAAGACGGCGCCAGGTAGCCGAAAGGCCCGTGCTGGTGCGATATTCAGCGCTACGTCGAATTGCTCGGCATAGGCTTCGGCTTCCACAACTTTAACCAAACAGCCGTCAATGCCAGAGAACAACCGCCGCAGGCAATCCTGTGCATTGTTAAAGGTCACTAACTCACGCGCTTGAGGCGCCAATGCCGGTGCTAGCCAGTGCTCTACCCGCTGCTGGCCGGGCGTACCCACGACTAAGGCTTGCTCAGGATCTTCCCCCTGCTGGGTCACCAACTGAACACCCGGCGTACGAGGAAAGCGAGCAACCGCCACCCAACCATGGGCCAGCAATGCCTCATAGTTTTGTGGATCCACCAGAGCCAAGCCGGATCCGTCTAGGACGGACTGCAAACCGTGAGCGTCGTAACGCTGATCAGAGACTGGGAAGGTAAATAGTGCCGAGACTTCGCGGGCCAATCGAGCATTGCGCTCTTGGGCCAGTAGTGATGGCAGGTCACGGTCCGGCAACCACAGATCCATCGACCATGCCGACGCCGCCATTAACCACCACAAACCCAACAAATACCGCATCACATAATAGTACGCCGAATGGCACTTAGGTTCGAGGCAAAAAAAAGGCCCTCGATAAAATCGAGAGCCTTTTAGAACCGGTCAAATTAACCGGCCAATCAAAATAAAGCTTAGTCGTCAGACATCTGCTGCTTGATCAGGGCACCGATGGTGGTCGGGCCAAGGTCGCCAGTCGCTTCAGGCGCTTCATTAACGCTCTTCAGGGCTTCGCGCTGGTCAGCCAGCTCCATTGCCTTAATAGAGATCGCGATGGTGCGGTCTTTGCGGTTGACGTTAGTCAAGCGACCTTCAATTTCCTGGCCCACTTTCAACACAGTGCTCGCATCTTCGATGCGGTCCTGGCTGATTTCTGATACGCGCAGGTAGGCGTTAACCAGAGGTGCAACTTCAACTTCAGCACCACGGGCGTCGACGCTAACGATGCTGCCTTTGACAATGTCACCTTTCTCGTGAGCCATCATGAAGTCCTGAACCGGATCTTGTTCCATCTGCTTGATGCCTAGGCTGATACGCTCACGCTCAGGATCGATAGATAGGATGATCGCTTCAACTTCTTCACCCTTCTTGTAACGACGTACGGCTTCTTCGCCAGTTTCGTTCCAAGAGATGTCAGACAGATGAATCAGACCGTCGATGCCACCTTCTAGACCGATGAACACACCGAAGTCAGTGATTGACTTGATTGAACCCGATACTTTGTCGCCCTTGGCCGCTTTCTCTGCGAAAGACTCCCATGGGTTGGCTTGGCACTGCTTCAGACCTAGCGAGATACGACGACGTTCTTCGTCGATGTCCAGGATCATCACTTCGATTTCGTCGCCCAAGTTGACAACTTTTGAAGGATGGATGTTCTTGTTGGTCCAATCCATTTCTGAAACGTGGATCAAGCCTTCAACGCCTTCTTCGATTTCAGCGAAGCAGCCGTAATCAGTCAGGTTGGTGACTTTGGCGCTAACACGAGTGTTCTCGGGGTAACGGCCTTTGATGTTGACCCACGGATCTTCACCTAGCTGCTTCAGACCCAGTGATACACGGTTACGCTCACGGTCAAACTTCAGAACCTTCACGTCGATCTCGTCACCAACTGCAACGATTTCTGACGGATGCTTGATGCGCTTCCACGCCATGTCAGTGATGTGCAACAGACCGTCAACACCGCCCAAGTCTACGAACGCGCCGTAGTCGGTCAGGTTCTTGACTAGGCCTTTCGCTGCCATGCCTTCAACCAAGTTCTTCAGCAACTCTTCGCGCTCGACGCTGTTTTCAGCTTCCAGTACCGCACGACGAGAAACAACAACGTTGTTGCGCTTCTGATCCAGCTTGATGACTTTGAATTCTAGATCTTTGCCTTCTAGGTGAGCCACGTCGCGAACCGGACGGGTATCAACCAATGAACCAGGCAAGAACGCACGGATAGACTGTACGTCCACAGTAAAGCCGCCTTTGACCTTACCGTTGATGACACCGTGGATGATTTCGCCAGCTTCGTGAGCCTTGGCCAGGATCTGCCATGCTTCGTGACGCTTAGCTTTTTCTCGGCTTAGGCGCGTAGCACCGAAACCGTCTTCAACGGCGTCCAGAGCAACCTGAACGATGTCACCGATTTCTAGCTTCATGGTGCCGTCGTCAGCCAAGAACTGAGCACGCGGAATCGCGCCTTCAGACTTCAGGCCAGCGTTAACTGTGACCATTTCAGAATCGATGTCGACGACGATCGCGTCGATGATTGAGCCGGGACGCATGTCCAGGTCGTTTAGAGATTGCTCAAAGAGCTCAGCGAAATTTTCGCTCATAGAAGTTATCTACCTTGGGGCGAATGCCCACTACTACCCGCGTTGTCAGCTACACGGTTCCGTTAATTAAAAATACGCAGGTCCAACACTGACGGTGCACTGTGTATCCACCTAGGGCAATTACCCCAAATTCTGTAAGTACTGATCGACCCACTGATCGATCAAGGCCAACATCTCGGCCTGACCCAGTGCGCTGGTATCCAGCACTCGGGCGTCGTCGGCTGGTTTGAGCGGTGATGCTTCGCGCTCAGAATCTCGACGGTCTCGGGATTCTAGATCCCGTAAAATGGCGGCGAGGGTAACGGTTTTGTCCGTCTCTCGCAACTGAAGGTAACGGCGCTGGGCACGCTGCTCGGCGCTGGCATCCAAATAGATCTTGAGTCCGGCCTGCGGAAACACTGCCGTCCCCATGTCGCGGCCGTCAGCGATTAAACCGGGCATACGACTGGCGTTGCGCTGCCAATCCATGAGTGCATCACGCACCTGTGGAATCGCCGCCACGACGGACGCATCGTGCGAGGCTTGCTCCGAGCGGATTTGCTGCGTGACATCCTGATCGTTCAAGAAAACCCGCAAGGCGCCGGTATTTTCAAAACGAGCATCCAGACTGGCTGCCTGTTCCGCACAGGCCTGCGCATCGTCAAAGTCGACATCGGCTTGGCGCACCGCATAACCGGTCAGACGATACAGCGAGCCCGAATCCAGCAAATGAAAGCCCAAGCGCTGTGACAGATGGCCACAGACTGTGCCCTTTCCGACTCCAGACGGCCCATCGACCGTAATCACCGGGATCAAACGGCATCTCCGATATGCATGCCTAGTGATAGACACAATGCTCGGAAATTCGGGAAGCTGGTGGCGACATGCTCACATCCCTGAACCGTGATAGTGCCGCCGGTACGCAGTCCAGCAATCAGAAAGCTCATCGCGATGCGATGGTCGTAATGGGTTTCAACCTGCCCGCTGGTAAATACCTGATCTGCAACTGAACCTGGAATCAGAGCACCATCTGGACGAGCCTCGGCCGCGACACCCAGCGCGTTTAACCCATCGACCATGGATTGAATTCGGTCTGACTCTTTAACGCGTAGCTCTTCTGCACCGGTGATCAGGGTGTCCCCTTGTGCACAGGCGGCTGCAATCATGGTGACCGGCAGCTCGTCAATCGCCAGCGGAACCAGATGCTCGGGAATATGGATACCCTTAAGCGGCGCGTAACGCACACGCAGATCCGCCACTTGCTCGCCGCCGACATCGCGCTGATTCAGACGCTCGATGTTCGCGCCCATCAACTCCAGGATGTCGATAATCCCGGTCCGGGTCGGGTTAACACCCACATGGGTCAGCGTCAGATCGGCACCCGGTGTAATGCTGGCCGCCACCAAAAAGAACGCAGCCGAACTGATGTCCGCCGGCACATCAATCGTGCGCGCCGTCAGCGATCCACCGCCGGTTAGTTGAGCCGTGGCTCCCTCGCGGGTCACCGAATAACCAAAACCATTCAGCATATTTTCAGTATGGTCGCGGGTCGGAGCTGGCTCGCTGACTGAGGTCTGACCCTGGGCATACAAACCCGCCAACAGAATCGAGCTTTTCACCTGCGCGCTGGCCATGGGCATGTCGTAATGGAAGCCCTTCAGCGTTTGGCCACCTTTGATCTTTAATGGAGGCGTGCCACCCGGCGCGGTTTCAATCACAGCCCCCATCTGACCTAGGGGATCAGACACGCGCCGCATCGGGCGTTTGGACAACGACGGATCACCCTCCAGCACCGTATCAAAGGCTTGCCCCGCCAATAATCCGGACATCAGGCGAATAGTCGTGCCTGAGTTACCCATCCACAGATTGCCCTTGGGGGCTTTGAGTCCATGCAGGCCCACACCATGAATGGTGACACGCCCCTCGACCGGGCCCTCGATTTCAACGCCCATATCCCGGAAGCACTGCAGGGTTGCTAAGGCATCTTCGCCCTCTAGAAACCCGCTTACTTGAGTGGTGCCCTGCGCTAATGCACCCAGCATGATGGAGCGGTGCGACATCGATTTATCGCCCGGCACCCGTATGGTGCCCTGCATCCGCTCGTTAGTGGATTGAGGAGAAATGGTCCAGTTCTGACTCACGTGCATGTCCTGTAAATCGGTAAAAAAGTCCCGAGCGGCTTTGGCTCGACCAAATCGAGACTGCATGGCAGCTCCGTCCGATCGGGCCACCTCATCACGCAGAGCACCCAGACCCTCGGTAAAGGCGTCGATCTGAGTGAGCATGGCATCTCGGTTCGTTAAAAAGATATCGCGCCACATCACGGGGTCTGACGCGGCGATTCTTGTAAAATCGCGAAAGCCGCCCGCTGCGTAACGAAAAATATCGCGGTGCTGATCGTCCTTGGCCAATGTATCGACCAGACTAAATGCCAGCAGGTGCGGCAGATGAGAGGTCGCCGCCAACACCTGGTCGTGCCGATCGACGTCCATCAGCTCGACCCGCGCGCCAGCCGCCTGCCACATTTGCATGACTTGGGTCGTCGCCGCCAAATCGGTTTGCTGCAGTGGGGTCAGCAACACCTGGCGCCCTTGATACAAATCCGCATCGGCTGCCGTGACGCCTGAATTTTCAGAGCCCGCTATCGGATGCCCCGGTACAAAGCGCGCCGGGAGCTGGCCAAATGCGTTGCGTGCTGCCTCGACAACGCTGGCTTTGACACTGCCCCCATCGGTTAGCGTTTGATGCGGCTGCATGCACCCTGCCAACTCTTCGAAGATGGCGGGAAATGAGGCTACCGGCGTTGAGACAAAGATCACGTCAGCGCCATTGATGGCATCCGCCAGGCTATCTGGCATCGCATCGGCCAAACCCAGGGCCAAGGCTTGCTTTCGAGTGGCCTGACTGCGCGCGTAACCGCTGATCCTAACCTGCGGCCAAGCGCGTTTGAGTGCCGCTGCTAGCGACCCTCCAATCAGTCCAAACCCAACAACAGCAACGTGCAACCTTAGAGTACCGCGCAGGGGTATGAGCCCAGAATCTGAAGCTCTAGGGCTTGCGCGCGCAACTCATCCAGCAACTCGGTGATCTGTGGATCGTCTTGATGGCCGGCAAAGTCGATGTAGAAAACGTAGGCCCAGGTAGCCATTTTGGCCGGGCGGGTTTCTAGGCGCGTCATGTCAATGCCGCGTCGATTGAAGGGTTCCAGCAGGGAATACAACGCGCCAGGCTGGTTGGACAAGCTGACAATAATAGAGGTCTTGTCCTGACCGGTTGGGCCCGGCTCGATCCGGCCAATCACCAAAAAGCGCGTGCTGTTATCCGGCTCGTCTTCAATCCGTCGCGCTAACAGCTCGAGGCTATATCGCTTGGCGGCCACATCACCGCCAATACTGCACCAGACCTGCCCAGCGGGACGGTCGTCCTGAGCCACCATGCGAGCGGCCTCAGCGTTCGATGTCACCGCCACTCGTTCCGCTTGGGGCACGTTGGCGTCCAACCACTGGCGGCACTGGGCCAACGATTGCTGATGACTAAATACATGAGTCACGTCGCGTAGCTGCAGCGCCTGATCCGCCATCAAGTTGTGGTGGATCGGCATTTCGACCTCGCCACAGATCTTTAAGGTAGACGAGATAAAACAATCCAGCGTGTGGCTAACCACGCCCTCGGTACTGTTCTCGACCGGCACAACACCGTAGTGCTTGGAGCCTGCCTCGACCTCGCGGAACACATCGCGGATGGTGGTTTGTGCGCTGAGTACCCCGGCGCTACCGAAATGCTTAACCGCAGCGGCCTCGGTAAAGGTTCCCTGAGGCCCTAAAAACGCGATCTGCGTGGGCTCTTCCAAGGCTAGGCAAGCCGACATGATTTCGCGGAAAATTTGAGCCGTCCGCGCCGGATCCAAGTCGCCCTCGGCGCGCTCCATTACTCGGCGCAACACCAACGCCTCACGATCCGGACGGTAAAACACCACCGGCGCATCTTGGACTTCGGCTTTTTTAACGCTACCGACAGCCTGCGCGAGTGACGCGCGCTTTTCGATCAGTCGCTGGATTTCCAAGTCGACCGAGTCAATCGATTGGCGTAGCTCGTCTAGATTCATGCGCTTTTTGCCTCAAACTCCGCCATAAAGTCGATCAATGCAGGCACCGCATCCATCGGCAATGCGTTGTATAGCGATGCGCGCATACCACCGACACTGCGATGACCTTTCAGAAACATCAGACCGGCCCGTTCGGCCTGCTGAACAAATTGCGCATCCAACGATGGATCAGCCAACAGGAACGGAACATTCATGCGACTGCGTGCAGATACCGCCACTGGGTTAGAGTAAAAACTAGACGCATCGATCGCCTGATACAGCGCTTGTGCTCGCTGGATCGAGCGCTGCTCCATCACGGCAACTCCGCCCTCGTCTTGAATCCACTCAAGCACTTTCTCGATCAGGTAGACGCCAAACACCGGCGGTGTATTAACCATACTGTCGGCAGCATCTTGTTTGGCAAAGTCAAACACACCGGGCAAGCCTGTGCTATCCGACAACAGGCTACGCTTGGCGATGACCAAGGTGACACCCGAGGGCCCGAGGTTCTTTTGCGCGCCGCCGTAGACCACATCGTGTCGTGACCAATCGATGGGCTCGGCAAAAATGCTGCTGCTCGCGTCGCACACTACTGGCACCGACTGGGGGCCAATAGCACCCACACGCACCCCGTGGATGGTCTCGTTGTGGCAATAGTGCAAGTAGTCAACACCCTGAATGTCGCCCAGATCAGGTACGTCTGTGTAAGGCGCTTGTCCGGTCACATCGACCTGCGCAATTTTCTGCGCGGCCTTGATGGCTTTTTCAGACCAAGCACCGGTGTTCAGAACGTGGATGCGCTGCGCGCCCAAATTCGCTGGAATCAGGTCGAACATGGCCGTCGCGCCGCCTTGCAGGAACAACACGGTGTAATCGTTTGGCACATTCAACAAGTCACGTACGCGCTGAGTAGCTGACTCGAACATCGCCACCACCCGCTTATCGCGGTGGCTGATCTCCATGACCGAGGTACCCAAGCCTTTCCAATCTAGCAGTTCGGCCTGGGCCTGTTGCAGCACCTGGGTCGGCAGGCCGGCAGGGCCGGCACTGAAGTTATACGTCCGATTCATCGACATCCGCTTCGATATCAAATTCGCCTTCGTCTTCACCGGTATCAGGCACCGGAGCGACACTGACCAAGGTTTCACCCTTGGACACCTTCAACAGCGTTACGCCTTGGGCACTACGGCCCAACAAGCTGATCTGTTCGACCGGTGTGCGCACCATGGTGCCGCGATCCGAGATCAAGATAACGTCGTCCTCGGGAGCCACCTGGACCGCACCGACCAGTTGGCCATTACGCTCGGAGCAATCGATCGCAATCACGCCTAAGCCCGCTCGACCTTTCTGTGCGAATTCCTCGACACGGGTACGTTTACCAAAGCCATTTTCACTGGCCAACAACACCGACGAGCCCTCTTGCGGAATGATCATCGAAATCACGCGCTCGGCGCTCTTGTCACGGAACTTAATGCCGGTGACACCGCGCGCCTGACGGCCCATGGCGCGGACTAAATTCTCGTCAAACTTGAGTGCCTTGCCCGATGAGGTCATCAACATGATCTCGTTAGTGCCGTCGGTCAGGCCGACGCTGATCAGGCGGTCGCCCTCATCCAAGCCGCACGCAATGATGCCGGCCGCACGGGGACGGGCAAAGGCCGACAAAGGCACTTTTTTGATCACACCGCTTTGGGTGGCCATGCAAACGAATCGATCGTTACCGAAGTCGTCTTTGGCTAGCGGCAAGATGGCCGTGACTTTCTCGTCACCCAGCCCCTCGAGCATATTGATCAACGGACGGCCACGCGCAGTTCGACTGGCCTGTGGGATCTCGTAGACTTTAAGCCAGAACAACCGGCCCTGATCGGTAAACAGCAGCACGGTGTCGTGAGTGTTTGCGACCAGTAGATGCTCGACCACGTCCTCATCTTTGAGGCCGGTCGCGACCTTGCCCTTACCGCCGCGGCGCTGGGCGCGGTACGAAGTAATCGGCTGGCATTTGGCGTACCCGTCGCGAGATAGCGTTACCACCATCTCTTCAGGGGCGATCAGATCTTCAGTGGTCAACGACAACCGATTTTCGATGATGACGCTGCGACGATCATCGCCATAGCGCACACGCATGTCCTCGAACTCTTCCCGAATAACGCGCATCAACTCGTTTGTGTCCTGCAAGATCGCACGCAATTTTAAGATCACTTCGAGCAGATCGTTGTAATCCGCCAGGATCTTGTCCTGCTCAAGCCCGGTTAGGCGATGCAGACGCAGATCCAAGATCGCTTGAGCTTGGATCGGAGACATGTGGTACTTGCCTTCGATCAAACCAAAGCCACTAGGTAAGTCGTCCGGCTTGATGCCACCCTCGCCTGCACGATCCAGCATGTCGATCACGTGGCCTGGAGCCCACCCCTGAGCAATCAATTTTTCTTTAGCCTCAGCCGAGTTGGCACTGGCCTTAATCAGCTCGATGATCGGATCAATGTTGGCCAATGCGACCGCCTGACCTTCCAAAATGTGACCACGACGTCGTGCTTCTTTGAGCTCGAAAATGGTACGGCGTGTGACGACTTCGCGACGATGCGTCAGGAAGGCCTCTAGCATGTCTTTCAGGTTTAGGATGCGCGGCTGATTATCGACCAGCGCGACCATATTGATACCGAAAGAAGTTTCTAAGGAAGTGTCTTTAAATAGCTGATTTAGAAGAACTTCCCATGGCTCGCCTCGCTTAAGATCGACCACCAAGCGTATGCCGTCTTTGTCCGACTCATCGCGCAGCTCGCTAATCCCTTCGATCTTTTTCTCTTTGACCAACTCGGCGATTTTTTCGATCAACTTCGCTTTGTTGACCTGATACGGCATCTCGGTAAAGACGATTGAGACGCGGCCATCGGGCTTCTCTTCGATGATGTGCTTGGCGCGGATGTAGCATTTGCCACGGCCGGTGCGGTACGCATCACGCACGCCGGCAATGCCATTAACAAAGCCACCGGTGGGGAAGTCTGGCGCTTTGATGTGCTCCATCAAATCATCGACGCTGGCCTGGGGGGAGTCGATCAGCAGCAAACAGGCATCCAGCACTTCAGATAAATTGTGCGGCGGAATGTTGGTTGCCATGCCTACTGCGATACCGGCACTGCCGTTCACCAGCAGGTTGGGAATTTTGGTCGGCAGCACATCGGGAATTTTTTCGGTGCCGTCGTAGTTAGGCACGTAGTCGACGGTTTCCTTGTCCAAATCCGCCAACAATTCGTGCGCAATACGCTGCATACGAATTTCGGTGTAACGCATCGCCGCCGCGCGGTCGCCGTCGATCGATCCAAAGTTGCCCTGACCGTCAACCAAGGGATAGCGCAGGCTAAAGTCTTGGGCCATACGAACAATGGTGTCGTATACAGCGCTGTCGCCGTGCGGGTGATATTTACCAATCACGTCACCCACGATACGGGCTGACTTTTTGTACGAGCGGTTCCAGTCGTTGCTGAGCTCGTCCATGGCGAACAAAACACGCCGATGCACCGGCTTGAGGCCATCGCGGACGTCAGGGAGGGCTCGGCCCACAATGACGCTCATCGCGTAATCTAGGTAACTTTGCTTCAGCTCTTCTTCGATTTTAATCGGCTGAATTTCGCGGCTGTCGTCGCTCATGCTTGTCCTTTTAGTTTCTACCCGATGTGCCATGGGGGATCCCCCACTCACAGACAAAAAATAGTACCATGAAAAGGACATAATCTGCAGGGGTAAAACCGTTGAAAAACGTCGACTTACAAATTGATGCTCGCTGGGTGGCGACCCCTGATCGAGACCAGGTGCTGGAGTATCACAGCCTGGTAATTCACCAAGGCGTGATCGTTGATTTATGCCCGACCGCCAGCGCCCGACTGAACTACCAACCTCAGCGCACAACTCAGCTGCCCCACTCGATGTTGACCCCTGGTTTTGTCAACCTGCACAACCATTGCGCGATGACGTTACTGCGCGGTGCCGGAACCGATCTGCCACTGATGGAGTGGCTGAACGACGCCATCTGGCCATTAGAAAACGCCCATGTCAGTCACGAGATGGTGGCCTTGGGTGCCCGATGGTCGATGGCGGAAATGCTGGCCACCGGCACAACGACGTTTTCAGACCAGTACTTCTACCCCGAGGCGGTCGCCGAAGTGGCGATCGAGATGGGCATGCGCTGCCAACTGGCCACCCCAATCATTGATTTCCCAACCGCCTGGGCCGACGACACCACCCAAGGCTTCCAAAAGACAGTGGCGCTGCATGACAAGTACAAAAGCCACCCCAAGATCCATGTCGCGCTAGGACCCCACGCGCCCTACACCATCAGCGATGCGACCTTCACCCAGTGCCGCACCTTGGCCGACCAATTGGGCCTGCGCATCCAGTGTCACATCCAAGAAACTCAAGGCGAGGTAGACGACGCGATCAAAGAATCTGGACAACGCCCGATTGAGCGACTGGAATCCTTGGGGCTGCTAGGACCCGATTTCCAAGCGGTGCACGTGGTGGCCCTGAACGATTCAGACATCCAGACACTGGCACGTTACAACGTCAGCACCGTGACCTGCCCGGATTCCAACATGAAATTGGCCAGCGGCTTTGCCCGAACACGCGACATGCTCGAGGCCGGCATCAACCTGTGCATCGGCACCGACGGCGCGGCAAGCAACAACGACCAAGACCTGCTCAGCGAGGCGCGCAGTGCGACCCTAGTCGCCAAAGGCGGCGCTCGCGACGCCACCGCCATGTCTTTGATGGAAACCTTGCAGATCATGACCATCAACGGCGCACGTGCGCTGGGCTTGGAAGACGAAATCGGGACACTAGCAGTCGGAAAACGTGCGGATGTCGTAGCGGTTGATTTGAGCGACCCCTTTATCAAGCCCTTAACCGATCCCTTGGCGGCGATGTTTTACACCCAACGTGCTCGGGTAGACCAAGTGTGGATCGACGGGCAGCTGAAAGCCGAGCAAGGCCGAATCGCCGGACTCGACGTCACCCAGCTGGCCGAACAGGCTCAGCAGTTCCGCAAAGACATGGAGAACGCATGAACGTAGATGCCAGCGAAATCGAGAAGTTTAATCAACTGGCTCGGGATTTTTGGGATCCCAGTGGACCGATGGGTGCTCTGCATCGCGTCAACCCCTGCCGAATCGACTGGATCGAGCAGGCCTGCGGCCCCGAGGGCTTAAGTGGCCTTAACATCCTGGACATCGGCTGCGGCGGTGGATTGGCCAGCGAGGCGATGGCGCTACGCGGGGGCAAGGTCACCGGCGTCGATCAGGCCGACAAACTGCTGCTGGCAGCCCGTATTCATGCTCAAGATTCCCACGTCGAGGTAGATTATCAGCAGGCTCAGGTCGAGCAGTTCTGTGATGAGCACGCCGGCCAATACGATTTGGTCACCTGCTTAGAGATGATCGAGCACGTGCCCAACCCTGCCAGCATTATTGCCGCGGCTGCCAAGGCTGTGAAACCCGGTGGAACGTTGGTCGTCAGCACGCTCAACCGCACCACCAAGGGATTTGTACTGGGCATCGTGGCCGCTGAATATCTGCTGCGCTGGGTCGATGCGGGTACCCACCGGTGGGATAAATTCATCAAGCCCAGCGAGCTGGCTGGATGGATTCGCGAGCAGCACCTGGTCCTGCAAGACAGCGCAGGCATTGTCTATAACCCACTTACTCAAACCTTTGGCATCCATCCAACCGATCTGGATGTGAACTACCTAATCAGCGCAAGGAAAGTCGCATGACGTGGCAAATTAATCAGGGCGACTTCGCCGACACTCAATTTCTAAAAGGCCAGACCCATTGTGTGACCGGGGCGACGCGCGGCATTGGCCATGCACTGGTGTGGGAGCTCGCCCGGGCCGGCGCCACCGTGTTGATGGTCGGACGCGATGAGAGCGCGCTTGAGACGCTGTATGACGAGCTGATGGCAGAAAAGCTGCCAGAGCCGGTCATCATCCCGCTGGATCTTGAGACTCTAACCTTGGATGCCGCCGAGGAGTTAGCCGCCATGATTGAAGAGCACTTTGGCGGACTGAACAGCCTGATCAACAATGCAGGCTTGTTGGGCTCGCGTGCCCCGCTGCAACAGATCAGTGACGTCGAGTACCAACGAGTCATGCGCGTCAACGTGGACGCCTGCGTGTACCTGACCCAAGCACTGTTACCGCTGCTGCATAAACGCGACCACTCAACCCTGATCTACACCAGCTCGGGCGTCGGGGCACAGGCCCGTGCCTTTTGGGGTACCTACGCCATCAGCAAATTTGCGATTGAAGGGCTGGCTCAGCTGGTTCACGAAGAGAACGAAAACCTGAGCGATATGCGCGTCTTTTGCGTCGACCCAGGGGCCACACGCACGAGCATGCGTGCCAGCGCCTACCCCGGCGAGAACCCCAGCGACAACCCACCGGCGCAGGATTTGATGCCGTTCTATCGCTACCTACTATCCCCTGCCAGCCAAGCGCTTCGCGGGCAACGAATTAAAGCCCGCTTGGATCGCTAGCCAAAACTGGCATCCCCCTTGCAATGGTCCTAGTACCACGTCAAATAACTGACCGGAGCATTGCAAGATGGGTAAACTCGCAAACATTAATCAGATTCGTGATCCGCAGCTGTACCTGCTGCAATCACTCGAGCCGGTAGGCTTACTTCAGCGATTGCTGGGGCTATGCGAGGGCTTTGTCGGTGCGGCTTTGCGCACACATGATATGCCCGGCTGGCAAGTCGGCACTCGCACTCAACAGCACCAGCATCTGAACATCCTGTGGGACGGTGAAACCGTGGCTGAACTGACCCTGTACGCCACCACACCCAAAACCATACCCGGCAATTTAATGCCGACCGCCAGTTTGGCGATTGCCCATATGGTGCGCCTAGCACGAGCAGAACATGCGGCCTACACCGATGCACTGACCGGTCTAAGTAACCGCCGAGCCTTAGAGCCCCACCTAGGCATCCACAAAGCCCAAGCGGCCTTGGTGTTGGATTTGGACCACTTTAAGAGTGTAAACGATCAATTCGGCCACGATGCGGGGGATCAGTTACTGCGCCGTGTGAGCGCTCGACTCGAAGCGCACCTGCGTGCCGGCGACAAAGCCTATCGCCTGGGAGGTGAGGAGTTCTTGGTAGTCATGCAAATTGATCAGAACGATGACTTGGCCGCTGCAGCGGAGCGTCTGCGTCAAAAACTGTGCGGAGCCATTGAGATCGATCAGGAATGGATTCGCTTTAGTTGCAGCGCGGGCTTAGCCTCGGGCGAAGCCTGCCTGCACAGCCTAATCCGCCGGGCGGATCAGGCGTTGTATGCGGCCAAGAGTGCTGGCCGAAACCAGACGATTAACTGCGACGCTTAGGGCGTGATGCACGAATACGCGAGGGATTCACTTTCTTGCCAATGATTCGACGCTCTTTGATCAGCTGATCCGGTGTCTTCTGAGGCACTTCACGGCGCTCGACCCCGACCATGTCGGCCAAATCATTGACCGCGCGCTGATCCAGCTCTTCCCAACGACCACTGCGCAGGCGCTTGGGCAAAAAGATACAGCCATAACGGACACGGCGCAGACGCGAGACGATCGTGCCTTGGCTTTCCCATAGGCGACGGGCTTCGCGGTGACGGCCCTCCATCAAAACGCAGTAATACCAGTGGTTAGAACCATCGCCATCTTCGACCGAGCGCTGTACGTCCGTGAATTTGGCAGGTCCATCTTCCAATTCAACGCCCTGCTTCAGACGTTTGATCATGTCGTCATCGACCTGACCTTTGACACGGACCGCGTATTCACGATCCACGCCGGATGAGGGGTGCATCAGTCGATGGGCCAAATCACCGTCGGTTGTAAACAACAGCAAACCGGCGGTGTTGACGTCCAAACGCCCGACCATGATCCAGCGACCTTGGCCAGGTTCAGGCAGTCGGTCAAAGACCGTTGGACGGCCTTCGGGATCCGAGGCCGTACACACTTCCCCTTCGGGTTTGTGATAAGCGATCACTCGGCGGCCTTGGGTAAAGGCGGTTTCGACCTTCACGGGCTTGCCGTCGACGCGCACGCTGTCATGACGACCCAGAGAATCCCCCAGTTGGGCGATCTTGCCGTTTAATTGGACTCGTTTCTCGTCGATCATCCGTTCGATCGCGCGACGAGAACCCACACCTGCGCGGGCTAAAACTTTATGAATTCGTTCCTTCATTGGACTCCGTATTGGCTGACAACAAATCAACCAGGCCATCTTCAATGGCATTGATGGGCGGCAACTGATCCAGACTCTTGAGTCCGAAATGATCCAAAAACTGACGCGTCGTTGCGTACAGTGCGGGTCGGCCGGGTACCTCTTTGTGCCCGACGACGCGGACCCAGCGGCGCTCCTCGAGGGTGCGCATAATGCCAGAACTTACACTGACTCCGCGAATAGATTCGATGTCCCCTCGGGTAACCGGCTGACGATAGGCGATCAATGCCAAGGTTTCGACCAACGCACGAGAGTATTTTCGGGCCGGTTCCTGCCATAAACGCGCCACCCAAGGGGCTACCGCTTCAGCGGTCACGAATCGCCAACCACTGGCGGTTTCGATCAACGAAAAACCTCGCCCTTGGCAGGCGTGTTCGATCTCGGCTAGGGCCGCCCGTAGGCGCTTGGGTGCCGGTCGTTCATGATCTAAGAACACCTGACCCAGACGATCCAATGACAAGGGTTCATCAACGGCTAGCAACGCCGCTTCGATGATTTGTCGCAATTGATGATCAGGCAGTGCCATCGCGCAGTCCTAACTGAATCGGGCCATAAATCTGTGTTTGTACAATATCAACCAAGCCCTCTTTGACCAATTCCAAGGTAGCTAGGAAGGTCACCACCACCCCGGCTTTGCTTTCGCTGGCCAGTAAAATGTCGGTGAACGCGTAGTACTCGCCTGGCTTCAGACGCTCAAGCAAATCACTCATTCGCCCGCGGGTACTCAAAGCTTCGTACTTCACCTGATGGGATTCTTTGAAACTGGCCCGGCGCATGACATCCGCCATCGCAGACAGCAGCTCGTCCAGAGGCAGATCCGCCGCTGGGCGTGGAGCCGCCGCAGGTGCCTGAATCTGGGCCGAAAAGAAGTCGCGACCCAGCTCGGGCCGGGCCCGGATGTGCTCGGCTCCCTTCTGGATTTGCTCGTACTCTTGCAGGCGTCGCAGCAACTCGGCCCGAGGATCGTCGACCTCGTCCTCATCATCACTTTTGACCACGGGCAGTAACGCTCGGCTTTTAATCTCGGCCAACAAAGCAGCCATGACTAAATAGTCGGCCGCCAGCTCTAGCTTTAGCATCTGCATGGCCTCGACATAGGCGACGTATTGCTGTGTCAGCCGCGCAACGTCGACCTGCAAAATGTCGATGTTTTGACGCCGAATGAGATAAAGCAGAAAGTCCAAAGGCCCCTCGAATGCGTCCATGAACACTTCGAGGGCTTCAGGTGGGATGTACAGATCGTCGGGCAGTTGCTCAATCGCCTGCCCGGCCACTTTGACCAACGGCAGTTCGACCTGCCGAGGTGCCTGTGAGCTTAGTTGCGCCAACTGATCCCCATGGCTTCGCGAACTTCACCCAGGGTCGCGCGAGCGGCCTCTTGAGCTTTTTCGCAGCCCTCAGAGATGATGCCCTTGACCAGATCAGGGTCAGACTCGTACTGGGCGCCACGCTCAATAATCGGCGCTTGCTCGGCGATCATGGCGTCAATCACTGGCTTTTTGCAGTCCAGGCAGCCGATCCCGGCACTGGTGCAACCATCGACGACCCACTTCAAGCGCTCGTCGTCACTATAAACCTTGTGTAACTCAAACACCGGGCACTTGTTCGGATCACCCGGATCCGTCAGACGAACCCGGTTCGTGTCCGTGGGCATCTTTTTGACTTTCGTGGCCACGCTATCGGGTTCTTCACGAAGCTCAATGAAGTTGCCGTAACTCTTGGACATCTTCTGTCCATCGATGCCAGGCATTTTGGCCTCTTCGGTCAGCAGCGCTTGGGGCTCGGGCAGGATCACCTTGCCGGTACCCTCAAGGTAGCCAAACAGACGTTCGCGATCCGCCAAGCTGATGTTTTGTTGCTCTTTCAGCATCGCGCGGGCGGTCTCGACCGCCTCGGCATCACCGGTCTCTAAATAAGCCTTACGCAGGTTGCGGTATAGCTTGGCGGGCTTTTTGCCCATCTTGCCAATCGCCGCTTCAGCCAGCTCTTCAAAATCGGGCTCACGTCCGTAGATGTGATTAAAGCGACGCGCCACTTCGCGGGTGATCTCGATGTGTGCCACCTGATCCGCACCAACCGGAACGTGACCGGCGCGATACATCAGAATATCGGCGCTTTGCAGCAGCGGATATCCAAGGAATCCGTAAGTCGCCAGGTCTTTTTCTTTCAGTTTTTCCTGCTGATCCTTGTAGGTCGGCACGCGCTCGAGCCATCCCAGCGGCGTCATCATCGACAACAGCAGATGCAATTCAGCATGTTCCGGGACGCGGGACTGCACGAACAAGGTTGCACTGGACGGATTGACGCCCGCGGCTAGCCAATCGACCACCATGTCAAAGGTCGCGTCCTTGATCACGCGAGGATCCTCGTAGTGCGTGGTTAGCGCATGCCAATCCGCCACGAAGAAGAAGCACTCATATTCATGCTGCAGACGCGTCCAGTTCTTTAGGACGCCGTGGTAATGGCCAAGATGGAGACGTCCGGTCGGACGCATTCCTGAGAGGACCCGTTGGTCCGTTTCAACCGCGCTCAATGCCTAATCCTTACTGAGTTTCAAAAATACTGGGGTCGCCGGCTCCGGCGCGAACGATAACGGGATTTTCGTCAGTCAGATCCACCACCGTCGTGGGTTCTAAACCGCGGAAACCGCCATCAACAATCAAATCAACCGAATGCCCGATGGCGGACTCGATGTCCCACGGATCGGTCATGGGCAGCGTCTCGCCCGGCAGAATCAGTGAGCTGCTCATGATCGGCTCGTTCAGCTCGCCTAGCAGTGCCGACAGCACGTTGTCCTGAGGAACCCGAATACCAATGGTGCGGCGTTTGGGATGCATCAGACGGCGAGGCACTTCGCGAGAGGCGTTCAAAATAAAAGTGTAGGGGCCGGGGGTGTGGGCCTTGAGCAGCCGAAACTCGACATTGGTAATACGAGCAAAGGTTGAGATCTCGGATAAGTCCCGGCACAGCAAGGTAAAGTTGTGTTTGTCGTCCAGCCTTCGAATCTGGCGAATCCGCTCGACCCCGGTTTTATTCTCGAGGGAGCAAACCAGCGCGTAGGCTGAATCAGTGGGCACAACGGCCACTTCTCCGGCTCGCAATCGCTCGGCCGCCTGCTTGATTAAACGAGGCTGGGGATTGTCCGGATGTATGTGAAAAAACTGGCTCATATTTAACTCGACTGCGTAGGCGCTTATGATGCCACAACCCAACCTAAATCGGATCCCACGTGAAGCTAATCCTCGACTTTTTCCCCGTTGTTCTGTTTTTCGCTGTCTACAAGTACACCGGCGATCTGATTATCGCGACCTTGGTGCTCATTCCGGCCACCGTAGTACAGGTCGTCGTGGGTTATCTGCGCGAACGAAAGATTGAACCCATGCCGCTGGTCACGCTGGCGCTGGTGGTCATTTTGGGAGGCGCCACGGTCTATTTGAATGACCCGCTGTTCATCAAATGGAAACCCACCTTGGTCAACGGTCTATTTGCACTGGCGTTTCTGGGTAGCGAGTTTCTGTTTGGTAAGAAAACCGTGGTTGAACGCTTGATGTCCAGCGCGGTGAGCCTGAGTCAGGCCCAGTGGCGAGCGCTGAACCGTGCCTGGATCGGATTTTTCATTTTCTCAGGCGTGACCAACATTTGGGTCGCGTACCAATTTAGCGAAAACACCTGGGTCAACTTCAAGCTATTTGGAATGCTCGGATTAACCCTTATTTTCGTGGTACTGCAGGGCATTTGGATGTCTCGCGTTGCCCCTCAAACCTCAAAGGAAGACTAATGCTCTACTCAATCGTTGGAACGGATGTTGAAAACAGCCTGGAAGGCCGAAAAGCCGCCCGCCCCGCTCACTTGGCGCGTCTAGAGGCACTCAAAAATGAAGGGCGTCTGATTCTGGCTGGCCCCAATCCGATCGCGGACAGCGAAGATCCGGGCGAGTTAGGGTTTAGCGGTAGCGTTGTAGTCGCTGAATTTGACAGCCTCAGCCAGGCCAAAGCCTGGGCCGATGCAGATCCCTACATTGAAGCCGGCGTTTACGCTAGCGTCAGTGTTAAGCCCTTCAAAAAGGTTCTACCGTGAAACGTTTGCTGATTTGCGCTTTAAGCTGCTTGAGCCTGAGTGCCAGCGCTCAAAGCGCTTGGATTACCGACCAATTGGAAGTTCCGATTCGCAGTGGCGAGAGCAACGAGTATCGGATTTTGCGATTCCTGGATTCGGGCAGTGAAGTCGAAGTGGTCAGTCGCAACAGCGAGTCAGGCTACAGCTTGGTGCGTGATGCCAACAACCGTGATGGCTATGTGCTGTCGCGTTACTTGGAAAACGAGCCCACCGCTGCCAAACGTCTGGCCTCGGTTCAGGCCGAGATGCGCCAAGTGATGGACGACGCGCAAAACGGAGCTGCTCGAATTGCTCAGTTGCGCGATCAAGTCACCACCCTGACTGACGAGCGCAATGCCGCGCGCCAAGAGCTGGCCTCGGTCAAAGCCGAATTGAGCGAGATTCGCCGTATCTCTGCCGATTCAGTGGCGATTTTCGATTCGAACCAAGCCCTACGTCAGCAGGTTCAGCTGCTTGAGGATGAAACATCGGTACTGCGCAGTGAAAACCTGACCTTGTCTGACGATCGCGACAAGACCTTTATGATGATCGGTGCGGGCCTGGTGATTGCCGGTATTGTGCTGGGATTGTTGCTGCCTAATCTGCGTCGTCGTCGCCGAGTCGATACGTGGTAACACCCCTATGGACGCCCCCTCGCTGGGGCGTCAGTCGCGTCGCCGTCGTTGGCGCAGGTCTGGCCGGTTGCGCCACCGCGCAAGCCCTGGCGCTGAACAGGGTTCAGGTCGATATGTACGACCCCAAACCAGGCAGTGGCGCCAGTGGTAATGCCCAAGGCATGCTGTACGTCGCCCCCCAAATCGACCCCACCCCTGCCTCGCGATTCTGGCTACAGGCCTTTGATCTGGCCACCCAGCAGTATTCTGATGAGCCGCAGTTTCATGCAACGGGACTGTTGACCCTGGCTGAGGGTGAAAAAGACGAGATCCGTCTAACGCGAATCTTTGAAAGCCTAGACCGCTCGCCCGAGGATCTGCGCTGGGTCACTGCGGACCAAGCCAGCCAAATTCTGGGCCTTACGGTCAGCACTCCCGGGTTATTCTGGCCCAAGTCGGGCTGGATGGCGGTCGCGGATTTCGTAGCGCGAGCGCTGCCAGGCGTAAACCGCATCGAGCAGGCCGCACAGGACATCCAAGAGCACGCCGATCAAGTCTGGGTCAATCAGCAGCCCTACGATGCGGTGGTGCTGTGTAACGCCTACAGCGCCCGTCGCTTTTTACCTGAGTATCTGACGCCACGACCGGTACGCGGTCAAATCAGCCGTATCCACGGCCCTCAAGCACGCAGTGCCGTGTGTGCTGATGGCTATTTGACCCCACCCGATGAGCAAGGTCTTTCCAGCTATGGCGCATCCTTCGTGCCCAAGGATGATCAAACGGATATACGCGCCGAAGATGACGCCTTTAATGCCTCGCTGATGCAGAAATTATTGGTAGATCCGTTACAGGGTCATGCCGGCGAGTCCCGGGCATCGATTCGTTGCGCATCGCCCGACTATCTGCCGATGGTGGGGTGTCTGCCTCAGCAGACCCCGTGGATTGAGCAGTTGGCTCGCCTGAGGGTGGATGCGAAATGGCAACCCGATGCGCCAGCGACAGAATTCTCGAGGATTGCGGTCAATATCGGCCATGGCAGCCGGGGACTAACCAGCACTCCGCTGTGTGCTCAGATCATCGCGTCCGAGCTGTGCGGACAGCCGATCCAAGCTGATAGGGACTTGGTGGCGCACCTCAGCCCCGCTCGTTTTCTGATTCGAGGTCTGAAGCGCGGCCAGCTTTAGAAGCCGAACCACTTGCGCTCGAGTGAGCCGCGGCATCCGGCGATTTGAGCGTCATACATCTGAGCATTGCTGGCCACCTTGCCGGCGACCTGTTGCAGCCACCGCTTCTTTTTGTACGTGCCGCGTTTATAACCGGTCATACCTTCATGATAGGCGTAGTAAAGATGCTTTGCGTTGCGTCGCGAGATTCCCACGCTGCGAGCACTGCGCGCGTTGTACCAACCAATAAAGTCGGCCGCGTCACGAAAGTCATCCCGATCCGCACCCCAATTGGCTTCGCGGGCATACTCGGCCCACGTGTCTTTTTTAGCCTGTGCATAACCAAATGCGCTGCTGGCACGGGGTCCAGGGATGATGAACAAAATCTTTTTACGTGGCGGTTTGGCGTCATGCACAAAGGAGGACTCTTGACGCATGAACGACAGAATAATCCCCTCACTGATCCCGTGCTTTTCAGCCGAGTCCGCTGCCGCGTCGTACCACCCGCGCTTTTCTTTGAAGATACTGCAGGCGTTGCTTTGATCCCTCGGCGGCGAGGTATTCGCACAGCCTGTAAGCAACAGCACTAGGACAGCAATAACGCCAGCGTTTAGTTTTCCCACGCAGATAACCTCTCTATCAATTGCGCCTCATCGATCACATCAACGCCCAAATCTTGTGCCTTGGCCAGCTTGCTGCCTGCGCCAGGGCCTGCGACCAGGCAGGTCGTCTTCTTCGAGACAGAACCGGCCACTTTGGCACCCAGCAGACGCAGTCGCTCACCGGCTTGATCCCGAGTCATGGCATCCAAGCCACCACTGATCACCCAAGTCTGGCCCGCCAACACGTCTTTGATGGGCGCGGCGGATTGCCATTGAATGCCCTGCGCTAACAAATCCTGCACCCACTCGCGCTGATCCGGATTAGCAAAAAACTGCTGGATATGAGCGGCGACAATCGGCCCAACGTCGCTAACCTGCATCAAACGTTCGGTATCGGCCTGCATGATCGCCTCAAGGCTGCCCAACTCGCGGGCCAGAGTAGATGCCGTGGTACTACCGACTTCGCGGATCCCTAAGGCGAACAGGAATCGCGCCAATGTGGTCTGTTTGCTGGCCTGCAAGGCTGCGACTACGTTTTCGGCGCTTTTTTGTCCCATCCGATCCATTTGCAACAGACGCTCGACGTCTAATCGGTACAGATCGGCCGGTCGCTGGACCCAACCTTCTTGGGTCAGGGCCTCGATCAGTTTGCTGCCAACGCCGTCGACATTCATGGCGCCTTTGCTAACAAAGTGCGCCAAGCTCTCGATCCGTTGGGCCGAACAAACCCAGCCGCCAGTACAACGGGACACCACATCTCGCTCAATTGGGCTGTCACAAATCGGACAATTCTGTGGAATTTCCAGTGCGGATCCGCGCGGGTCTGCAGGGATTGAACGCACGATCTGCGGAATCACATCGCCGGCCCGGCGAATCATAACCTGATCCCCCGCACGAACATCCAGACGTTGGATCTCATCCATGTTGTGAAGGGTGGCATTGGATACCGTCACCCCGCCAACGAATACGGGGGCTAGGCGGGCCACTGGGGTGATCGCACCAGTCCGGCCCACCTGAAAATCAATCGACTCTAACTGAGTGACCGCCTCTTGGGCGGGGAACTTACGAGCGATCGCCCAACGCGGAGACTTGGCCACCTCACCTAGGGCGCGCTGGAAGTCGTAGCGATCGACCTTGTAGACAATCCCGTCAATTTCGTAAGGCAATTCGTCACGGGCCTGAACCAGCTTGTCGTAGTAACGCTCGGCGGCTTGGATGCCCTGTACTGTAGTGACCCATGGGTTCACTGGCATACCCCATTGCTCAAGCTGGGCAAGCGCCTGGCTGTGGGACTCAACACCCCACTGCCCCTGAACGTCGCCGATACCATAGACGTACAGGGTCAGCGGGCGCGTGGCGGTAATGTTGGAGTCCAGTTGGCGCAGCGAACCGGCGGCCGCGTTGCGTGGATTCACAAAGGTCTTTTGACCGGTGGCCTGCAACTTGCGATTCATGGCCGCAAAGCCGGCACTGGGCATAAACACCTCGCCGCGAATCTCGATCGAGGCTGGGGCATCGGCCGGAAGCTGCTGAGGCAAATTTCGCAGGGTACGGGCGTTTTGGGTGATGTCCTCGCCCACGCTGCCATCGCCCCGAGTTGCTGCCTTGATCAAGGTGCCGTTTTGATACAGCAGATTGATGGCCACGCCATCCAGTTTAGGCTCGCAGGTAATCGCGATGTCCGGCTGATCCAGACTTTTGGACTGACGGGTATACCAGGCGGCTAAATCGTCAGGATTAAAGGCATTATCCAGGCTCAGCATGCGCTGCAAGTGAGTGCTTTTTGAGAAGCTATCCAATGGCTTAAAGCCGACCCGCTGGGTCGGACTGTCCGGCGAGACCAGCAAGGGGTTAGCCAGCTCGTAATCTTTGAGCGCCTGCAGAGCCTGATCGTATTGCGTGTCGCCGACTAAGGGTTCATCCAATACGTGATAGTGGTAGTCATACTGGCGCAGCAGCGCAACTTGCTGCGCGTATTCTTGATCGTTTTGGATCACCCCAGGGTGCCTGCCCCGTTGCGTTGTTTCTTGGCGATCGCTTTCACTTGGGCCTTGGCCTCGGACAGGAAGGTCACCTGCAGCGGCTGCTGGTTGGAGTCCAGCACCTCAGCCCCCAATCGACGGCCCATTTGACGAGCGCTTGACACCATTTCTTCAAAGCCGTGTTCGGGATCTGGGTGACCGGTCAGCTCGATCAGCATGATCACGCCCGGACTGGTGAACCCTTCCATGGCGCCTTCGGGGAATGAGCCTTCCGCACTGGCGTTGGCCACGCTGTACAGCACCTCACGACTACCGCCGCTGTGGCGATGATACAGCTCGCGCTCGCCGTAGCTTAATCCCATTGAAACTAAGGCATTGCGCAGATCCACACCTTTGAACAGACCCTTGCTGGGGCGAACAAAAATGGTCAACACGTCAGATGCTATCTCTGCCGCGTCTGCAGCCGGGTTAGTGGCCGGTGTGGGTGCCTTGGGACGAGGCGCGCTGACGAAATCTGATCCGATGGTCTCGCCTTCGGGTGCGGATTTGGGCAGTGCAATATCTGCCTCAGGAACCACCGCAACCGGTGGCGTGGGTGGTGTGATCGGACTTGGCGCGTAGTCTGCCGGGTCATCATCACCAAAACTGGGAATGCCGCCGGTGCTGGGAGCTTTGGGGCGGGGTTTACTGACATCACCGTCGGTTAGATCAATACCGCCCGCACCGCTGGGGTCGTCAACATCATTCAGATCTTCATGGAAAAAATCAGGCTGGACCAGCGGGGCTGTCGGCATCAAGGGGTCTGCAGAGCCCTCAGCGGGGTCTTTATCGGACGGGAATTCGAACGGCAAATCACTGCCTTTGGCCTGACGTGTCCGGCGCCAACCGTCGTAAAGCACGGCCAGTACCGCGATGGTCCCGAGTAGGATGCCCCACTCACGCATTCCGAATTCCAATCTGTGTCTCCCTGTCTATTGTGTCATCGCAACGGCTTCGGCGACATCGACCGAAACGAGCCGTGATACCCCCGCTTCGTGCATAGTAACACCCATCAGGTGCTCTGCCTTCTCCATCGCAATTTTGTTATGGGTCACAAAGATGAACTGAACTTGATCGCTCATCTCTTGCAACAAATTCGCGTAACGTCCGACATTGGCATCATCCAGCGGCGCGTCAACTTCGTCGAGCATACAAAACGGCGCCGGATTCAATTGGAATATCGCAAATACCAAGGCCACCGCGGTCAGTGCTTTCTCGCCACCGCTGAGCAAATGAATCGTTGAATTCTTTTTACCCGGAGGTCGTGCCATCAAGGTCACGCCGGTCTCGAGCGGGTCGTCGTCGGTCATCTGGAGCCAGGCTTCACCGCCACCGAATACCTTGGGAAACAGTGCCTGCATGCTTTGGTTGATCCGATCGAAGGTCTCGCGAAACAGCGCCCGAGTTTCCCGGTCGATTTTGCGAATCGCGCCGTCCAGCGTATCCAGCGCCGTTTCTAAATCCAGCCGTTGATCGGCGTAGTAGGCTTTACGTTGCTCGGCTTCTTCTAGCTCTTCGACCGCCGCCAAGTTGACCGCGCCGGTTCGCTCACGTTGCTTCTCAAGCTTCTCTAGTGCGACCGCCAACTGGGTCTCGCTGGCGCCATCTAAGGTGTCTAATACGGCCTGCGGCACGAACCCCGCTACCTCTAAGAATTCAGACTGACTTTGTTGTAGGGCCTGCTGTGTTGAGTATTCGGTTCGTGAGGCAGCCAGCTGTTCGCGCAAGGACTCCAAGGTCTGCTCGGTGGCCATGCGCTGACTCTCTAATTCTCGCACCCCCGCATCAAAGCCCTGCATCACCGCACGGGCGTCATCCAACGCGCCCTCAGCGGCGACTCGTCGGGCCACCGCTTGGTTGAGCTGCCCTTGCAAATCCGCATTGTCCTGAATGTTTTCGGCTTGGTCAGCCAACTCGGCCAGTGTCTCGCTGGCCTCTTCAACGTCCTCGCGCGCCCGCTCCACTCGCTCTTGCAAGGATTCCAGTCGGGCCTTAGCGGTTTGCAATTTGAGTGTGATCGAGGACGACTGGGTTTGAAATTCATCCAAATCATCGCGAGCGCGATGCCAGGCCGATTCAAGCTCGCGCACCTGATCAACCTCATCGGGTAGATTCTCGAAGGCTTCTGCGGCCTGTGCTTGGGCCTCTAATGCGTCCTCGAGCAGCGCATGAGTCTCCTCACTGTCTTCCTCAAGCGAGGCCAGATCGGCATTGAACCGCTCGAGGGCAAGGTCATGCTCGCTAAGCAGGCGTTGATTCGCGCTTTGCACGGCCTGCGCGCGGTCGAATTGACGCGACAACTGGGCCAGCTGCTCGCTCGCCTGCGCATCTGCCTGCATGGCCCCAGCCAAATCAATCGGCGGCAGAGCCGATAAACGTGACAGCTCGGCCTGCTGAGTTTCCAGCTTTTGCTGCGCCAGCCCCCACTGAGCACGCATCTGCGGTATTGGATCAATCTGCGGGCTCAAAATGGCCCAACTACGACCCACCTGCTGACCCTGCGGCGTGACAAAAAACTCGCCTGCGGCCAATGACGCTTGCTGCTCGATCGCACGCTCAAGGCTGTCTACCTGTTTAGCACCGCGCAGGGCTAGCAACGACTCGACGTCCACCGGCGCATCGATAACAAACTGCCCGGACGGCGTTGGGAAGCTCCAATCAGAAATGCGAGCAGCTTGGGACAAGCTACCCAAGGCAGAGGACACCATGACCGCTTGTTGCGGTGTGAGTGCCACCCCCTCTAATACATTAGGCAAATCGCTGGCCTCATCGGCCTGGTTTTGCTCCAACGCCTGCGCCAGGGTATCGACCTTGGCTTGGCTCTCGCCGACTGCGCTTTGGGCAGCACGAAGCTGGACCTGCTGCGCTTCGTGTAACTGTTGTACCTCGGCCAGTTGAGTCGCTGCATCCTGAGACGCACGCTGCGCCGCTTCGAGCTCCGATTGCAGGTGATCCAACGGCTGGCGATCGATCTGCGGGGCGACCGGCCGGCCAGCTATTAAGCGTTGACGTCGGGATTGGATCTGATCCAGCGCTTTTTGAGCCTGCTCGACGTCTCGTTGAGCCAGGCGCAATGCCTGTTGGGCCGACGATCGAGCTTGCTGTTGTGCTTGCTGCTGATCACGGGCCTCTCGCCAGGCTTGTTCGGCGGCCACGACAGCGGCCTCTAGCGGCGCTTGTTGAGCTGAGGATTGGTCCAACTCGGCTTGCCATTGAGCACACTGCTGAGTCTGACGTGACTGCTCGGCATCGTCCTGGCTGAGCGTCTGCTGCGCGGACTGCAGCCGAGCCTTAGCACGGTTCTGGCTCTGCTCCATGGCACGGGCACGCTCGTTGAGCGATTGCTGTTGCTGCTCGAGTCGAGAAACATCTGCACCGGAGGAATAAAAGTCAGCTTGGGCCTGCTCTAGCTGCTGCTGGGCATCGTCGAACTGCTGACGCTGAGCATGGATCTGACCTTGGATGGATTCACGTCGCACGAGTGCATCATTAATTTGATTCTCGAGGGATTGGGCGTGGATCTGTGCCGCGTCCATCTCGCTTTGGCAGTGACCCCAACGGCGGGCAGCCAGTCGAATTTCAGCCTGGCGAATATCCTCACTGAGAGTTTTGAATCGCTTGGCGGCTTCGGCCTGACGGCGCAAGTGCTGCAGCTGGCGGGACAGCTCTTCCTCTAAATCACCTAAACGATCCAAATTTTCGCGGGTTCGTTTCAGGCGCGTTTCGGTTTCGCGGCGACGTTCTTTGTAACGGCTGACGCCGGCCGCCTCTTCGATATATCCGCGCAGTTCTTCAGGGCGCGCCTCGATAAAGCGGTTTATCATGCCCTGCTCAATGATGGCGTAGCTGCGAGGCCCAAGCCCGGTCCCTAGGAACAGATCGGTGATATCACGACGTCGGCAACGGGCGCCGTTTAGGTAGTAAAAGGACTGAGCGTCGCGGGTGACCTCGCGTCGAACGCTGATCTCTGAGAACGCGGCGTACTCGCCTTGCAGGCTTTGATCGGAGTTATCGAATATTAACTCGATAGCGGCCTTACCGATCGGTTGGCGCTGAGTCGACCCATTGAAAATCACATCGGTCATAGCGCTGGCACGCAGGGTCTTTGCACTGCCCTCGCCCATCACCCACCTCACGGCGTCAATGACGTTGGATTTGCCACACCCGTTAGGCCCGACCACAGCGGTCAGGTTGCTGCGAAAGTTGACGGTGGTCGGATCCACAAAGGATTTAAACCCCGCCAATTTTATGCTGCTCAGTCGCACCGGCGTCGTTCCGTGAGGAAAGTTAAAACCTACCCAAAAGTCTGGGCAGGCTCAAGCTTAAAGCGCGGTGTCGATCTGTATGGAGGCTTTACCGTCCGCGGTGCTAACGCCCCGCGCGATGCCCTGCCAATCCCCTGGAGCCGGAGCCACCGAGCCGGATAGCGATAATCGCGCGACCACCTCGACCTCGCCTTGCGCAGGCAATCCCTGCATCGGGCCCATGCGCATGTCATTGGTTAGCCGCAAAGCCAGGGGTAAATCACCTAGCAACACCCGTGCAACGACCATCGGCGTGGGTTGTTCTTGCGAGATGCGCGCGTAAACAAAAACGGGGGTATCCGCGGGCGCATCGATGCCGGGCTTAGCAATCTGCAAATCAATCGCCGGCTGCGACTGCCCCAATGCTTCGCGGGCCAGCATCAAACCTTGTCTGATGGCTTGCGCATCGGCCGATTGCGGTGGCACCAAGGCCAGCAGTTGCGACCAATATCGCTCGGCGTCCGCGAAGTTTTGAGCGTCAAACGCTGCCACCCCAAGCACGCCCAGTGCCATCGTATTTTCTTGATCCAGCCCCAGCGCGCGACCGGCCAGACTCACCGCCAGCTCACTCTGACTGCGATCCGAAAACAACAAGGCTTGAGCCTCGGCGGCTAAGAACTCAGGCAAAGCTTCTTGGTACACCACATCCAGCTCACCGCGTTCACGTGCACTCCGATAGGCCTGATACGCCGCCCCTAAATCGCCGGCCTGTTCTTGCATCTGACCCAGGGTGTAAAAACGCTCCGGCAAGGGATGGCGATCAATCCCGGCCTGAACCACCGCGATGGCTTGCTCGAGTGACTCCGCCTGATCCAGCTCATCCTGCAGCTGCTCGGCGTCCACGGTCAGTTGAACTTGTTGAAGTCCCCCCAACTGCTGATAACCCACGAACGCAGTGACCATAATCAAAGCGATCGATAACAGTAAGCCTAGGCTGCGTGGACCCATTTGGGTCGCCGTTGTTTGCTGTCCCGCATCCGCCAAAACACCGGCACGCAGGCGATCCAGTTCACGCGACCGTTCCGCATCGCTCAGATCATCGCGCTTGGCTAACTCACTAACTCGGGATTGCCAAATCGACACCGCCGCCTGACGCGCATCGACGTTATCCGGAGCAACCCGAGCCACGTGCGCACGCCATAAGGCGTAAAACAAGACCACCAGAATGCTGGCTAGAATCAACCATTCGGTCATGATTTGATCCCCAGCAACTCGTCCGCCTGCGCACGTTCCGCGTCGCTTAGCTCACGTCGGCGAGTCATCACACGGGCGACCACCACGCCGCCAAGTGCCAAAAAGAAGGGCGGCAGCAACCACAGCCACAGCGTGTTACCGCCGAACTGTGGCTTGTAACGCACATAGCTGCCGTAGCGTTGCTCTAGCCATTCGATGATTTGGTTATTATCGTTTCCCTGAATCATCAACTCATGCACTTTCACGCGCATGTCTTGGGCAATCGGCGCATCTGAATCACCAATGGCTTGGTTTTGACATTTGGGGCAACGCAGCTCCATCACCAAGTCCTTGAATCGACGCTCTTGAGCCTCGGACTCGAAGGCCAGTGGATCAATCGCCGCGGCCGTGGGCAGCGACAGACACAGCAGTAACAAAAATCGAATCACAAATTGACCTCAGGAAAATAGCTTTTGAATTTCTCATCCCAGACGGCTTGATCTATTACCCCTTGATGACGGAATAGAATCTGGCCTTGGGCTGACACCAAATAGGTTTCTGGGGCGCCGGTCACGCCGAACTCCAAGCCCAGATCACCGCCCCGATCAGCCCAGTTCAGTACGTAGGGATCGCCCTTTTCGACCAGCCACTCAGCCGCTTTGGCGTCATCATCTTTGTAGTTCACACCAAAGATCGGTACCTGCTGTGATAGCTGAACCAAATACGGATGCTCGACCACGCAGGCAATGCACCAGGTGGCCCACACATTAATCAGGGCCGGCCCGGTAACCGCATCACGGGGTGACGACTGGCCACCACTTAGCTGCTCTACCACCAGCGCAGGCAAAGGCTGGTCGATCAGCGCCGAGGGCATCGCCTGTGGATCCAAGTCCAATCCCTTGTTGAATAACAGACCCAGCGCCAGCACGAGGCCGACAGGGATGGCATAGATCCACCTACCCATTGGACACGCTCACGACGGGCGATCGTTGCGGTTGATACTTGGCAAAGCGTGCTCGATAGCGCGGATCAAACAACGCCCAAGCACCTCCAAGACCCATCAAAATCGAACCCAACCATAGGAAGTTGATGAAAGGTTTAATACGCAAGCGAATGCCCCAGGCGCCTTCGAGCGGCTCGCCCATGGCAACGAACAAATCCCCGTCCCAACGGTTATGGATGCCCGCCTCGGTCATGATTTGACCGCTGACGGTGTAGGTGCGCTTTTGCGGCGTAACCACGGCGACAAACTGATCGTCTTTGTAGATCTCGATGGTCGCTTGATCGGCCACCCAGTTGGGGCCCTGCACCACATCCAACGAGGTCATACGGAACTCGTACACATCCAGCTGCTCTGCATCGCCCAAGGCCATGCGCACATCGCGTTCTTGCACAAAACCACTGACCATCGCGACGCCAAAGGTGACCACCGCCACGCCAAGGTGCGCGATAACCATGCCGATATAGCCGGCACCCAGCTTATTTAGACGCGCCCACGGATTATTGCCGCGAACCTTGTAATACATATCAATCAAGGACCCGGCTGCTAACCAGATAGCACAAGCAATGCCGGCGACAGTCCAAAATGGCACGGCACCACCCCAGCCCCATGACACACCCAACCCCGCGACGATGGAAATGCCCAGCACAACTCGCATCTTTTGCCAGATCCAAGCGCTGTCTGGACGGGACCATGGCGCTAGCGGCCCGATGCCCATAAATACAAACATCACCACTGCCATTGGCACGAACAACGCATTGAAATATGGGGGCCCGACCGACACGCGCCCCATGCCCAGCGCATCAATGATCAGCGGATACAGCGTACCCAGCAAAATCATGGTGGCCGAGACAACCAGTAACAGGTTGTTAGACAGCAAGAAGCCTTCTCGACTGAACCAGTTCGGTGTGCCGACGGACTTTAGTTGGCTGGCGCGAACCGCATACAGCGTCAGACTGCCCCCGATCATAATGGCCAAGAAATATAAAATGAAGCGGCCACGCTCGGGGTCACTCGCAAAGGAATGAACACTGGTCAACACGCCTGAGCGCACCAAGAAAGTTCCCAGCAGGGACAGGCTAAACGCACTGATCGCTAGAAGCACCGTCCACGCCCGGAAATTCCCGCGCTTTTCAGTCACTGCCAATGAGTGGACTAACGCTGTACCCACCAGCCAGGGCATCAGTGAGGCATTTTCAACCGGATCCCAGAACCACCAACCGCCCCAACCGAGCTCGTAATACGCCCACCAACTGCCCAGCGCGATACCTAGGGTCAAAAACGCCCACGCTGCGGTTGTCCACGGACGAGTCCAGCGCGCCCAGGCCGCGTCTAGCCGGCCACCCTGCAATGCCGCCACCGCGAAGGCGAACGCCACCGCAAAACCCACGTATCCGACATACAGCAACGGCGGATGGAAAATCAGTCCCACGTCCTGCAGCAAGGGATTTAGATCTGCCCCATCAGCGGGCACATTCGGCAGCGTCCGCTCAAAGGGATTGGAGGTCACGCCGGTAAACGAGAAAAACCCCACGCAAATGATGCCAAGTACGGACAAGATGCGAGCCCGCAGGACCAGAGGCAGGTTATTGCTGAGCAAGGCCACCAGCGACGTCCATAGCGCCAGCACCCAGATCCACAACATCAGGGACCCTTCATGCCCGCCCCACAATGCACTGGCCTTGAAGTACCACGGCATCGCTGTGTTGGATTGCTTGGCAATGTAGGCCACACTGAAATCGTCGATCAAAAAGCCATACAGCAAGACGACAAAGGCAATGCTCGAGAACAAGAACACGCCATGGGACAAGCCAATGGATGCACTCATCCAAGAACGCCATCCGGCGTAGCTGCCAATTTGTGGAATGATGGCCAGCGAGACCGCTAACCCAAATCCAAGCCAAAACGCGATATGACCAAACTCAGGAACCAGCATCAGTAGGTGACCTCGACTTCGGTTTTAGGGATTTGCAGCGACTCGGCAATCTCGGGCGGCATGTATTGCTCGTCATGCTTGGCCAGGACGATATCTGCCATCAATACCCCCCCGCTGAGGTTCCCCTCGGCAACGATGCCCTGGCCCTCGCGGAACAAGTCAGGCAGGATCCCCTCGTATTGGATCGTGACCTTTTCAGCGTAGTCCGTAACCTGGAAGCTGACCTTCAAGCTTTCGGGATCGCGCACCACGCTATCATCGACGACCATGCCACCCACTCGTATCGTGGTGCCCTCGGGAGCTTCCCCCGCGACCACCTTGGCCGGCGGGTAAAACAGGTTAATGTTGTTGGATAAGGCATACAGGGTCAGGCCAACGGCAACTGAAATGCCGACCAATCCCAATGCGATCAATCCAAGTTTTTGTTTACGAGCTGGCTTCATGCTTTCTCGCGCCTCAATTGCTGTTGAATTCGTTTGACGGCCTTGGCTCGGGACACACGATCCTCGATAGCCAATCCGATAAAACAGGCTATAGCGATGCCAAAACTGGACCATACGTAGGGGCCGTGTCGGCCCATCGCTAGAAAATCTGTAAAGGTTTCAAAGGCCATGGTTCTGCTCCACATATTCCCGCGCCCAACTGGATTTAGATTCACGCATTAACAGCAAGGTACGCAGACGCTTGAGCACCCAATATCCGGCCAGGCAGTAGAACGCCAAAATCGACACCACCAGCGGCATCCACATGCTGGCAGGCATAGCTGGCCGCTCGGTCAATTTTAGGGTTTGACCCTGATGCAAGGTGTTCCACCACTCGACACTGTATTTGATGATCGGGATGTTGATGACTCCAATCACCACCAGCAGTGCCACTGCGCGACCCGCGACGTCCTGGGGTAATGCCCCGCGCAGCGCCATCGCCCCTAGATACAAGAACAGCAGAATCAGCATAGATGTCAGGCGCGCATCCCAGACCCAGTAGGTGCCCCAGGTGGGCTTGCCCCAGATACCCCCTGTTACAAGCGCCAAAAAGGTAATTACAGCGCCGACCGGAAGGCCGGCTTGGATCGCCACATCGGCGATCTTCATTTTCCACACCAGCAATACGACGCCGGCAACGGCCAACCCCATGTAGAGCGATTGCGCTAAAAACGCGACTGGCACATGCAAGAAAATAATCCGATAGCTGTTGCCCTGTTGATAGTCGACTGGGGCGATGGCCAGCCCCCAGAACCAACCGATCAGCAGCAACAAAGCGCCTAAGATGCCCAACCCAGCTTGCCAACGGCGTCCCACACGGAACACATAAGGAGAAGACCCCCAACGGTGAAACCATTGCCAAGAACGAGACATTTATCCTCCAGTCACAATTCGAAGAGCGGACGCAATGGCCACCGGCAATAAACTCAACGCCGCCACTAACATCGCACTTAACAAAGCCAATTGCCCTGTCACATCTACCCCGGCTACGTGAGCCATCGTAGTTCCCGCGCCAAACACCAATATTGGGACGAACAGCGGTAGAACCAACAGACCTAGCAAACCGCCGCCACTGCGCGCCGGTGCCAGCAACGCACTGCCCACACTACCCAACAGCAGAACCGTGGGTGTGCCGATCAGCAGCGTCAGCATCAAAATGCCCGCGCTAGAAGCTGGCAGACCTAGTCCCATCGCCATTAAAGGCCCCAGCAGCACCACCGGCAACACGCTCGAGACCCATTGAGCCAACAGCCGCATCAACACGGTGATCGACAATGGAAGCTCAGACATCAGCCACTGCTCGAGAGTTCCGTCCAGCACGTCCTCTCTGAACACTCCTTCTAATGCTAGCAAAACGGCCAAAAGCGCCGCGACCCAAACCAAGCCGGGCGCAACCTCTCTTAACAATTGCGGATCCGCGCCCATGCCCAACGGAAAACTAACCGCCACCAATGAGAAGAACATGACCGGTCGCAGAGCTGCCGCCAAATCGTTCCAGTTCAGCGCCACATCGCGCCGGAAACAGCGCCAGATGCGGCTCATGAGTCTGCCCCAAGTGTGACCACCTGATCGGGAGATAGATCCGAGGGAGTATGGTGCGTGGCTAGCAATACTATTCCACCCTGCGCTAGGCGATCACGGATAATGCTGGCCAACAGCGCCTGACCCTCGCTGTCGATCGCATTGAACGGCTCGTCCAGCAACCACACGGGGGATTGATTCACCAACAAACTGGCCAGTGCGATCCTACGCGCCTGCCCAGTCGACAGGCTACCGGCCAAGGCATCTTCCCAGCCGTAAAGGCCGACCGTCTTTAGCAGATCGTCGACATCGGCGGTATCGCCACGTAAATCCAGCAACCATTGCAGATTTTGACGCGCATTAAGTCGAGCCTTAACCCCTGGCAATGCGGTCCACAGCAACACCTGAGCGCGCCGCTCGGCCGGCTGATCCGCGTCATGAATCTGGATTCGGCCCGTAAACCCTGCGAACACACCGGCGATGGCGCGCAGCAGTGTCGACTTACCCGCACCGTTAGCGCCAGCAATTTGCACCAGCTGACCTGCGTCAACCTGCAGGTCAAAATCCGACAGCAAAACGCGCTCGTCCCGCTCGATCTGGATTTGTTCTATGGTTAGGGCTGTTGTCATTACCCGAGTATACCGTGCAATCACCCGAGATCCGAGGAACAACGCCAACTCAGATCACCAGTAAACCGGCCACGGCTGAAGCCTTACTGGTGATGCTGGGGCAGCTCAAAGCCAATAGCCCCAGCAGCGCTATCACAGCCAAGGTGGCGCAATCCCAGCCCACCGCCGAGGGTCAGCATCGCGTCACCTTAGAAATCCAAGGTCAGCGCTTTACGCTGATTGCCCCCAACCCACCGGCCGGCTCGCCCCTGCAACTGTATCGCCAGGCTGGAATGGTGCGGGTTGCAGCTGGCTCTGGTGGGCAGACTCGAGCTGGCGCGCCGATTAGCACACCGCAGCAATTATTAGCCGCCCTACCGCAACTACCCTCACCGGCCGCCAGCATCATCCAAAGCGCCATAACCCTACCCGGCTTTTCGGCCTGGGCCGGCGTGTTTGCGCAAATCACCCAACCTGACGCACTCAAGCGCTGGGTTCAGGCAAATTCGCAGGACGACTTACTCAAATCCGTGGTCCAGGATCTGCCCGATGCGCTGAAAGAGCGTTTTGCACAGGTCAACGACCAACGCACGGTTCAAAGCGCCGAGGATCAACGCCAGGGTATTCAGAGTTTCCGGTTTGATGTGCCGCTACCGATCGGCGAGCGCTGGGTCAATGGCGAGGCGACCCTTAAACGCCGCCACAAACAACGGGATCAGTGGAGTTTTGAGCTGGTGTTTGATCTGCCGAGTGCGGGACGGCTGATCGCCCGTGCCGACCTTGCGCCGGCGCGCGTTATGATGGAGCTCGTGGCCAGCCGCATTGAAGTGCATCAAAAGCTGGTGGCGTTAGCCCCTCACCTTGAGATGCGCCTGCGTGCTGCCGGTGTGGCCCTTGAGGGTATCCGCGTGACTCCGATGAAAACTCAGCACGAATCTGCGCCCACCGGGCGTTTGGATGTGCGGGCATGAAGACGGCCACAGGACTGCACTACGACGGACAAGGCGCGCCCAAAGCGACGATGCAAGGCCGCCAGGAAGAGGCACTGGCAATTTTGGCAGACGCCAAACAGCGCGGTATACCGATCCTTGAGCACCCCCAGCTAGCCGGGGCGCTAGATCCCGTGGGACTCGGAGAAGAGATTCCTGAAGATCTGTATTTGATCGTCGCAGAAATACTGGTCCTGGCGTATCAGTTGGAGGGCAAGGACGATCCCAGAGGCTCACCGGTCTCCAAATCTAGCCGGCGCCCAATGTAGTACCCCTGAATCAAATCCACATCCAGGTTACGCACCATATTGAACTGAGCTTCAGTCTCGATCCCTTCAGCAATAATGCGAGGGCTGATGGTACGTGCCAAGCTTAACACCTGTGACAACACCTCTAACTTAGGTTGGTCATCCATGATCAGGTCGACCAAAAACTTATCCAGCTTGATCGCCTCGGGCCGAATATTGATCAGCCGATACAGGTTGGAGTCACCTGCACCAAAGTCATCTAGGTATAACTCCACGCCCATATCGCGCAGGGTCGCCAGCGAGTCTCGGGCAATTAGATTTCCGATTGACTGTTCGGTGATTTCAAGATTCAGGCGTTGGCGAAAGCTGTCTGGCAGCTCACGCAGGCGAGCGATCAACCAATCAACGCTGCTGGCATCGCGCAGCAAACTGGGCATCACATTAAAGGTAACAAAGCGATCGGGACGCCCCAGCAGCCAGTCTGACAAATCGGTTTGTAACTGCTCCAATCCCCACTGGGTCCACTCTCGAACGAAATCATGGCGTTGAGCGGCTTGCACGATCTCGCCGCCGCTGAATAACTTGCCGTTAGCAGAGACACTGCGCGAGAGAGATTCAACACCGACCGGATCACTGGGATCGTTGGGGTGGGAAATCGGCTGATAAATCATCCGATAACGCCCCTCGTCGAAGTCAGATAACAACTGTGATTGACGCTTGAGCAGGGCTTTATTGGCTTCGTTGCTACGATCGGTCTGAGCGGTCGCCTGCATCATGCTGCCAATTTTTGCATCGGCCAGCCCAGCCAATGCGCGCTCAGTTAGCTGTTCAGCCCGGCTCTCTGGATTAACAGCACGGGCTCGGCCAGCCCGAATTCGGGCCCGGTGCTGGGTGTCTCGAAACACTAACGGACGCTCAAGCAGCGTATTCAACGACTGCCAGAACTCGTCGCTGCGCCGACCACGAGTATCACCACCAAACCAAGCCGCAACGCTGTCGTCACTCAGCTTCCAGACGCGCTCCTTCTCTGTTGTGCTGGCAGTCACCTGTGAATAGAACTGACTGGACAGGGCTCGACCCAAGTCGCCATCGTTGGCCTCGATAAAATCGCGCAGGCCAATGAGCTGAACCACCACCAGACTACCGGCACCCACCTTGCCACTCAGTGCCTTGGTGCGGTCAGGCTCAGCAAAGCTGACGCCTCCATCAATCGAGGTCAGCAGCATCACCAACCACGTCTTTTTGTCACGCATCGCAGGCAGTCGTTGCAGCTGCATGTGCCAGTGCGACCAGTCTGATCCGGACTCGCCGCGGGTGTAAAAATCCAACACCTCGCTGGTTCGCCAGCGCTCTTGCAACATCTTGTCGATACAGTCGCGCAGTTTGGCCAGATCGGTTGGACGAACCAGGTCCCACCAGTCCTCAACGCCGGCATGCTGATCCAAACCAAATGCCTGGAGAACACGAGGCGGTGCCGACAACCTAGCGCCTTCCAAGTCCATCAGCACCGCATGATCGGCTGGAGTCTCGGAAACTTGATGTAACCAGCCTGCATTAAAGCCTACCGGTGCCCCGGCCCAGGCTAGCGGAACCAACTCCAATAGCACGAACTCGTCACCAGTAATGCGATCGTCAAAAAAATGAGAGGCCAACACCTGATAGTACTGGCCGGCAATGCTGCTGTTGAGCGACCAAGAGTCAGCCCGGGAGCCTATGCCTTGAGTTAGGCCAGGCAAGGCCTGCTCGAAGGTATAGATGGTATGGATGCTGGTGCTGGCTTCGGGGCCCAGCAACAATCGGGCTGAGCGATTCGAGGACAGCAAACGCCCCTTGGAGATCAGCAGGGACGGATTAACGGCCTTATCCAACCATAGAGTGAGTTCGGCTAGGCGCATTGGGAACCTCGAAATGACGTGACAACCCCAGAATATTGCCAGTGATTCGAGCAAGTTGATGTGACGCAGTTCACGTGGATGATGTGATGGATTAGAAATGCGAGACGAAAAAAAAGCGCCGAGGCGCTTTTTAAAATTTGGTGCTCACGAGAAGATTCGAACTTCCGACCTCTACGTTACCAACGCAGTGCTCTACCAACTGAGCTACGTGAGCGATGGGCGCGAATAATACAGCGCAAACCACGACTGTCAACCGATTTAGACCAGCTGGCGAGCTAAAAATCCATCCAGCCATCGGCTGACGATTGGATCCTGGTCACGACCCAGACTTTGATGAAGATCCGCAGGCTGAGCACCGGGACCGATGAGCTTGTGAGCAGCACGTTCCAGCCACTGCTGGCGCAGCGATGCATCGGCTTCGGGGTGAAACTGCACCCCATGGTGCATACCACGGCGGATGCCCTGAACTCGCCCTGCGTCATCACGCGCCGTGACGCTCAAGGCACTCGGCACCTCCATCCAATCGCTATGCCACTGGTACACCTGATCCAGCCCGTCAAAATCAGCATCCAGCCCCAGCAATGGATGCCACCCCATCTGAACCTGACCCTGCGGGCAAGGCTCAACCTGTCCACCGTAAGCCAGATTTAACAACTGCGCACCCAGGCAGACCCCGAAAAACGGTTTGCCTGTTGATAGGTATTGATCAATCAAATCGCGCTCAGTCGACAAGGTCGGATCGTGGCAACTCATCGGACCACCCAACACGACCATCGCATCAAATTTAGTGATGTCCCTAGGCAATGCCTCGCCCAGACAATAGCGGGCTTGGAATACCCGAGCCCCCAGCTCTGATAAACTTGGAGCGATGCGGCCGGGCGCGGAAAGTTCGGTGTGCAGCAGTACTAATACGTCCATTAAACAGAGTGTCCGAATGAGTGGAATAACAATACACCGAGCCACCTTAGCTGAGGCCCACTTCGTCGTGCAAGGTAACTGCGACATGGCCCTGGAAACCGAGTCCAAGGTACTAGACCGTGGAACCGTTGAGGCGGGTGTAAACCACCTAATTAGTCACCCTGAATTGGGGCATTACTGGTTGGCGATGCGTAACCACGAAGTACTGGGGCAGTGCATGGTAACCTGTGAATGGTCTGACTGGAGATGCGCACCGATGTGGTGGTTCCAGAGTGTCTACGTGATACCCAAAGCCAGACGATGTGGCGTTTTCAGCGCCCTTCACCAACACGTTTTGACGCAGGCAAAAGCGGCCGGCGTAGCTGAGTTGAGACTGTACGTTGAACACGACAATCAGATTGCTCAAAGGACCTATGAACAGCTGGGTATGCAGCGATCTCATTACCTAATGTACGAGCAGTCTTTGACTGACCTCTAGCACCCAGCCTTGCGGCTCGCACCGACATTGCCAGCTAGTCTATTGGCTTGGAAATGGAGGTCGCATCATGAAATTTACGGTTGGGGAACGCACCACCCCGGCACGCCGCGTGTATGACGTTCTACGCGACGCCGATGGTGCCTCACCCTACGAGGTCTATCGGCAAACGCAACTGGTTGCATCCACAAGGGATGCCGAGTGGTATTGCCGCGAGCTATCCCGTGTCGGACTGATTGAAAGTCGCGGCAGCGCTTGGGTCACGATTCAACCCGCGCCAACTGACTGGGTCGATCGCCTACGCGAGGTTCAATCCCCTGTATTGCGCGGCCAGACTCGCGCCGAAGAAACCGCCCCTCAGGATTAATTTTGCCGTTAGACTGCCGGCATGCGACGAGAAATACCCCGCTGCCAGCTGGCAGGCACACTTCCCCAAGGTTTGATCTTGGATGCACGGTCTGAATCTGAGTTCGAACAAGATCATATCCCCGGTGCCATCAACCTGCCGACGCTAAACGATCAAGAACGCATCGAAGTCGGCACACTGTACAAGCAGGTCAGCCCGTTCAAGGCGCGGCTGCGAGGTTCAACCATCGCGGCGCGCAATATCGCAGATCACATCGAACACTCGCTCAGCCATTTAGATCCCGGCAGTGAGATGTGGGTGTATTGCTGGCGCGGTGGCCAGCGCAGCGGCTCACTGGCTTTGGTTCTGAACGAGATCGGATTTAAACCCAAGCTGATCAACGGCGGCTACAAACACTGGCGCAGTCAAGTGATGGCGGGCATTCCCGAGCAAGTCAGCCGGCTGCAATGGCGCGTGTTATCTGGCCCCACCGGATCGGGCAAAACCCGTTGGTTACAGCAACTGGAAAAGGCCGGACAGCCGATTTTGGATCTAGAAGGTCTAGGCAGCCATCGCGGCAGTCTGTTGGGCGACGTTAACGGCGGTCAGCCCAGCCAACGCAAATTCGAAAGCCGGCTGTATCATGCGCTGGCCACCCTACCCAGTGACCAGCCGGTGTGGATCGAGTCAGAATCAGCCAACCTGGGTCGGCTAACCATTCCAGCTTCTTTGATGGAGCAGATTTTTCAGTCACCTCGAGTCGAATTGAACAGCTCGCTTGAAGCGCGCGTTGAATTCCTGCTAAAGGATTACCCGAGCTGGCAGGCGCAACCCCAGCAACTGATTGAACAGCTGAATAATTTACGCTCGCGACACAGCAACGCGGTGGTGGATCAATGGATTGACTGGATTCACGCCGGCCAATTCACAGAATTGGTGAGCGATTTGTTGGTGCGCCACTACGACCCTACTTACCGGCACGGGATGCAGCGGCTAAACCAAACCGATGTGTCTTTGCTGGACATCGACCCAGAGCAAGATGCTCTGGATCAATTACTCAACGCTCGCTAGCCCTGAAACAACGCGCGAGCGTCGTCTAAGGCTCCTAGATCCTCGATCGTCGAGGGAACCACGAAATCCTGTCCATCCGCAATTTTGCGCAGAATAGCTCGCAGGATTTTACCCGAGCGAGTCTTGGGCAGGCGTTGCACTACGTGCGCCGTCTGGAAGCAGGCAATCGGGCCGATGGTCTTACGAACACGGGCCACTAGCTCTTGTTGTAAGGCTGCGGCATCAATGTCTGAGCCGTCCTTTAGAATTACCAAGCCGATCGGCAGCTGCCCTTTTAACGCATCGTTGACACCGATCACCGCACACTCGGCTACCGCTGGGTGAGCCGCCACGATCTCTTCCATCTCGCCGGTGCTTAAACGGTGACCCGCGACGTTGATGACGTCATCGGTGCGGCCCATGACAAACAGATAGCCTTCCTCGTCAATGTAGCCACCATCCCCGGATTGGTAATAACCGGGAAAGGCTTCCATGTAACCGGCCAAGTAACGGTCGTGGTTACCCCACACGGTCGGAAAACAGCTGGGTGGCAACGGACGTTTAACCACGATATTGCCCTGAACACCGGCGGCCACTTGGGCCCCATCGTCATCCAAAATTTGTACATTAAATCCAGGAGTCGGTTTGGTCGCCGATCCTTGCTTAACCTCAAAGGTCTCGATCCCGCGAGGATTACAGGCAATCGCCCAGCCGGTCTCGGTCTGCCACCAGTGGTCGATCACCGGCACCCCAGTGACCTGACCAATCCACTCCTGAGTCGGCGGATCCAGACGCTCACCCGCCATATAGACGGCTTTTAGGCTGCTGGTGTCGTAGTCGGCAAACAGGGCTCCTTCGGGATCTTCCTTGCGCACCGCGCGGAATGCCGTGGGTGCAGTGAACAGAATCTCGACTTGATATTGCTGGATCAAGCGCCAGAATGCACCGGCATCGGGCGTGCGCACCGGCTTACCCTCGTAGACCACGGTGGTGTTGCCGTTCAGTAGCGGGCCATACACGATGTAACTATGGCCAACCACCCAGCCGACGTCACTGGCCGCCCAGAACACGCTACCCGGCTGGACGTCATAGACCAATTTCATGCTGTGTTTAAGCGCCACCGCATGGCCACCGTTATCACGCACCACGCCTTTAGGTTTGCCCGTGGTGCCCGAGGTGTACAGGATATACAGCGGATCGGTCGACATCACCGACACACAATCGTGCGGTTGGGCGGCATCGGCGGCCTGACGCCAATCGATGTCACGGCCCTCGCGCAGGGCGTATTGCGCCTGCGGACGCGCCAGCACCATGACGTTGCCCACCTTGTGCTCCGCCATGTCGATCGCCTCATTCACGATCGGCATGTATTCGATGGTGCGAGTCGGCTCGATCCCGCAAGTTGCCGTCAGTACCAATTTGGGGTGCGCGTCATCGATTCGAGTCGCCACTTCGTGCGAAGCAAATCCACCAAATACGACTGAGTGCACGGCACCTAGTCGTGCACATGCCAGCATCGCCAGTACCGACTCGTACATCATCGGCATGTAGATCAACACACGATCGCCTTTGCTGACACCTTGCTGGGCAATCGCACCGGCCAGCTGGGCCACATCGCGCTGCAATTCGGCATAGGAGATGTTTCGCTGAGTATTAGTTACCGGCGAGTCATAGATAATCGCGGTTTGATCGGCCCGCCCGTGCTCAACGTGATAGTCGACCGCCAGGTAGCAGGTATTCAACTCACCATCGACAAACCAGCGATCGCTGCCCTGCTCATCTCTCCCCAAGATTTGGGTCGGTGCTTTGTACCATGCGATTTGCTGGGCAATTTCACCCCAGTAATCGGCTGGATGATCAACGGATTTTTGAAACTCGGACGCGTACGACATGGAACCCCTGATTGTTGTAATTGGCTAAGCAGGGAGAGTACGGAAGATCCGTCGACGGAACACTTAAACCAAAGGCGAATCCAATACGGCAACACGGACCCAGGGATGGCCCGGATGAACGTCCGCCGGCCAGATTGCCAGCAATCCACCCAGGGTCTGCGGATCACACACCAGCTGTTGTTGCTGAGGCGACAGTCCCTGTAACAAGGCCCCTGCCAGTTGCTGATTGGCTGGGGCCAGAACCGACTGAACTTGCCAGTCAATGCCATCCCAGCTGGGAACGCTGCCAAGCCAGCGTAGGGAAAAGCCGTCAATGATGCTGCCCAAATGCCCAGCCAGCCCAAAGCCGGTTACATCGGTCATGCGCACCGGTGCAGGCAGGCCTTCAAGGTCATACTCCAACGGGTAGGCGTGATCCAACCATTGGTCGATGTGACGCCCACGCACCTGGTTGTCCATGGCGCCCGCCAACAAAAGGCCCGAGCCCTGCGGACGCGACAGCCACACCTGCATACCCGCCGCCAATTCAGGCTCTGAGTGCTGAGGCGCATCGCCCCACAGGGTCAGCGACACGTTTGCCGGCTGATTGTTCCAGCTATGCCCACCGGCGCACACGCCCAAATCGACACTGGCCAGACCGGACGCGACCATCGCCAAATCCCGAGTGACCAGGGATGGCTGGTTATCGTTGACCGCCGTCGAGACAACGTGGGTGTTGACCCGTGAGCCGGCGGCGATGATGTCGCCAGCCGAATGCATCGCTGACAATCGCCCCAACCACCACGGATCACCCAACGGATCGGTCAAGGTATCTACACTGACCATCTGATCGCCCCGGCTCGCCACACGAGCTGCATCGCGAGATAAATCAGCACCGCCTAACGCCTGGGCCGGAACCTTGGAGCCACAGCCCATACACAGCGGTTGATCCACACCGGGTTTAGCCGGCGGCATATCAGGTAGATCCGCACCAAAGCGGGCCATGAAGCTTCGATCAATCCAATCTTTGAGCCGCCACACCCAGCGCCCTTGAACAGCAAACCGACCGCGCCACCCAATCGCTTGCTGATCAGCCAGGTTGAGTATTGCCAACCACTTGTGTTGCGGCTGCCAGGGCTGGGTGGAATCGCCGGACAAATAGCGGCGCAAATTGTCGGCCAACACCGGGCCTGCCCGCACCGCAAAGACTCCAGCCTTGGGTCTGCCAATCGACGCGGCGTCCCCGGCGACAAAAATGTTTGAATGGCCCGGCAAGGAAAGATCCGGCTGGGTCAACGCAAAGCCGTCAGCGTCTACCGGCAATCCACTGTCGGCTAAAAACGTAGGCGCGGCTGCCTGGGTATTCCACAAGCAATGATCAAAACTCACGATGCCGTGACCTAGATTGAGTTGATGGTCACTGACACTTAGCACTGGACCCTGAATCAGCTGGATACCCCTGGCCTGAAAACAAGACTCAATGCGACGACGAACGGGGCTCGGCGCCCCCGGCAGCAAACCTGACTGCCCCACCACAATCGACCAGCGATGATTGGGCAATCGACGCTGGGCCGCCAACACCACCTCGACCGCACCGACACCGGCGCCCACTACCACACTGCGATCGGATTGCTCGGCCCGAGGCAACAGCCGTTGGTCGAATTGGCTAATAAAGTGAGAAATCGGTTTGACCGCAATGACCCGTGTGGCTGCACCGGGGACATTTAAATCTGGCGTAGCGCCCGGGTTCAAACTGAGGCAGTCGTAATCAATCTCTCGGTGAAGCCCGCTGGCCCCGTCGATCAACTCGATACGCTGTTGGATCGGATCCACACGATGGACCCGCGCTCGGATCAGGCGAGCGCCTGCCCAACGACACAGTCTGGCCAAATCAATATGACAATCATCCCAGCCATACTGGCCGGCAATTAACCCGGGCAACATGCCTGAATAAGGCGTCTCGCTAGCACTATTAATCAGGGTAATGCGGACGCCGGCTATGGGATTCATCGCCAGCATCCTGATGACGCCTACGTGGGCGTGCCCACCACCGACCAGAATTAGATCGGTGTGTAGGCGGTCGGTCTTCAACGGGTAACGGTGCGCATGGTGACGAACTCTTCGGCGGCTGTGGGGTGAATGCCCACGGTCGCGTCAAAGTCAGCTTTGGTCGCGCCCGCTTTGATTGCGACTGCCAACCCTTGAACGATTTCGCCTGCATCCGGCCCCAACATCTGGCAACCAATCACTCGCTCGTCGTCCTTACGAACCAGCAGCTTCATCAACGTTCGCTCGTCACGGCCGGACAAGGTATGACGCATGGCCTTGAAATTCGAGACGTAAACATTGAACTCGATGCCCTGCTCTTTCGCTTCGCGCTCGATCAAACCCACGGTGCCGATGTTGGGTTGGCTAAAGATCGCGGTCGGGATGTCGCGGTAGTCCATTTCGGCATCGCCTTCACTGCCAAACCAACGACGCACAAACACCATCGCCTCAGAGGTGGCGACCGGTGTTAGCTGCCACGAGTCCTCGACCACATCACCCAATGCGAAAATGCTAGGGATATTGGTCTGATAGCCCGAGTTGACTTGGATCGATTGGTTGCGACCCAGCTGCACGCCCTGCTCTTCCAGACCCAGACCCTTGACGTTGGGTACCCGTCCGGTCGCCATCAGCACGGCATCGTACTCAGCCGCCGCCGCGTTTTTAAACTCAACTCGAATGCTGCCGTCGGCGTTTTTCTCGAACGCTGTGGGATAGTCGTTGAGCGCGATCTCGATGCCAGATTTGGTCATCTCATCCGACAGCGCCGTGACGATTTCTTCGTCAAAATTCTTAAGGAACTGCGCGCCGCGGTAACTCAGTGTCGTTTTGCTGCCCAACCCGTTGAAAATACCTGCGAATTCTACGGCAATGTATCCGCCGCCCACGATCAGAATACGTTTCGGAAAGGTCTCTAAATCAAAAATCTCATTGGAGGTCACTGTGTGCTCGACCCCTGGGATTTCGGGCACGAACGGCCATCCGCCAGTAGCCACCAAAATCTTGTCGGCACTGATGGTTTCGCCATCAACCAACACGCTGGTGGGCGATGCGATCGTTGCACGAGCGTTGTAAACCGTCACATCGACACCGCCTAACAGGTTGTCGTAAATACCGTTTAGGCGTGCAATCTCAGCTTTTTTTGCGTCGACCAGCGCTGACCAATTGTGAGTCGGCTCGCCTACCTGCCAGCCAAAGCCCGCTGCATCTTTAATTTGATGGCTGTATTCACTGGCGTACACGTAGAGTTTTTTCGGAACGCAGCCGACGTTGACACAGGTACCGCCCATGTAGCGGTCCTCGGCAATCGCAACCTTGGCTCCGGTTGCTGCTGCCATCCGGGCAGCCCGCACGCCACCTGAACCTGCGCCAATTACGAACAAATCATAGTGTGTCATTTGGTAAATCCTTGGGGGAGTAGTGTTGTGATATTAAACGCGCAATCGAGGTCAATAGCCATGTTGGGAAGGCTATCGATGCCATATACAAATTCGAGGCAAAAAAAAAGCCCTCACGAATGAGGGCCTGGGCTGCTGAACGCGATTAAGCGCCCTGCAGCAAATCCTTGGCTTGTCCTTTCCAGTCATCCCGCTGAATACGGCCGCTGAAACGAATGACGTTGGATTCTAGATCGGCGATTTGCTCGTCGGACAACTCGGCAATCTGACCGAAGGTGGTGAAACCCGCGGCCGCCAGCTTTTTTGCCAGCGCTGGGCCAACACCCGAAATTCGGGTTAGATCATCGTTACTTTGGACAGCGTCGGGGGTTGCCACGACGGGTGCCGAAGGCGTACTGAGTGACGAGCTCTGCAAAGTTGCCTCGTCAACCGCCTGCTTCGCCTGCAGGGTGACTTCTTCAACCACTTGCTTGGCTTTCTGCGTGGCCTCTTCAACGGCCTGTTGAGTATTCGCCAACACCGCTTTGGACTGCTGTGTCGCCTCATCAACCACCGCTTGAGCTTGCTCAGCTACGTCCTTCGCCTGAGCCTGAACGGCTGTCTGAGTCTGCGTAGCTACCTGCTGGGCTAGCTGGATCATATGTTCTTGATCGGCCAGGGACTTGCTTACCCACAATTCCAGTGACTTACGAGAGTTATCACTCCACTCAGCCCACTGCTGAAGCGGCATCATGCCCCACGCCAAAGACTCACTCGCCAACTTTTCAACATTGTTCAACATACGATCACCTTGGAATAAATGTTTGTTTGTTGCAGTGCAAAATAACAGCCCCATTGGTGCGGCGCAACATCGGGTATCACACCATTGGTCCAAGATGATCGAATCGACACTACGGCCGAGCATTGTTGGCTATACTGGTCTAATGGATAAACATGACTCGTGCGCGCTGTGCGCACTCGGCAAAGATTGCTTTTCAGAAACGTCAGATGCAGCGGCGTTTCGATCAATGGTCCAAACCCACCAACACTTCGATAGTGGCCAAGTCATTTTCAATGAGGGTGCGGGTTCCAGCTATGTGGCTGTGATCCAGTCTGGCGCCATCAAACGGATGCGCGGAGATCGTATTGTCGGATTGTCGCTACCGGGGGATTACATCGGGCTAAGCTGTCTGTATTCGGGCCATCAGGTAGACACTGCGATTGCGCTGGAGCGCTCGCGGGTATGTCGCTTGGACAGCAAAACCGCGTTGCGGCAAAACCCACACTCAGCAAAGTTATTAGCCAAAGAAATGGAACAACAGCGTTGGCATCTGGCCCTTCAAAACCAGCCCGCTATGCAACGTGTGGCCAGCTGGTTAGTTCAGCTATCCAAACATCATCAAGCCCGAGGTCTGAGTGCCACGCATATAAGACTGCCACTCAACAGAACTGATATGGCAAATTATTTAGGACTGGCGCTGGAAACGGGTAGCCGCCTAATCTCTGATCTGAATCGACGGGGTATCGTTCAGATACAGGCCAGACAGCTCGAAATATTGGATCTGGCTGCGTTAGCCCAGCTCGAGGTAGAGGGACAATCGGAACAAGTCAGCCAATGATTTAGCTTCCATCTTCTCCATCACCCGGGCGCGGTGTATCTCTACGGTCCGCTGACTGACGCCCAGATCGACGCTCATTACCTTGTTCGCTTTGCCTTCGACCATCAACGCCAGAACCTCGCGCTCGCGGGGTGTTAGACGCTCATATCGAGAACGAACAATCTCGGCTTCTTGGTTTTCTTCGATCGTGATTTGCGCTTCATTCAAAGCCGCATCGACCCGACTGACTAGTTCGAGCTTCTCAACGGGCTTTAACAAGTAATCCAAGGCGCCATGACGCATCGCACTGACCGCTGATTCGACGTCCTCGATCGCAGTAGTAAAGACCACTGGCTGCACACAGCCTTGATCGCGCAGGCGGGTCTGAACTTCAAGCCCGCTCATCTCGGGCATCCGCATGTCTAGCAACACACAGGCGACTTCGGCAGGGTGCACCACATCCAAGAACTCAGGTCCGTTAGTGAATGAACGAACCGTGACATCCATATCAGAAAGAAACCCAGCGAAAGTCGGCGCAATCATCGGATCGTCGTCGACTATGTAAACTATCGGTCGTGACTGGTTCATTAACGGTTAAACTGCCATAGCAAAATCAGCGCGGAGTATATCAGTTTTGACCCATCTGAATAGGCAAGTATTCCTTACGCTTCAAGGACTAGGGGCTGGCAACGATAACTTGGTCAAACAAGCGATCCTCGTCATGATTGGGTTCGGGCTGGTTGACTACGTCGGTGATCCCTCGTTATGGACGAATGTCGCGTCCGGCTTGTTTATTATCCCGTTTTTGCTGTTATCCGGTGTTGCTGGTCGCTGGGTCGCGGTGACGGATTTGCGTCGAGTCATCATCACCATCAAGAACCTAGAAGTGCTCTGTGCGCTAATGGCGGCCGCGGGACTGGTACTAGGAAACTTGACCCTGCTACTGGTTTCACTGGCCGGTTTGGGCGCCCAAAGCACCCTGTTCGGCCCCAGCAAGTTCAGCTGGCCCGCTCGAACCGAATCTATTGAGGCGTTGCCCAGCGTCACGGGCTCCATCGAAGCCATCACTTTCATGGCGATTTTGCTGGGCAGTCTAATCGGTGGATTGATGGTATCGATCCCCGTCGCACTGGCCGGACTGATCGTCAGCCTGGCACTGATCGGACGCTGGCTGGCCGGACGCTTACCCAGTGTCCCGGCTGCCAGCACCGAGCTGGCGAGCTATCATGATCATCCGCAAGCGATTAAAGCGCGCCGCCTGATCTCTTGGTTTTGGTTCTTGGGCGCCAGCTATCTGACTCAACTCCCCCTGCTAACCCGAGAGATCATGCAGTGGCCCGCCGAGTCAGTCAGTTACGCCTTGGCCGCTTTTGCGATCGGTGTCGGAGTGGGTTCCAAGGCGACTCGACACATCGGCGCCACATCGTTACCAGCAGGATATATCGGGCTAGTTGTGTTGGGGCTCATTCTGCCCTTTTGCGCTCAACTATCCGGTTGGACAGGTTTGCTGGCGTTAGCCGGCTTGGGTGTGGCAGGCGGGTTATACGTGGTGCCGCTTTACGTGTGGATGCAACAGCATCTACCGGTGTCGGATCTACCCCAGGCTATCGGTCGCAATAACCGGCTAAACGCGATCTTGATGATCGCATCGGCCGGCTTCGCCATTGTCACCTTGGTTCAACTAGGCCTAACGCCTGAACAGTATTTCGTAACGCTGGCGCTTTGTAGTGCCTTGATCGCCCCGTGGGTGAAAGGCTTTGCGACAGGCTATTCGGGGTCTTGATCGAATTTAGCGCAGTACTCCGCCAGGCGGCTTCCTAACTCGTCCATCTCGTCGACTTTAGGTGGCGGCATTTGCAGATAAAAGCCCTGATCGGTGATCTGCTGCAGTACCTCTGCCGCATCGGCGCGGGCCAGTTTTCGCTCCGTCGTCATCGGAATCACCATCACGCTTTGTGGCGTACCGAACTGTTCCAACAAGGGTTCAGGAACACGCTTCAAGTCCTCCTGACGATCAACGTAAAGATACATTTCGTCCTTGCGCGGACTTTTGTAGATTTGAATCAACTGCTTCACAAGATGGATTCCAGTAAGACGGCTCGCCAGCCTTTGGGTCCTGCGCGTCCGGCAGCCCAACGCTCGATATCACGGCGTTTAGCAACGAACTCAGGGACCAGGCCAGCTTGCTCAGAGATTTTTTGAATGTCGGATTTCAACGCTTTTTGGGCCGCTTTCTCGGCCGAACTCGGACGCTGCGGCGCCGGCAAAGCCGACTCTGCAGGCTGTCCCATTGCCTCTTCGTAAACCCGGCGAAGTGAGTCGCCATAGGTTTTAATGCTATGCCCCCGCGCACCTGACAGCCCATGTAAGTTATTCGGCCAACGAGTCGTTCCCGCCAAATCAAGCAGAAATTCGTCCCTGGCGATTCTGGAGCGCGCAATGTTGTGCTCACGTCCCCAATCTTCGCGCCAATTCACCATTGCACGCATGACGGTCATACCACGCCCATCGAGGTGGTGCAGTCCTTTGACACGGTCCATCGGATCGTTACCGCCAGCCAGATGAGCCTGCATCTTGTCGATTGCCGTTTTTTGCTCTTCGATCAGCCAGTGCAAGCGATCCAATTCGATTAGCCGCTCACGTTGGCGATCAGCAATCTCGGGCAGGTGCACGACATCTTGAGCGGCATAATCCAACAAATCACGAGCCAGCGGACGCACGGTCCAGTCATTGCGTGACTTAGACTTGTCTAACGCAGCAAACCCATGGCTTTGCACCAAGGCGTCTAGACCCAGAGAGATCGGACCGCCCAGACAGGCTTCGGCCAGCTGGGTGTCAAAATACGGTGAAGGGACACAGTCAAAATGGTGTGCAAACAGCTCTAAGTCCTCAAAGCCTGCATGCATGATTTTGGTTTGCTGAGTACTCCCCATCCAATCGGCCATGGGCGTGAAGTCCAGCTTGGCCAGCGGATCAATCAAAGAGACCTGCTGGGCATTGCCGATCTGGATCAAGCCGGGAATCGGGAAATAGGTGGTCTCGCGGACAAACTCGGTATCGACGCCAACACTGTCGCCGGCAATGCTAAGGGCTTCTTGCAAGCCGGCCTGGTCACCGATCCATTGCCACCGACTCAAAAGGATTCCCTCGCGCCAAATGCCAGACCCAGAGTGCTGGGGTCCAGTTGCTCAACATCGCTGCCCATGGGCACCCCACGAGCCAGGCGAGTTAACTTAACCGAATCGGGCAGCTGGGCTCGTATGTATTGAGCCGTCGCCTCACCCTCAACCGAGCTGGACAGAGCCAAGATAACTTCGTCGGCCTGAGCGACCCGCACCATCAGTTGTGGGATTCGCGCCATGTCCGACGTGACACCGTCTAAGGGCGAGATTAAACCGTTCAATACAAAGTATTGGCCGTCATGCAAACCGGCCCGCTCGAACGCTAATAGCTGGCCTGGATTTTCGATCACCAACACCCGATTGGCGTTGCGCTGGGGCGAATCACAAATCGGGCAAATCTCCGACTCGGTCAGTACGTGGCAACGCTGGCAATGGCCGATCTGTGCGATCGCCTGGCTCAGAGAATCCGCCAATCCAGCGGCTGACTCGCGTTGACGCTCTAACAAATGCAAAGCCATACGCTGGGCGCTACGCGGGCCTACCCCCGGCAACGACTGCAAGCCTTTTTGCAGCTGATCAAACAACGGGCTGAATGACTTCATGCACCGCCACTGAAGGGGTTACCGCCAAAGGGACTCATCATGTCAGTCATTTTCGACTGCATCAGCTTTTCCAATTTTTGGTTGGCTTCATTCATGGCGCCCTTGAGTAAGTCTTCAAGGACGCTCTTGTCTTCAGTCAGAACCGAGTCGTCAATCTCGACGGCCAAAATGTCGCGCTTGCCATTCATGCGGACACTCACCAGGCCGGCGCCGGCCTCACCCACAACTTCTAACTTTAGAACCTCTTCTTGCTGATCTTTGAGCTTTTCCTGCATGTCCTGCATCTGCTTCATCAGATCGCCCATGTTCATGTTGCCAAACATTTACTCGCTCCGAGGCGCGACTGACGATTCGTCAACCACTGCGCCAAATTGATCCGCCAACCATTGCACGGTTGGCTCATTGTTAAATTCGATTTTCGCTTGCGCCAGACGCTCCTCAGCTCGTTGCTGCAAGATCTTATTGGGTGTCTGGCCAAGCGGGGTTGCCCACTCAATATCAAAACCACGAACACTTTGACCCAACTGTTGTGCGATGGCGGCCGCCGCGTCGTCTTGATGGTGATCCATAAACAGGGATTCGCAGTCTTTGGGCAGACGCATCCGAATACGATTCCCTTGGATACCCAACATTTCACCCTGACGCAGGGTCGACAACGCCATACCACCAATGCCACTGGACTCGAGTAAATCAGTGAATCCGTCGGCACCCATCTGACTTGGATCAGCCGTATCGGTCGTCCAAGGCGGCGCTGCCTGAGTATCAGGGACTGACACCGACTCCGATTTTGCGACAGGCTCGGGTGCGGCCACAGGCTCGGGTGCTGCCACGGGCTCGGGTACGGCCACAGACTCGGGTGCGGCCATAGGCTCGGGTGCTACCACGGGCTCGGGTGCTACCACGGGCTCGGGTGCTGCCATAGGCTCGGGTGCTGCCATGGGCTCGGGTGCTGCTAAAGGCTCGGGTGCTGCCACGGGCTCGGGTGTTGCCATGGGCTCCGGTGCGGCCATGGGCTCGGGTGTTATCGTGGTTACAGGAGCGGAAGGCGCCGCAGCAGCGGCTTCAGCCTTTGGGCGCGCGTCCTCGGGATATTCACCGGACTTTGCAGGCCTAAACGCTAGCATCCGTAGCACCAACATCTCGAAGCCTAAACGAGGCTCTGGTGCCAAAGGCAGATCTTGATAAGCCTGGGTCGCTAACGAGTAATTCAACTGGATGACTTCAGGCGCCATTGCAGTGGTCTCGCCCAGCGCAGATTTGACGGCCAAATCGTGCAGGTGGCGCTGAATACCCTCAACCAACCCCAGCCAATCCGGCTCTACCTCGGCCACTTGCTTGACCCAGTCCAGGCAGGCCTCGGCACTACCATCCGCTAGTGATTGAATGAGTTGCGGCAGGCTGTCTTGACCCTGAATGCCCAGCATTGACTGGACGGGCTCGGCAGCCAGGTGTCCGTCGGTAAAGGCAATCGCTTGATCGGCCAGGGTCATCGCATCACGAATACTGCCGCGAGCTGCACGCCCAATGGCATTAAGTGCATCCGCCTCGTGCTGAATGTTCTCTTTATCTAAAACAGCAGCTAGGTGCTCGGCAATACGATCTGCAGGCAAATCACGCAGGCGAAATTGCAGACAACGGGACAGGACCGTGACCGGGACCTTTTCTGGGTCGGTCGTAGCCAATAAAAACTTAACGTGGGGCGGTGGCTCTTCCAGCGTTTTCAGCAACGCATTGAAACTGTGCGACGAGAGCATGTGGACTTCGTCGATCAAATAGACCTTAAAGCGTCCTTCGCTAGGTGCGTACTGAACGTTTTCCAGCAGCTCGCGAGTATCCTCAACCTTGGTACGACTGGCTGCATCGACTTCGATTAGGTCAACAAAACGACCCGCTTCAATCGACTGACAGGCCGAGCAACTCATACAGGGAGTGACGGTAGGTCCGTCTTGGCAGTTCAGGCAACGCGCAAGAATTCGGGCGATCGACGTTTTTCCGACGCCACGAGTACCGACAAACAAATAAGCATGGTGTAGACGATCATTGGTAATCGCGTTGGTGAGTGCTTGCGCTACGTGGTCTTGGCCGACCAGTTGATCGAAACTGCGAGGACGGTATTTGCGGGCTAGAACTTGGGACACATCCACCTCGGAACGAAGTTGGCGATGCCCTCCGCCAGCCACACCTCGGCGCACAATCCACTTGCTACCGTTGCTTCCTTCCGGACCTGGCGGGGTTTACAAGCGATCACCGCGAGGGGACCGACGGAGGTCACCATTGACCCCGTATGGGGAGCGCGATTGTGCGATAACCCGGCCATTCATGCAACCGTAAGTGAGCCTGACTAGCTGAATTGCCCATACAAAAGACGCGCGGCCATGACCAGCGAAACTACCACAACCAAGGGCCGCGCCACCCGTTCGGCGTATAACTCGACCCAGCGAGCACCGATGAATCCGCCAAGACTCTGCCCGACCAGCATCACGATCGCTATCGGCCAGATCACCAAGGATGAGGGGGCAAAAATCAACAAGGCTGCAACATTGGATGCGGCATTGCAGGCCTTGACCTGAACCGTGCACCGGGTGATTGAGTATTGCGTGGTTACCATCAAGGCTGCCAACATCAGCGAGCCCGTACCGGGACCGAAAAAGCCGTCATAAATACCCACCAGCCCCATTGCCAGGACACTGAAAACAGCAGGTAGCTGATATCGGGGCAGTTGTAGACGTGTCGCCAGAGCAAAGTAGAGGGCAATGCCCATCAGTACCCAGGGAATAAAGGCCTCAACAACCGATGGATCAGACCCTTTTAAGGCCAAAGCCCCGAGCAGACTGCCGAGGAACGCGACACCGACTGACGCGCGAACATGTCGCCAAACTAATAAGCCTGCGCGGTAAAGCCGCCAACTGGCCATGCAGGTTCCGGCGAACGCCGAACACTTGTTGTTGACGACCGCCGCCACCGGCGGCACGCCCAAGAAAATCTGGCCGGGCACGGTAATCAACCCACCGCCACCCGCCATGGTGTCGAGAATGCCGGCCGCCGTCGCGAGTAAAAAAATCGCGAGCGCCAGCTCCCACGTTAACTCAATCAGGGCAGATCAACGCCTAAACGACGGGCGACTTCTTCGTAGCTGGCAACCAAGTCACCCAGATCCTGACGGAATACATCTTTATCCATCTTGCGGCCGGTCTCTGCATCCCACAAACGGCATCCATCGGGGCTGAACTCATCACCCAGCACCAGCTGTCCTTTGAACAGGCCGAACTCTAGCTTGTAGTCAACCAGCACCATACCAGCGTCCAAGAACAGCGGCGCAAGCACATCATTGACCCGATGGGTCAACGCTTCCATTTCGGCCAGTTGCTCACCCGTAGCCCACCCAAAGGTGACACAATGACTGGCATTGATCATGGGATCGTGCAGGTCATCATTTTTCAAAAACAGCTCGAAGATCGCCGGCTGCATCTGGGCGCCCTCTTCAATGCCTAAACGACGGCAGATAGAACCGGCCGCGCGATTTCGTACGACGCACTCAACCGGCAACATATCCAATCGTTTAACCAACACATGGTTATCGTCAATGCGGCGCTCAAAGTGGGTCGGGATACCGGCTTGTGCCAACTTGGCCATGACGAATCCGTCGACCGCGCTGTTGACTAAGCCTTTGCGCGCTAGCGAGGCCGTTTTGCCTCCGTCAAAGGCGCTGGTGTCGTTGCGGAATTCCATAATGACGAACTCTGGATCCGACGTTTCCCAAGCGGTTTTAGCTTTGCCTTCATACAGCGCTTTTAACTTATCCATGCATTAACTCCCTAAGGTCTAACCATTCGCAGCCGTCGCTTTGGCTGGCAATGTGAAAATCTACGTGTTCGGGCACGTGGGGCTGCCAAGTCTGTCGGACATGCTCCACGCTGTTGTTTTTTTCGCTCAAATGACAGGCAACCAGCTTTTTCAGGCGAGGCGACAATACTTGTTGCAGCAAATCCAGACCCTGCTGATTGCTTAAGTGGCCGTGAGGCCCACCCACTCGAGCCTTAAGTTTCGGCGGATACGGTCCACGGGCCAGCATGTCCGGGTCGTAGTTGGCCTCGAGCAGCAACGCATCTAAATCCTGAAATTCGCGCACCACGTGTTGGGTGACGCTTCCCAGATCGGTGCAGATACCCAAGCGCACACCGGCACTGTGAAATACAAACTGGGTCGGCTCGCGGGCATCGTGTGCCACCAGGACCGGCTGGATGTCGATATCTCCAATCGTCACGTTGACGCCGTCAAACAAGGGCAATGCCGAGTCCAGTTTTGCACCGGTCGCGGTTCCTTGGCTGGCGTATACCGGCAGTGACCAGGCCCGCTCGAGTCGGCCTGCTCCTTGGCAGTGATCGCCATGCTCGTGGGTAACGAAAATAGCCATTAGCTGATCTGGGCTAAAACCGACTCTTTCGAGTCTGGCGTGGGTGTCCTTCACACCGAAACCCGCGTCAACCAAAATAGCGCTGGTAGCCGTCGCAATCAGCGTGCAGTTGCCTTTACTGCCCGAGCCCAATGAGATGGCTCGCATCTACAGGATCTGTTGCGCGATCTGTAACAGCAATTCTTCGGCGATGGCGACGCTGCCACCCTGCCCCAGGTACTGAACGTCGAAACTCAATCCGTCATCCAAAATCTGAGCATTGATTTGGTACAAACCAGCCAAATCTTCGGTGGCCAGCACTAGCGCACGGGTCAGCAAGTTCAATTCGTTTAAACGGCGCAGGTCCCCTTCAGATACAAAACGCCCTTGAATGCGCAGCCCCTCGGGATCTGCATATTCGGTCTCGAAGGTGGTCGCACTGACGGCCGCCTGCAGATTCTCCCACCCTTGGGCAGGGTCGGTTTTCACACGAATAGCCAATGTGCCATCGTTGCGCACAAGGCGGCTGACTCGGGGCTCGGCGCCCTGACCCAGACCCACCGCGCTAACGCGGCGTCCGCTTTGCTTAGCATCTGCCAGCCATACTGAGAACTCATCCAGCCACGCACCCATGGTGCTGCCGTCGTATCCGGTCGCCATCGCGTTTGGCGCTGGTCGCTGGATCGAATCCTGCACCCACATTTGCGCACGAATCTCGGTGGTATCGGTGGCTAAGCCCGGCGCCACATCCAAGCTGATGCGACGCCAGCCTTGATCGGCCGCCGGGAGGTAGCGCAGCAAATTACTGCCGGTTCGGCCTTCGTTAGTGCCGGCCATCCAACCACTCTCGATGCGAGCAATATCGCGGTTGGCCAGAGTACTCACTCCGTTTGCTTCAAAGAAACTGGTTAACTCGGGCCAGACCTCTTCGGGCAACGCGTCAATACGCAAAAATGCAACACGCGCTGACTCAATCAGCTGAGTGCTAGACACCTGTAAAGAAGGATCCCCTGCAGGCACCGCTGGAATCTGAAAGGCGCCACCTCCAGCACCGGCCACAGCCCCCTCGACGCCATCAATCGGAAAAGCTTCTAAGGGAGCTGGCACGTTGTACTCGGCCGGGATTTGAATCGGCTCAAGGGTGTAGGAGCCCTTGTAGTCAACCGCACGATCGGTCACGGCTCCTTTAAAGGGTCCGACACAACCCGCCAACCCAACGCTCACCAACGCCACAGTGGTCAATCGGATCATACTGGGATCTCAGCTTGTAACATCGCTTGATCCAGCAGGCTGTGGTGTTTTGAATGCGTGGTCACCAGCGGCAGGCGAACCTGCTCTTGTAGCAGTCCCATCTTGGCTAGGCAGTACTTGCTCGGGGATGGCGAGGACTCAACAAACAATGCCGAGTTCAATGCATCCACTTTTTGATACACCGCACGGGCCTCATCGGCCTGTCCCGCTAATGCCAACTCGAAGGCCTCTGCCATTAATGCAGGCGCAACATTAGCCGTCACGCTGATATCGCCTTGGCCGCCCATCAGAGTCAACTCCAGTGCGGTGGCGTCGTCACCAGAGATCACCAAGAAGTCATCGGGGCGGTTATCGATCAGATAGCGACCCCGATCCAAGTTCCCCGTGGCATCTTTGATGCCTACGATGCTTTCAAAATCGCGAGCCAGGGCCAAGGTGGTGTCGTCGTCCATATCCAACGCGGTACGGCCGGGGACGTTGTATAACAAAATCGGCAGAGCGCTGTTATTGGCGATTTCTTTGAAGTGGGCATAGATACCGCGCTGGCAGGGGCGGTTGTAATACGGCACCACGGATAGGCTGAAGTCAGCACCGGCTTGCTCGGCCGCCAGGGTGCTCTCGATCGCCTCAGAGGTCGAATTTGAGCCAGTTCCAGCAATCACAGGAATTCGTTTATCGACCGCTTTGACCACGTGAGCGATGACTTGATTGTGCTCATCGTGGGTCAGAGTCGCAGACTCTCCAGTGGTCCCGACCGCAACGATCGCATGGGTTCCTGCCTGGATATGAAACTCGACCAACGCGTCTAGTGCTGCGTAGTCCACCTGTGAACGATCGTCAAAGGGTGTGACCAGCGCCACCATACTGCCTTGAAGCATTCGAGACTCCTTATTTCGAATGCTGCGAGATTACCTGCCACGGGGGTTTTGCTCAAGAACTCGACTTGGTTTTTAGCGCCCGAATCCGCACTAACATTCTGCACTCAATATAAGGACGCATGCATGCTCGAAACCTTACCTCAATTTGAAATTCCGCTGGATGACGGACGCGTTTTTTCATCCAGTGATGCCAAAGGCAAGCGCCTAGTCGTTTTCTTTTATCCTAAGGCCGACACCCCCGGATGCACCAAAGAATCCATCGCGTTTAGTGAGTTGGCCGAGCAATTCGCTGACCACAACACGCAGATTCTTGGGGTCAGTAAAGACAAAGTCGCCAAGCAAGCCAAATTCAAAGACAAGCACAGCCTGTCCGTAATGCTAGGCGCGGATCACGAAAGCGAGGTGTGTGAAGCCTTTGGCGTATGGCAAGAGAAATCCATGTACGGCAAGACCTACATGGGCATCGTGCGCTCAACGTTTTTGTTCGATGAAAGCGGCGTCTGCGTGCAAGCGTGGCCCAAGGTCAAAGTGGCAGGCCACGCCGAGGCTGTATTAGACGCTGTCCGCGCCCTCTGATGCTTGAAGCTGTCGGCTGGCCACCGGCCACGCCGACACCACCGCCTTAAACAGTGTTGCCAGGGGTATTGCAAAGAACACGCCCCAGAAGCCCCAAATTCCACCGAACAACAACACCGCCACGATGATGGCGACTGGGTGCAAGTTGACCACTTCAGAGAACAGCAAAGGCACTAACACGTTCCCGTCGAGCGCCTGAATCAGGGCATAGGCGCCCATTAGCCAGTAGAACTCACCAGACCAGCCCCATTGAACAAAGGCCACCGCGGCCACCGGCACGGTCACCAATGCCGCGCCGATATACGGCACGATCACCGACAACCCCACCAACAAGGCCAGCAATGCCGCATACCGCAAGTCCATCAGACTAAACACGACGAAACTGACTGACCCCACGATCAGAATTTCGAGAAATTTTCCCCGAACGTAGTTGGACACTTGCGCCTTCATCTCGACCCATACCCGCGCCATGATCGGACGACGATCAGGTAGGCTGCGCCCGATCCAATCTTGAATTAGATCCGCGTCCTTTAGGAAAAAGAACACCAAAATCGGCACGAGCACTAAATAAATCAGGATCGCCAAAACGTTGGGTAAACTTTCCAAAGAAAAGCTCAAAATCCACTGTCCCAACCCTGAGACCTGCTGCCCCGCCTGCCCAATCAGCTGCGAGATCTGATCAGGATTGAAGTATTGGGGGTATCGATCTGCCAAGGCCAGCAGCTGCTGCTGGACCGCCAAAATCAGCTTGGGCAACTCGGCAAAGAAATTTTCCGCCTGCTGCAGCAGTGCCGGCACCATGCCAATCAGAAACCCGACAAAGCCCAGAATCGTGGCAAAAAATACCACCAACACCGAGGATAGGTGACCGACGCCCCACCCACGCAGACGATCGACTCCACCCTGCATGATGAAGGCCAGGACCAGCGCTGTGAGTACGGGCGCTAACGGCCGTCCCAGCCAGATAATCAACGCAAAGCTGGCAATCAGAAGGATGGCGAACAAAATCGCCTCTTCATCGGACAGATACCGCTCCATCCATGAACGAAAGACTTTAAGCACCGGTTTTTTCCACTTCTACAGTTAGGGGCTGCTCGCTCGACACACGTAACGTCGCGCCGACTCGATCTGCCCATCGTTGAATATCGGGGCCCGCAGCTGGGTCGTCGGCTAACAAGATAAATCGTCCACCGATGGCTAACTCGTTATAGGCAAGCTTGGCTTTTAACAAGGGCATCGGACAGTGCAAGCCTTGGCAGTCAATTGTGTGCATTTTTTTACATTTCTTTTTCAACAATGCCGATATAGTACACCCATGTTATTGAGATGCTTGGCGTTTTTAGTCGTCTTTAGCCCCAACGCGTTGGCCTTTGATGAACGCGCTATCGGGAATCAAGTGTTGCGTAGCCTTTACAGCAGCACCGAGCGGGTCGACGACCCTATCCTGCTGAGTGCTGCCAGCCGTCTGTTGACTCCGATACATCGCGCATCCAGTCTGCGTGATCAACGGCTTAGTCTAGTCATCCTGCAAAACCCCGAACTTAACGCGTTTGCTGCCCCGGGCGGAGTTATGGGGCTTCATACTGGGTTATTTACCTTGGCTCAAAGCTCGGATCAGGTGGCCTCAGTGGTGGCCCACGAAGTCGCGCATATCAGTCAGCGTCACTTCAGCCGACGCATGTCCAACAACAGCAAAATTCAAGCGGCTTATCTGGCCGGTGCAATTGCAGCCATTGCGGCAGGATTTGCAGGCGACCCCACAGTGGGTGCCGCGGCATTAACCACGACGCAGGCCGCGGCCATTGATCAGGCACTGGAGTACTCACGGGAGCACGAGCGCGAGGCGGACCGAGTTGGACTGCAATTGATGAGTCAAGCCGGCTTTGACACGCAGGGTATGGCTGACATGTTCGAGGTCATGCAAGCCGGTCAACGCTTGAGCGGCCAACCACTGGCCTATCTCAGCAGCCATCCGCTATCCAGTGAGCGCGTCGCAGACACCCGCGCACGTGCCGAACGCCAAATCAGTAACACCGCCGTCAGCCTAGATGAATTTAGTTACTGGCAACAACGCGCCACTGGCAACGCTGCTCCGGATACACTCGACCAGATAGAGCAACAAACTGCTGCGTACAGTCGTCTGCGATATCAGCGCCTAGCGGCTTATTGGTTAGATCAGGGCGAGTTGAAACAAGCCCAGAATACGCTGTCAGAGGCCCGATTAAGTTACCCCACTGACTACGCACTTAACCTGTTTCAAGCGCGCGTTTACGCACAAGCTCAGCCGCACAAGGCCTTTGAAATACTCGAAGACGTCACCCAAACCCACCCCTTCTTTGCGCAACCTTTTTTAGAGGCCAAAGAGCTGGCCAGGCAGCTGAATTGGCAGCCGGAGTTTTATTACTATGCCGGCTGGGCGGCCCAGCAAACGGGACACACCGATGAGGCGCAAAAACACTGGGAGCAAGTCGCTAAAATGGACAGTCCGCTATCAGCCAAAGCGCGGGCGCTACTTAGGCCTGAAAGTTAACCATACGGCTGAGTGACACCAAGGCGCGCTGTCGCGTGGCCTCATCCACCTGAATTTGATAGCGCGAGCCCGAATGCTCGAGGCAGTCGACTAGCTTTTGGAGGCTATTCATCGCCATCCATGGGCAATGGGCGCAGCTGACACAGTCTCCGCCAGCGCCACGGGTCGGCGCCTCAATGAGCGTCTTGTTGGGTACCGCCTGACGCATCTTAAAAAAGATGCCTTTGTCGGTGGCCACAATCAGCTGGGAGTGCGGCAGAGTTTGCGCCGCCGCGATCAACTGCTTGGTCGAGCCGACCGCATCCGCCATGTCGACCATCTCTTGTGGGCTTTCAGGGTGAACCAGAATCGCCGCATCCGGGTAGATGGCTTTGAGATCATCGACTCCGCGAGTTCGAAATTCCTCGTGGACGATGCAGGCCCCGTCCCACAGCGTCATATCCGCCCCGGTTTGGTTTTTAACGTATTGGCCTAGGTGCTTATCCGGCGCCCACAGAATCTTCTTCCCCTGGGCATGCAAATGGGCGACGACCTCTAAAGCGATGGATGACGTCACCACCCAATCCGCCTCGGCTTTAACGGCCGCCGAGGTGTTGGCATACACCACAGCAACATGATCGGGATGAGCCTGGCGCCATTGACGATACGCGCTTGCCTCGCAGCCAATATCGAGCGAGCAAGTCGCCTCAAGCTCGGGCATCAAAACCGTCTTTTCTGGACTTAGGATCTTGGCGGTCTCGCCCATAAAGCTGACCCCTGCAACCACCAAGGTTTGATGCTCGCAGCGCTCGCCAAACCTTGCCATGTCCAAAGAGTCACTGACGTAACCACCCGTCTGCTCAGCCAACGCCTGCAGGGTGTCATCCACATAATAGTGTGCAACCAAGGCGGCACCGCGCTGCTTTAGCAGTTCAGCCGCGCGATCCATCAAGGCCTGATTGCTAGCATCGGATAAGGGTTGAGGTATCTGTACGCGATCCAAATAGTCTTTAACGATTTGTTTGTTTACAACGTATTCAGCACTCATGGCGTTCCGGGCTCTCCAATGAAGATCGCAAGCCTACCCACTCTACTGAGCGCAGGGAAGTGAGTTTTTTACAGACAAAAAAAATCCCGGAACAAGCCGGGATTCCAAAAATTTGGAAAACACCTTTTCTGCCGCCTGCCCGTAGGCGGCAAAGCAAAAAAGGAGATCTAACGAAGAAAATGGTGGGTCGTGAAGGATTCGAACCTTCGACCAATTGGTTAAAAGCCAACTGCTCTACCAACTGAGCTAACGACCCGTGTCAGTTGAAGACGGCGCGAATAATACATGATATTTCCGGCCTGACAACACCTTTATTGATATTTTGTTGGATCAACCAAACCCGCTTGTATAAAACCCTCACGACGCAACTGACAAGCCTCGCACTCGCCGCAGGCCGCTCCCTGATCGTCAGCCTGATAGCACGTAATCGTCATACTGTAATCGACTCCCAAATCCACTCCGGTTTGAGAAATTTCGGCCTTGGACATCTTCATTAAAGGCGCGTGAATATGAATGCCCGGCCCCTCAACGCCCGCCTTGGTCGCCACATTGGCAAGCGCCTCAAAGGCTGCGATAAATTCGGGCCGGCAATCAGGGTATCCACTGTAATCGACCGCATTAGCGCCAATGAATAAATGATTGGCGCCAACCACCTCGGCATAGCCCAATGCAATCGATAAAAATACGGTATTGCGGGCCGGCACATAGGTCACCGGGATCTGATCCCCAGCCGTATCAGCGCCGGTTGGGACGTCGATCGAATCATCGGTCAGTGCCGAGCCACCGATTGCATCAAGGTTCAAGCGAATGACTTTGTGCTCATGATCACTCATCGCCTGAGCCACGTTAATCGCGGCGCCTAGCTCGGCATTGTGGCGCTGCCCGTAATCAAAGCCTAACGTGAAGCACTCATACCCTTGGGATTTTGCAATCGCCAAGCAGGTCGCGCTATCCAGCCCACCAGATAGCAGGATGACGGCTTTTTCGCTCATTAGTGTCCGGGCTCCTCGCCCCAAAGATATTTATGCATCTGCAGTTGCATGCGCACGTTCAGGCCGTCTGCCAGAATCCACTCGGCCAGTTCCCGTGGCGCCAATTCACCGTGCACCGGTGACATCAACACCTCGTCAACTTTTTGGTTTAACTGGTGCTGATCTAACGCCATTCGGGCCCATTCGTAGTCAGCCTTGTCCGCCAACACGAATTTAATTTGGTCCGTCGGTGCCAAATAGTCCAAATTGGCCCACAGATTACGGTGCGATTCGTCCGAGCCTGGCGCTTTCAGGTCCATGACACGGGATACCCGCGCATCAATACCGGAAATATCGAAGGCACCACTGGTCTCGATGCTGACGCTCAGACCGGCATCGCACAATTGCTGCATTAACGGATGTACACCCGGCTGTGCTAGTGGCTCACCGCCGGTGACCGTGACGTGACGCGTCGGATGCGATTGAACTTGCGCCACGATGTCGGCGATCGGAATCATTTGACCGCCGTTAAAGGCGTACTCGCTATCACACCAGCGACACCGTAATGGGCAGCCGGTTAGGCGGACAAAGACGGTCGGCAGGCCGATGGTTCGGCTCTCGCCTTGCAGCGAGAAAAAAATCTCGCTGATGCGTAAGGAATCGCTCATTAATTACTCAATAATTCGCGGGCCTTTGAGGCCAGCTCAGACGACTCGTCGGACGCAATCAGTTCAGACAATACCTGCTGAGCCCCAGCCGTATCACCCTGAGCCAGTAGCAGGCGGCCTAACTTCAACCGGGATTGGCCCGCCCGTCGATAATCCGGGTGCTGGGCCAACAACTCAGTAAACCCGGCTATGGCTGCCGTATTATCACCTTCGGCCTCGTAAACCTGCGCCAGCCAATACTTGGCATCAGGCATCAAGTTGCCCTGGGGGTACGCAGCAATAAACTCGGTCAGAGCGGTCTGCGCCTGGCCAAATTCACGCTCGCGAATCAGGCTGAATGCAGCTTGGTAGCGCTCGTTCTCCAACGCTGGATCACCCAGCTCGACAGTGACTCCTGCTGCCGGCTCGGAGTCAACCGCCTCAGTGCCGCTGGCCACCACCAAGGTGCTTGGCTGGCTTAGGACGCTAATTCGCTGATCCAAGTCGATATATCGGCTTCGGCCGTCGGCTTGCAGTGTTTGAATTTCGCGGGATTGCTCTTCGACAAGACCCCGTAGCATCTGAACTTCCTGCTCAAGCATATCGAAACGCTCGAGCAATTGGAGTTGCAGATCCCGCAGGCTGTCCAGCTCATTTGCACTGGCTGAAAATGAAAAGGCCGCCGCTGCGAATGCAGCGACGACCTTGGGTGCTTTAATCATGTTTTACTTGTAGATCAATTCAACACGACGGTTGCGAGCAAAGCCTTCTTCAGACTGAGACAGGCTCAATGGGCGTTCTTCGCCGTAAGAGACTGTTTCGATCTGCGCGCTAGCTGCACCTTGAACGATCAAGTAACGCTTGACGGCGTTACCACGACGCTCGCCCAATGATACGTTGTAAGCACGCGTGCCGCGCTCGTCAGCGTGACCTTCTAGACGAACCATCGCTGAGGGGTTGGCAGCGAGGTAAGCAGCATGGGCCTGCAGTGACAAACGGGCTTCAGCTTTGATGCTGGCCTGATCGTAATCAAAGAAGAAAAGTGTGTCTGATTCAAACGCTGCGTCCTGGCGCGCTTGGATTTGCTCTGCAGTGAGTGCAGTAGATGAGACGCCTGAAGTCGATGAGTCAGACATGCTGTCTTTTGACATATCATCCATCATGTCGTCTTTCATGGTGCTAGAACAACCGGCCAACACAGCGATTGATGCGGCCAGGATAGCGCTCTTAGCGATACCGAACTGATTCATTTTGAACCCCTTATACCAATATTTTTTTAGTTTACAGCTTCAGGCTTAATTCAAAAAGGGAGACCAAGCCGGCTCCCTAACATCGCCTACCGATGAGGGTATCAAAGTATTCACCCTACCATCAACGGAGACTATCCCTAATACACCCTTTGTGCCATTGGACGTTGCATACACCATCATCTGACCATTTGGCGCCGGTGACGGATTTTCATCATATCCGCTGTTGGTCAACACTCGCACCGCGCCATCCGCAGGATCCATCACGGCAATCTGATAATCCCGCTCGAACTGATGCACGAAGCTGATCTGCGAATCGCCTGGAATATAGGTAGGGTTTGAGTTGTAGCGTCCCTCGAAGGTCAAGCGCTGGGCCTGACCGGTGGCCACATCGTATTCATAAATATGCGGATTACCTGCTCGCGTCGATGTAAATAAGATGCGATCGCCGTCTGGACTGAAGCGTGGTTCGGTATCAATCGCCGCATTTCGGGTGATTCGAGCCAAGCGATTATTACGCAGATTCTTGATGTAGATCTCTGGGTTTCCGTCCTGCGAGCTAGAAAAAACCAGTCGCCGGCCATCCGGTGAAAAGCTCGGAGCGGTGTTTTGGCCTTCGTAATCGGCCACTTTGGTTTTCGCACCGCTGGCTAACTCTTGGATATAGATCTCGGGACGTCCGGACTCGTAACTGACATATGCAATTCGCTGCCCTTCAGGTGACCAGGTCGGCGACAGGATGGGCTGCGTCGATTGGAAGATGGCAATCGGACGGGCGCCATCGGCATCTGAGTACATCAAGCGATACGTCTGATCTTTGTCGCTGCGGTGCTCGACTGTCACATAGGCCAGCTTGGTACTAAAAATTCCTCGCTGTCCGGTTAGCTTTTCAAACACACGATCCGAGATGAAATGCCCGATGTCGCGCAACTGCGCGGGAGTGCCGGGGATACGCTCGCTCAGCAGACTCGCCTGACCAAACACATCAAACAATTCATATTCCACCACCACGCCAGAGCCTTCGGGGATTACGCGACCAATTACCAAGTACTCGGACTCGATTAAACGCCAATCCCGAAAGACCACCTGATCCCCTTGCGACGGACGCGAGAGCATGTTTTCACGAGGCGTGGCCGAGAACAGGCCGGTTCGCTTCATGTTGTTTTCGATCAGATCCGCTAACTGCAGTGGTAACGCTCCACTGCCCTGCCAGCGAAATGGCACGAACGCGACGGGGATCGGATCGTCTACACCCTCAGTGATCTCGATGACCAACTCACTGCGCGCCTGAGCGCCCCACAGCAGGCTTAACAACAACAGCAAACGCAGCATCTAACGGGCTCCAGGTCTAAAAATCATAGTGAATTGACGAAAGTTTTGTTCGAATTCTCTTGAGGATAACTCGCGCATCTCTCGAAAGGGAGAGGATCGTTTCAGTGCATTACGAGCGCTGTTATCAAAGTTCGCGCTACCTGAAGATTTCGCCACATTGACCGCTAGTACATCGCCGGTGGGTGCCATGTTAATGCGCAGGTGAACCTCATACTGATCGGATCCGGCCGGTAGACGCCAGTTGCGTCGCACCTTTTGGTCGATTGCACTGACAATACTGCGGGCAAGCCGCTCGCTAGCAATGGCGGCTTGGGCTTGCGCCTCAGCTTCTTGCTGGGCTTTAACTCGAGCGGCCTCGGCTGCCGCTGCCGCTTTCTTTCGCTCTTCTTCGGCCAGACGCTTGGCTCGCTCAGCGGCAGCTCGTTCTTGGGCTTCGCGTTTGGCTTTCTCAGCCTCGGCGCGTTTTTTGTCCGCTAGGCGCTTGGCCTCTTCAGCGGCCTTTTTTTCAGCTTCGGCTTTGGCCTTGGCTTGCTCCGCTTTTTTACGAGCCGCTTCGGCTTTGGCTTTTTGCTCTGCTGCTTTCGCCTCGGCTTCTTGTTTAGCTTTTTCTTGCTGGCGCTTCTGCTCGGCTTCGCGTTCGCGCCGCTCTTGCAACTCGCGCTTTTTCTGGGTCTCGATCTGGGCTTTGTCCTCGGCCTGTTGACGCTTTAGATCATCCGAGCGCTGTTTCGGCGTCACCGGGGCGGGTTTAACCTCGGGCTGAGATTTGGCGGGCGCAGCTTGAGGGGCGGTTGAGGCATCCACCGTCAGAACCGTTGCATTGATGACGTTGGGCTGCGGCTCGAACCGCGTCACGTCGGTATCCCAGGTTACAAACAAACCGGCACCGATCAGGCCGTGCACCAACAGGGCAAAAACAACGGATAGAGAGGACTCGCCACGCGCCGCCATCAGGGTGCCTCGGACAACAAGCCTAGGTTCGTGGCTCCGGCGCTCTGCAGCGCCGTCATCACTTGCATGATGTCCTGATAGGCGACCGACCCATCACCGCGCAGGTTGATTTGCACATCAGGGCGCTGGCGAACAATTTTTGCCACTTGATCGGCCAAAGTCGGCAAATCAATCGCAGTGGACGCATCGCCCACATTTAAAAAGACCGCTCCCTGAGCATCAACGCTGACGGTGACCGGCTCTTGATTGGGTTCGACCGGCAGGGGTTCAGAGCTGGCCTCGGGTAACGCAATCTCGACGCCCTGCTCTAGCATGGGCGCGGTCACCATAAAAATCACTAGCAGCACCAACATCACGTCGATATAGGGCACGACGTTGATCTCGGCGACCATACGGTTGCGCCGACGTCTCATGACTCAGCCGGCTTGGAGTGAACCTTGCGATGCAAAATAGAGCTGAACTCGTCCGCAAAGGTTTCAATATTGGCCAAGGTGCTGTCGGCCTGGGCAGCGTAGCGGTTATACGCCACCACCGCAGGAATGGCCGCAAACAAGCCGATGGCCGTGGCAATCAAGGCTTCTGAGATGCCAGGGGCGACCGTTGCCAAGGTCGCTTGCTGGGCGTTCGCAAGACCGCGAAAGCTGTTCATAATGCCCCACACGGTCCCGAACAAACCGATGTAAGGACTAATCGATCCGATTGTTGCCAGGGTCGGAAGGTGACGCTCAAGGCGCTCTTGCTCTCGGGCCACCGCCACCCGCATGCTGCGCTGGACTCCCTCCATCAATGCGTCCGCATCAACCCCGTTTTGCTGGCGCAAGCGATTAAACTCTTTGAAGCCGGCACGAAATACGGCTTCGGTGCTCTCGGGTGTTTCGGCCGAGGGCTCACGATAGATGCGGACCAAATCCAAGCCACTCCAGAAGCGATCCTCAAAAGCCTCGGCGCTACGGCGCGCTCGGGTCAGTGTGATGCCACGTTGAAAGATCAGTGCCCAGCTGGTCACCGATGCGGCCACCAAGGTCAGCATGACCAGCTTGACCAGCGGGCCGGCTTCCATCACCAGAGCCCAAATCGACAGCTGTTCGTTCACGTTAATTCCTTCTCGCTTGATTCAATCACACCGCGCATCGAGCTAGGGATGCGCGTCGCTTTAAAGTTTTCGGTATTCACACAGACCACCGTGACATGCCCGGCTACCAAATCCTGTCCGTCTCGTTGAACCTTCTGTTCAAACACCAGGCTGGATCCTCCCAGCTTTGAGACACGGGTCACAATCAAAAGTTCATCGTCCAATCGCGCCGGTGCCAAATATTGCACATCGACATGGCGCACCACCATCACCAGATTTTGGTCGTCTAGCAGGCGTTGACTCTCGAAACCTAGCGCGCGCATCCATTCGGTCCGGCCCCGCTCGAAAAACTTGAGGTAGTTGGCGTAGAACACCACGCCTCCGGCATCGGTATCCTCGTAATACACGCGCGCCGGCCAACTATGCATCCCACTCTCCGATCGCCTGACGAGCCAGATCGCTGACCATACGCCCGCGTGGAGTTCGCTGGATAAAGCCCTGCTGAATTAGATAAGGCTCGATAACGTCCTCGATGGTGCCGCGCTCCTCGCCAATGGCTGCGGCTACGCTGTCCAAGCCGACCGGACCGCCATCAAAGCGCTCGATGATCATGCCCAACAAACGCCGATCCAAGGGATCAAACCCGTGACGATCGACTTGCAACAAATCCAGCGCATCCGAGGCGGTCTTGGAATCGACAATGCCGTCGGCACGCACTTGAGCGAAGTCTCGAACCCGACGCAGTAAGCGGTTGGCGATACGTGGCGTGCCACGCGAGCGTCGTGCGATCTCGATGGCGCCGGCTTGTTCGATCTCTAGATGCATCAGACCCGCCGAGCGCATAACAATGGAGGCCAAGTCTTCAATCGAGTAGAACTCGAGACGTTGAACGATGCCAAAACGATCGCGCAATGGGCCGGTCAACAAACCAGCACGCGTGGTGGCGCCGACCAAGGTGAAACGCGGCAGATCTAACTTAATCGAGCGTGCCGCCGGGCCTTCGCCGATCATAATATCTAGCTGAAAGTCTTCCATGGCCGGATACAGTACTTCTTCAACCTGGGCCGACATGCGGTGAATCTCGTCGATGAACAAGACGTCACCGGGTTCGAGGTTGGTCAACATCGCGGCCAAATCACCCGGCTTTTCCAACACCGGCCCCGAGGTCGAGCGCATTTGGCTGCCCATCTCGTTGGCCACAATGTTGGCGAGCGTCGTTTTACCCAGACCAGGCGGGCCAAAGACCAGCAGGTGATCCAGTGATTCACTGCGCCCGCGAGCAGCATCGATGAACAAACCGAGTTGCTCTTTGACCCGAGGCTGACCCACGTAGTCGATCAGCAATTGCGGACGCAGTGCCTTGTCCACGTTTTCCATCGGATCCAGTTGGGGGTCGATTACTCCGCGTTCCATGACTTAAACCTTGGAGAGTTGTTTTAGGCCGCCGCGAATCAACGCGTCGGTAGTCGTGGCGCCGTCCTTGCTGGCCAAATCGATCGCACTGCGAGCATCCTTCTCTGAGTAACCCAAAGCAACGAGGGCTGCACGCGCTTCCATCGCGCCACCGGACTTGCCTGCCGCAGCCGTAGTCATTGGCGCATCTGGCAGGCGGCTTTTCAACTCAACGGCCAGGCGCTCGGCGGTCCGTTTGCCGACCCCAGGAATCTGGGTCAGCGAGGCCACATCACCATTCGCTGCAAAGTTTGAGAGCTCTTCAAGGTTGTAAGTCGACAAGATCGCCAACCCCATCTTGGGCCCGACCCCGCTGATTTTAGTGATCGCTTGGAATAACCCTCGATCGGCTCGAGTGGTGAAGCCGAATAGCACGGGTTTCTCGTCACGCACGCCTTGATGGACATGCAAGGTGACACTTTGATTCAGCCCCGGCAGCTCGGCCAAGGTCGTCACCGGAACTTCTAACTCGTATCCAACGCCGGCTACGTCGACCACGATATGGGGTTGGTCAACCTCGACCAGGATGCCTTGCAGTCGTGCAATCATAAATTATCTAAAACGTCCTCTACGTACGTTTAATGCGCCGACTCT
>CBFHLC010000002.1:0-99144 GCA_965656605.1 Litorivicinus sp. | reverse complement strand
ACACCTTGGCGCGGGACGCTCGACAGATTGACCTGGCAGATATTATTGCTGCCATCGAAGGACCCAGTGGCGTGACCGAATGCGCCACTGACCATGATGAGTGCGATCTAACCGCGCACTGTCATGTTATGGATCATTGGCGCACCGTGAGTGTGCAGATTAATCAACTGCTTCGCAGCGTAACGCTGGCTGATTTAGCCGCGCCCAAGTTGCAACGCATACCAACACTGCAGGTACAGGACTGATGAGTTCAACTGAAACCAAAGTGGATGACCTAGTCGATCGCGAATATGCGGCGGGCTTTGTTACTGACATTGAATCGGACACCTTCCCACCTGGACTCGACGAGTCGGTGGTGCGCGCGATTAGCGCGAAAAAAGGCGAGCCTGAATGGATGACCGAGTGGCGTCTGGATGCTTTCGAAAAGTGGAAAGCCATGAAGACGCCAGACTGGGCTCACCTCAACATTGACCCCATCGACTATCAGGCGATCAGCTACTTCAGTGCCCCCAAGAATCCTGAAGATGCACCCAAGTCGTTAGATGAAATTGATCCCAAGCTACTAGAAACCTACGACAAGCTGGGCATTCCTCTGCTTGAGCAGCAAATGCTGGCTGGCGTGGCCGTCGATGCGGTCTTTGACAGCGTATCCGTTGTGACCACCTTCAAGGATAAGCTGGCTGAGGCCGGTGTCGTGTTCTGTCCTCTGTCCGAAGCGGTTCACAGCCATCCTGAGCTGGTCAAAAAGTATCTGGGCAGCGTGGTTCCACATGAAGACAACTACTTTGCTTGCCTAAACGGTGCGGTCTTTAGTGACGGCTCGTTCGTGTATGTGCCCAAAGGCGTTCGTTGCCCGATGGAGCTGTCAACGTATTTCCGTATCAACGAGCAGAACACAGGCCAGTTCGAACGCACCTTGATCATCTGTGAAGAGCAGGCACACGTCAGTTACCTAGAGGGTTGCACCGCCCCTATGCGCGACGAAAACCAGTTGCACGCAGCGGTGGTCGAGCTGGTCGCTCTGGACGACGCCGAGATCAAGTACTCAACCGTTCAGAACTGGTATCCCGGTGACGACGAAGGCCGCGGTGGTATCTATAACTTTGTGACCAAGCGCGCCGAGTGCCGCGGAGCTCGCTCAAAAGTCAGCTGGACCCAGTTGGAAACCGGCTCTGCCGTGACCTGGAAATACCCCAGCTGCGTGCTGCTAGGTGATGACAGCGTCGGCGAGTTCTACTCGGTCGCGGTCAGCAGCAAGCAACAGCAGGCAGATACTGGCACCAAAATGGTCCACGTCGGCAAAAACACCCGCTCGACCATTATCTCTAAGGGCATCAGTGCGCAAAAAGGCCAAAACGCCTATCGCGGACTGGTCCGGATGGGAGCGGGTGCCGAGAACGCACGTAACTTCACCCAGTGCGACAGCTTGTTGATTGGCGATCAGTGCGGCGCTCACACCTTCCCTTACATCGAAGCCAAGAACCCCAGCGCACGAGTCGAACACGAGGCCACCACCTCCAAGGTCAGTGATGATCAGTTGTTCTACCTGCGCCAGCGCGGCATCAGCGAAGAAGATGCCCTGAATATGATTGTTAACGGCTTTTGCAAAGACGTTTTCCAAAAGCTCCCCATGGAATTTGCCGTCGAGGCCGAGGCTCTGTTGGGTATCACACTAGAAGGCGCCGTAGGCTAAGGAACCCCACATGCTAGAAATTAAAAATCTGCACGCTCGCGTTGGCGACAAACCCATCTTGAAGGGCATCAATCTGTCGGTCGGCGAAGGCGAGATCCACGCCATCATGGGACCTAACGGTTCAGGCAAATCGACCCTGTCCAGCGTATTGGCTGGCCACGATGACTATGAAGTCACCGAGGGTGAGGTCATCTACATGGGCCAGAATCTGCTGGAAATGGAACCCGAAGAGCGCGCCCGTGCCGGCGTCTTTTTGTCCTTTCAATATCCCGTGGAAGTCCCCGGCGTCAAAAACATCTACCTGCTGAAGTCGGCGCTGAACGCTAAGCGTGCCCACGAAGGGCTGGACGAGATCAATCCGGTTGAGTTCTTAAAGTTGGTTCGTGAAAAGCTGAAGCTGATGAAAATGGACGAGGCCTTCCTGCATCGCAATATCAACGAAGGCTTTTCAGGCGGCGAGAAAAAACGCAATGAAATCCTACAGATGCAGTTGTTAGAGCCGGCACTAGGGTTGCTTGACGAAACCGACTCAGGCCTCGACGTCGACGCGCTGCGGATTGTCGGCGAAGGCATCAATCACCTGCGCTCTGAAAAACGCAGCTTTGTCATGGTCACGCACTATCAGCGCTTGTTGGATCATGTCAGCCCAGATTTCGTGCACGTACTGGCCGACGGCCAGATCAAAGCCAGCGGCGACTTTAGCCTGGCCCAGCGTCTGGAAAAGGAAGGCTACGAAGGCCTACTGGCCGAAGCATGAGCGCACTAGAAAGCCTACAGAAACTCGCCGGCAGTGAGCCTCGGCAAGTCGAGGCGCGTGACGCACTAGCTCGCATGGGTCTACCCGGCCGCCAGCTTGAAGGCTGGAAGTACCTGTCGTTGCGACACATCGAAAAGCTAGAACTAAGCGCGCCGGCAGGTCAATTTGAAGGGGATTTGAGCCAATACGACATCCCTGGCATGACCTGCGCTCGCCTGGTTTGGATTGACGGCGTGTTCAACGCTGCGCTGTCCGACTCAGTCATCGGCTTGACGCAAACTTCAAATCCGAGCGATCTGGACTGGGTCAGCCCAGAACTCGATGGCATGGCCGCTGCCAGCCTGGCCGCAGGTCAGCTGGTCGAGTTCGTCGTCAGCGACGCGATCGCCATGCCCGTTCATTGCCTGTTCTTGGCGACCGGCGAAAACCAAGCCGCACAGCCCCGAGTGCAGTGGCGCGTGCAGGCGAATGCGCACCTAGAGTTGCTCGAGCAACATGCCGGTGATGGCGCCAACTTGGTCAATACCGTCTCGCAATTCGACGTGATGCGAGATGCCAAGGTGACCCGATACAAGCTGATGAACACCACCCAGGCCACGCACACGGCGCATACCTGGGCCAAAGTCGGCGGCAATGGCGATTTCCAGAATCATTTCATTGATTTAGGTGGCAAGTTCCACCGTGATCAGATCCGAGTCGAGCTGACCGAAGCACACGCCAACACCCGACTGAATGGTCTGTACATGGTCGATGGCCGTGACGTATCTGACAGCCATACACAGATTGATCATGCGGTCCCGCAATGCACCAGTGCCCAGCACTACCGCGGTATTGCTGACGGGCGCGGCAAAGCGGTCTTTAACGGCATCGTGTACATCGGCAAGAACGCCAGCCAAAGTGCAACCGAGCAGAAGAACGCCAACCTATTGCTGTCAAACAAGGCCGAGATCAACCCTAAGCCTGAACTGCAGATCCACAACGATGATGTGGTAGCCAGCCACGGCTCGACGGTGGGTAACCTGGACGAGGATCAGCTGTTCTATCTGCGCCAACGGGGTATTGGCGAGAAAGAAGCGCGTGCCCTGCTAACCTTTGCGTTTGCCGAGCAAATCGCTCAAGCACTGCCCAGCCTACCTTTGGCTGAGTATCTCGAGAGCCGCTTTGCCACTCGTCTGCCCATGGATGTGCTATGAGTTTTGACGTGCACCAGCTGCGGGCGCAGTTTCCGATCCTAAGCACCCAGGTGCACGGCAAGCCGCTGGTTTATCTAGACACCGGTGCCAGCAGTCAAAAGCCCTTAGCCGTCATTGATGCCATGGATGCGTATTACCGCCACCAGCACTCGAACGTGCATCGGGGCATCCACGAGCTCTCGCAAAGCGCAACAGATGCCTACGAATCCACCCGTGACAAAGTCGCGGCCTGGATCGGTGCAAACCGGCGCGAAGAGGTCGTGTTCACTCGTGGTACCACTGAGTCCGTCAATTTAATTGCACAAACTTGGGGACGCTCACAGGTGCGCGCTGGCGATCGCTTGCTGGTATCTGAGCTGGAGCACCACGCCAACCTGGTGCCTTGGCAAATGCTGGCCGCTGAGACCGGGGCCGAGCTGGTCAAAATCCCCATGCTAGCCGACGGCAACCTAGATCTAGATGCCTACGCCCAAGAATTGGATAAAGGCGCCAAACTGGTTGCGATCACCGAAGTGAGCAACGCATTGGGCACGATCATCCCGCTAGACATGATGATCCCTGTTGCCAAGGCGGCCGGCGCCACCGTGGTTGTGGACGGCGCGCAAGGCATCCCACACCACAAGGTCAACGTGGCCGAGCTGGGCGCCGATTTTTACGTGTTCAGCGCGCATAAAATGTACGGACCGACCGGTATCGGCGTGATGTGGGGGCGCTACGATTTGCTCGACAGCCTGCCACCGTGGCAAGGCGGCGGCGATATGATCGAGCATGTCACCTTCGAGGCCAGCACCTACAACAGCGTGCCCTTTCGATTTGAAGCCGGCACTCCCTCGATTGCCGAGGGCATTGGGCTGGGTGCGGCGCTGGATTGGCTGGACACCATCGACTTTGATGCGGCCATCGCGCACGAAATGGACGTCTTCAACTACGCCCGCGAGCGCCTACAAACCATTCCGGGCCTGCGCCTGATTGGCACCGCGGAGAAAGCCGCCGGCGCGATCAGCTTTGCCATCGACAACATCGCAGCCAGTGACCTTGGCACCCTGCTGGATCGTCAGGGCATTGCGGTACGCACCGGGCACCACTGTGCGATGCCCGCTTTGCAGGCGATGGGCGAGAGTGGCACCACGCGGGCCAGCTTTGGGCTGTACAACACTCGCGAGGACGTCGACGCGTTGATCGCAGGCCTGGAAGTGGCTCGGGAGATTCTGGCGTGAAATCGCTGAGTGATCTAAAGGTCGGTGATCATCTAACCGCCCGTTGCGTCGTGACGGCTAATCGCGTGCCTGCCGGAACCGCCACTGAGCTGCCCCCTGAATCCGAGCTGGAAGTCACCCAAGCTTTGGGCGAGAGCCTGACCGTCAAGTACCAAGGGAATCTATATCGGATCACTCCCGAAGGTTTGGCGGCACTGGACATTGAAGCCCCGAACTCGGCGGCTGACAATCACGCCGACATGAGCGAAGACGAAATCATGTCCGCTTTGGATGAGCAGCTGCGTACCTGTTACGACCCCGAGATCCCGGTGGATATTGTCGAGCTGGGCCTGATCTACGAAAAGCGTTTATCCACCTTGCTGGATGGACGTCGACACCTACGCGTGTTGATGACCCTCACCGCACCTGGATGCGGCATGGGCCCGGTCATCGTCGAGGACATCAAGCAAAAACTGGCGGCCCTACCGCTCGACGTTGTGGATGTTGAGCTCACCTTCGATCCGCCATGGAACCGCTCACGCATGAGCGAAGCCGCCTTACTTGCAACAGGAATGTTTTAAATGTGGCATGCCGTTAAACCCGCCCAGGATATTGAGCAGAACCGCTACGAGCGAATTGAACTGGCGGACCTGGATATTCTGGTATTCAACTTGGATGGCGAGTTTTACGCGCTAGAGGATCGCTGCACCCATGATGATGCCGGCTTGGATGGCGGCGATGTTGAAAATGGCTGCATTAAGTGTCCCCGTCATGGGGCCTGTTTTGATATCCGTTCGGGTGACGCCATGTCAGCGCCGGCCTACGAGGCCACCGACAGCTTTGAGTGTCGCGTCAATGCTGAGGGCATCGTCGAAGTCGATATCGACTAAGACATTTTAGGCTGATCTAACTCGCGCAGCGTTGGGATCAGGCGTCGGTCACTCTGCACGTCGCTCGCCAATTCAAGCGAGTGTCGGCGAATCGCATCCCCGCGGCGTAATACGTTATCGACATCATCCCTTAGACGCTCTAGCTGAGTTGGCGTGATGCTTCTGTTAATGTGCACGGACTTATCTCCTTTGCTACGTGAGTCCCGATGGCCCTACCTGCCGGAACAGATTTAATACTCGAACACATTGCCTACGCTCACAATCCTGAAACCGAGGCGCAGCGCACAACTTGGTCCTTTCAAGGACAAACAGTGGGATCAATCTCTACCCAATGGTGCGAGTTGGCACAGCAACATTTGGGTGCCAAGTTAGATGCACAGGATTTACAGGCCGTCCTGAATCTATGCGCCGACATTAAAACACGTGCCCCCCTGTGGATGGACGAGCCCTTCGGTCTGTTTCTACCCGACCAAGAGCAGCCAGTAGGTCAAGTGCCGCGAGGCTCGGTCTCGTACTTGGGGCTGCAAGCCCGCGGGGTCCACGCCAATGGATTTGTCCGCCGCACCGATGGTATCCATATGTGGGTGGCTAAACGCGCGTTGAACAAACCCACGTTTCCCGGCCAGTGGGACAACATGGTGGGCGGCGGATTAACCGCCGGGTTCACCCACGCACAGATTCTGGCCAAAGAAACCGATGAAGAGGCCGGTTTGGATGTCAACGATCTAACCGACACCCGTTTCGTCGGAACCCTGAATTATCAGCATGCCCACGAAGGCGGACTGCGCAACGATCGACTGTTTATCTACGATTTAGAGCTGCCCGATGGGATCGAGCCGCACCCCAAAGACGGCGAAGTCGAACGATTTGAGCTGTGGCCACTGGCTCGTGTGCGCGAGGTAATCCAAACCACTCGCGACTTTAAGTACAACTGCAACTTGGTGATTATCGAGTTTCTGCTGCGCCATGGCGCGCTGGATGACCATCAGGACTTACGTGCGATCAAATCGGCGCTAGATCAGCGGTTTCAACCCGCCTAATTCCATTGAGGTACGCAGATCCGGGTTGCCTTGGATTGACTCGTGCCCGATGACCTCGTCATAGGCACACTGATGAACCACGGTCGCCTTTTCTGCGCCCAATGCTGCCAAATGCGTTCCAGCCGCGGTGGCGCTCTTGAAAATTCGGTTGCCGCCCTTGTCGTCTTTTAACAAAGCGGTCTTCTCGCCGGTCACGGCTCGAACCAAGTAAATGATGCCTTCGTTAGCCAGAATCTCGCATTGAGTCTGGCCCGCTTTAATCAGGGATTGCAGGTCTTTATCGCGCATGCGCTAGTAGCCTTCTTGAGCTGCCCGGAAGCCTTCCAAGTGGCTTCGTAACTCGTGCAAACTTTTCACATACGGAACGTCCAGCTCACGTAATAAAGGGGAGTCAGGGCGCACAGCGGCACCGCCAACAAACATGGGGAATCCCTCGGGCAACTGACGACGCAGGCGTCTCAGCTCGCCAGGCAGACGAGGATCGTCCGCTGGATACGTAATCGACAAGCCCACCGCCAATGCTCCACTGCCAATGACCGCCGCCGCAATCTCGTCAGCCGGTGTATTGGGGCCCAAGTAGATCGGGCTCCACCCTTCGCTGGCGCAAGTCACAGACACCATCAGGGCCCCCAGTTCGTGTAGCTGGCCGCTGGGCGTAGTGATTACAATCTTGGGAGCACTTTGGTATTCGGTGCTGGCAGGACGCAGTGAGCCTAAAAAGGTTCGGATCTGTGCGGTTCCTACGTGCTCTTGTGCAATGCGCAAAGAGCCGTCACGAGTGCCCTCACCAATCTGGCGCAGGACAGGCGCAATGACCTCTTCCATCAACACCGGAATGGTGTTTTCTAAGGAGGCCTTGAGCAGGACCTCGTCGATCATCTGAGGATCGTGGGCGCGCACGGCCTCCATCACTTCAAAGCGAATTTGCCCTAGCGAGGAGGGTTCTTCAGGTGCCAGCCGAGTGGGTACCTCCGACTCAGGCGCATCCGCAGCGATGAGTGCCTCAAGTTGAGCATCATCGAAGCCCGCAATATCACCGATTCGGCGACCGCCCTCGGTGGCGCGCTTTAGCAATTTGAGGCGCTGCACGTCCTCATCGGAATACAACCGACGGGAGGTGTCAGTGCGCCCGGGCTCGACGGCTTGGTAGCGTTTCTCCCACGCGCGGATCAGATCTGGCGACATACCAGTTCGCAGCGCAACCACGCGTATGGGATGTTGGGGAGTTTGATCTACCATTGATCAAGAATACGCCACCGCGCTGTCTAGGACAACGACTATACAGAGGGTCCCATGCGCCCCGACTGATTTCCCTTTAGTCTGACGACACGCACAAGGAGAGCGGCATGCCACGCGGATTCAGCCTGATTGAATTGATGATCACCGTCGCGATCGTGGCGATTTTGGGAATGATCGCCATTCCCAGTTACCAAGACTACGTGAATCGTCAAATCGAAGCGCGCGCGCAACAAAGCTTGCTAGAGATGGCGGCCGTGCAGGAGCAGTACTTTGCTGATGCTCGGGGATACGCCTGCACCGAGGCCGAGGCCGGCTATCAAGTGCCCAGCGAAGTGACCGATCACTACGACGATCTGGTCATCACCACTAACCGCTCGTCCCTGCCCTCTCCACCCGCAGGGTGCGTGGTGGCAAGCTCATCGGCTATTCCTACCTTCAATCTGAGTCTGGCACCCACCACTGGCGGCCAATTAGAGGGCCGCGCCACCTTGAGTTTCAACCCGCAAAGTGGCGCCTCTTGGTAGCCGTTAGTTTTGTAACTCGCGATACCAGTACTCCGTCTCGATGACGCCTTGCATGTTCATTGACTGCTGAGCTGTCACTCCATCGGCGTTGACCAGACGGCGCACCTCGCCGTCCTGGAAGATCAGCGTTGAGTTGTCAACATAGCCCCGAGCACTGGGACCCAAGGTCGTCTTGAACGTATAGGTCTTGTCTCCGTTCGCGTCGGTCTCCTCAACGATCGCGGCCGCTCCGGCCTTGGCATCGAACGCACGCAGACGACCCAGACCCGCCGGCGTACAGGCATTCAGTGCCAGTGTCGGTGTCCAGGTCGGTACGGTGGCCCACCACTTGAACACCTGCGGTGCACCGGTGGCTTTTTCACCTTGGGCCAGCCGGCTGACCCAGCCCCTAACCGCTGCACTGTCGACTCGCGCAATTTGCGTGGTCAGTGCCGCATCATAACCACTCGAGACACTCGCGCCGTCCAAGGTGGCATTGGTTAGGCCACTGGGCGCAAAGGCATCATCCAAGCCATCCAGCGTCGAGTTCAAATAAGTCGCCGGTGCCCTCAGTGTGCCATCGCTACTGGCGACCGCCGCAGGGTTGCTGGGGTCAATGGTGATGTTGCCATCCTTGATCATCGCCACAATGTCTTGGGTCTCGGTCAACAGCGGCAATTCTTGGGCACCCGTGCCCACGACCACTTTCAAATGATCGGTATCCTTGACCACCGCCGGCGGATAGAAGATGGCGCGGGGCATGTCATTGTCAGACACCGTGGTTGAACCCTGGGTCAAATCACCACTGAGATTGGCAATCTGTCGCACGTTCCACTCACCCGGATCCATCGGATCCAAGTTGATTCGCCATAGCTGACCGCCTAGATCGCCCACGAATGCGGTATCGATGTAGCCCCGGGTGTCCAGATCCACGTTCAGGCCAACCAAGTCCGAGGGGATCGCGAATTTCATCTTGGCCTCATCGGTTTTATACGAGGCACTGGAAGCCCAACCGCTGTAGGTATTCGTCGAGCCATCAGCGATCACGCCTGGCCCAAACCAACGCACCAAGTCACCGGATAGCAGATCCAACACATAGACTCCCAGACCGATCGTGGCACCACGATCTAGATTCGCAACCCTGGGATAGGTCGCCGTATCGATGCCACTGACATCTTCTAGCTGGCCGTATTCATAATCGAAGCTGGGGTCATAACCACCGGCAAAGATCGCCACCGGCTTGTGCACACGCGTACCCGTCTCGTAGTGACCTCGAATCATGCCCAGCGTGGGTTTCGACCAAGTCTGACCCAGCAAACTAAAGACGCCGCCACTGCTGGGGTCTTTTTTCCACATGAACTTCGGCTGAAGTCGATCGGTCACATCCAGCGCGTAATAGGCACGTCCACCCCGACGCAAGCCAAAGACCAAGGTAACGCGATCCCCATCGGCACTTTGAATGATGCCGTTGGGCCGCCGATTCGAGGTGCCGCTGCGATCATGGATATCCAATGCCAGCGGGCCATCCGCCAACACAATGTGCTCTGAGCCGGTCTCGGCACTGAAGCGCTGGAACAAACGCGTCGGATCTGAGCCTGCGGCCGCGCAATTCACGTTCGGACCCAGCTCGTATTTACATAACGCTTCGTCCACCAAAAACGCCCATAACTCACGGCCACTCATCGCGTCCACCGCACGTAACAGCCCGTCATTCGATAAATAGAACAAGGTGCTTTGAGTCGGTGTTTCGGCCGCGCCATCGTAGTGCACCATGACCGGCTTGGAGTGCAGTATGTCGCCGTGCATCCAATCCATTCGAGTGCCGGTATCCGGATTCAACCCGCGTGCCAGCTGAATGTTCTTGAGCGCCTCGCTGGTGTCGATGCCAAAGCGCGCGGAAAATTCGTCGACATTGCCACTGACCACAGAGTTAGCTGCATCGGTTAAATCCGAAGTGCCGGTATCGATACGTGCATAAATCTTGCGATAGCTATTGTTGGCCAACCAATCCTGAATCAGTTTCCAACCCGTCCCGCCCGAATCGCCTTTGGCATTGTCCTGATGATTCACATCGGTCACAAAGAGGTCACGCACTTCTTCTTTGAGCTTGGGCTCAGGCTCGCTGGATGCGCTATCCGCGGTGGCAGGCTCAAAGCTTTGCAAGCCTACGTATTTGGCAATCAACGTTCGTTTTGCTGCCAAATCAACCCCCTCGAACGTGTTGTCCCAAGTGGACTCGTCGTGGGTCATCCCCTGAGGCACCGCGATCAAACACTCACTGATCTCAATCGCGCCGACTGGAGTCGAGTCCGTCGCAGGACCATCCGCATCGCTGGGCTGCGCGCAGGTTAACTGGGTCCGGTCGTAGCCGATCGAGGCACCATTGGTGTCCGTCTGCTGCAACTCGGTATACAGCTTGTAGCGCTTGAGCGTCCCGCGCCAGTTGGCGCTATCGCCGGGCTCGAAGAATGCCATGTAGACATCATCGCCAGTCTCGGCACGGTTCTTAGAATTAATCCCAACGACCGGTGCACTGCGCACCGGCGTCCAACGTCGGATACCCTGCAGCGCCGCCTGAATGGCATTTTTCAAACTCTCGGTTGAGTCGGCGGTATAGAAATCCGAATCGTCCTCAGAGAAGGTCGCACTGGCCTTGAGCACTTCGGAGCTTGCGCCACTGAAACCGATCACAAAGTTGGTCACGTTTTGCTGGCCGGCCCACGAGGTCGTGTCGATCAAATCCGCGTTCTTCATGAAATAGGTCAACTCGTCCAACCAGCTGAATCGATCCTCGTTATCCAATCGCTTATGCGCCAAATCCGGCACCGGCGAAGGCTGAGTGGTATCGATACGCCCGGCGAACTGGGTTAGCGGGGACTCATTTGGACTGAGCACTGCGCTACGGGGACTGTTGGTGTCCAGATTTTGGTTCGGCGAGATGACCGTTCCGCCGGCCTGCGTGTGGCTCAAACTGGCGATCTGCGTATTGGCATTCGTGTCGAATTCAGGATCGCCGTCCGTCACCAGTATCGAATAGTTCTTTTGGCACTGCGCAGGGTCCGCGGTGCTGGGGTTGTCAAACATCGGGCTGACGTACTTGCCGCCGGCCACCACCGAGCTGTCATAGCCCGACTCGCTGGTGCCCTTCCAGGGTGCTTCGCCGGCAAAGTACAGCTTGGCTTCGTACATCGCCTCGGCCAGTGGTGTTGAGCTGTTGGCCTCTACCTTGGCGATGGTATCGAGCAAGGCCGCTTTGTTCGCGTCGGTCATATCCGCCACGCCAAAGACCACTTTACCGCCGTCTGCATTACCCAGGTTATCCGCGCTGTTAAAGACCATCAGGCCAAACCGAACACCGTCGTTTTCCTCGATCACCGCGGATAACGCTTTTTTGGCCACTGACATGCGAGTCATACGACCCACCGGATGACCGTTGGGGCCTTTGACGCCGAACTTCCAGTTCAAATAGTTGGCGCTGTACACGTCGATCGCCGGTGGCTTGACCTTGATCTCGGCCCCCGTGCGCGTCTCGTAGCCAATCTCCAGCTGCAAACTGGGATCATTGGCCAGACGAGACTCGATGGTACGCGAGTAGTTACTCGTCCCCTCACTCGCCCAGCGTGGACTCCAAGAGTTCCAGTTCCTGGGATGCATATCCAAGCCCTGCGAATCCTCATCACCGATGCAGTCGTGGAAGGCCTGCCAGGTCACGTTTACACGACGCCAGTAATCAATCGTATCGGTGCTGATACCGACACACTGACGGTTAAAACGACAATTATTGTCAGCACCAGCCATGTCCTCGCAGTACTGCCGCTCGTTGTTACCGGCCCGGCAATAGCTGTCCTCGTCGTCTTTTTTGACCCAGTAAGGCTGGCTGACGCCACTTGGACCATTACCTAGCAAATCCAGTCGTGCTTGATCGCGAACCGCGCCATCCGCCTCGGTCGTGCCATTGTTCCAGACACACTGACCGCCGTAGCCAAACACCTCGCCTTGCTCGTTGGTGAAGTAGCTGCGGTTGATCCATTTCCAGGTGCTGTAGGTCTTCCAGCGGTTCTCATTGCCATTGCGGAAATCACAATAACCGCCGCTGATGCTGGCATTGCCGCCCTCGCAGGTCTGAGTTGCAACGCTTTCATCGTAATACCGATGACTGTTGCCGGCATAATCAACGAACGTTCCTAGCCACCCTTCGCTGCGACTGTAATTGTTGGGATTCCCGCAGCTGGGACGATCCACTTGCTTGCTGGATAGCCGACTCTCGTATCCCCATGGAGCCCAGAATTTGGATACGTCAAACTGGCCATCGGAGGTATTGGGGACCGATTCTTGGTTATTGGTCATGGCGTACCACCACCAGCGATAGCTGCGCTGGTAGGCGCTTGGATCCGTCGCCATATCAAAGCCGGGGTACAGATTTTCCATCAAGCGGTTGATTTTTCGGTCTGACGGGCTGGTTGAGCTAGGCGAATCATTCGACCATCTACGCAGCAAACTAATGCCGCGCCAACCGCCGCCATCGGCCCTTAATGGAGCCCAGCTGGCATAGCCATCATCGGTTTTACCCCTAATCGGCATCCGGTCACTGTCCATGTAGCCATCTTCGTTGGGCGCGCGCAGGCCGTTGGTCCACTTGGTGTCCCAACTGGTGTTAAACCCGGTGGTTCCGGGATACTGAAATTCGTTTTGGAACTTGGGGTTTGAGTACCGATCCCAACGCAGCCATTTCTTGCCTAGGTACTTGCCTAACCCATCGCCTGATTTCAGCTCGTCAATTTCTGCTTGCGAGAAGAAGACTCCCGGCGTTAACACCCCTGACTCGTTCAAATGCCGGCGTGAGGCGACGCATCGGTTGCGATCAGTCGATAAGTTATAATCCCTACGGTGGCTGTCATCGAAGTCGATCAGGGCGCGAATGCCATTATCGACAAAATCATCCGCCTCAAAGGTATTCATTGAGGGCGACACCAAGCGCTTATCCGTCTCTGGGGTGCCGGCAGGCAGCCAATGGAAGACCCGACGGTCGTAATTGCGCAACTGGGCGCGGGTATCCCAATCCTCCGCAGCACCCACGCCTTCTTTGCCCTGCGTCCACTCTAGGATCCAGCTTTTAAAACCAGCATTCGAGCAGGTATCGACACCTGCGGCCATGCGTTCTTGCACCTCGGCAATGTCACCGGCAGACGCGCTCCCGCCAGTGCTGTCATCGCAGGCCCCATCGGCAATAAAGCCCATCGGGTTGGTGTTAACCCCAATTTGCGTATCGATCTGGCCTTGCCAAGTGGCACTGTCGACCTCGATTTCCTGAACTTTGTAGACCGGCTGCGAGGGATTCCACGAGGTGCTGTAGTTCCACAAATACTCAACGTTCGGGTCGTACTCACCGGGGTACTCTTTCCAGCCATCCGGGGCCAGCATGGACTGCGAATTATCCAGCACCAGCAGCACGTTCGGCTTGATCGTATCGGTGCTGTGGGCACTGTCCGAGCGGCTGTAAATGTCCGTGTCGCGCGCCCAAGACGGCGCTGAAATGCCCGCGGACAAGTAGATCGCACTGGTCATCACAAAGGAAAAAACAAAGGTCAACAACGACTTCATATCAATAATTACACGCATTGGGTGGCGCAATTCGAGACGCCCCTAGGTTGATTTGAGCTCGCGCCTGAGTAGCTGGATCCAGCACGTCGGATTCAATGTTGAACCACACGCGCTTGGCGCCGGTACCCAACATGCTGCCGGTTCCGGTCGATCCCTCATCACCGCAAAATAGCTCACGCACCTGCAGGCGCACGTTGGCGCCATCGGTATGCAACAGCGCCACGGACGAGGTGGCAGAGGCGGCGGTGGGTAAGCTGTCTAGGGTCATATCCGCTTGCACCACACCGGGCTGCAAAACGCTATCGCTAGAGATGTCCATAAAGGCGCGCAGGCCCTGCTCGGCGTTTTCCCGAGCCTCACTTAGAAATTGACGGGCCTGAGTGATCGAGAGCTCCGTACGAAAGGAGGTCACCAAGGTGGTACCAATTAAACTCAGGATGCCCACCACGACCAGCGTGATGAGCATGGTGCTTCCACGTGAGTGCCTCATAGCAAACGGTTCCGTATGTTGAAGGTGGCGGTGTACAGACTGCGATGACTGTCACAGGCCCCCACGGTGGATTGAGTGCAATTCCATACCGTCCCAGAGGGCAAGGTTACGGTGTTTGCCAGCGCCGCTGCGCCGCTGTGGTTTCCACTCTCGCGCACAACCACCGCCACTCGAACCGCCAGCACGTTGGCCCAATCACCGGCACTGTTGGTCAGCAGTAACGGATCGTTCACGGCAACAAAGCGCTCTAGCTGACCATCTGTGCCAATGCCAAAGGTATATTCGATGCGCTCGACCCCTTCGATCAGCGGCTCTTCCATGACCCTGGGCGCCGCACCGGCGCTGGGAACGACCACACGCTGACGTACTAGCGTGGGCAAGCCACCGGTGCCAGTGCAGTTTGCGTTCACCAGATTGCACGGTTTGACGTAGTAGATCGCCGGCTGCCAGCGCATCACCTCGACCGGCGTCACGCCATCGGCGTACACGCGATCCTGAAAGGAGGCGGCCAGCGCATCGTAATCGGTAAAGCCAAAGAACAGCTGTCCGCCCCCGGGGCTGGCCTGAACGTAGTAACCATCATTGGGCGGGGATGAGCCGGTCGCAGGAATCACAGGCACCCCATCCACACTGTGAATTTCAAGCACTGGGGAGTTCACGTCGATGTTGGCGGCATCGATACAGTCATAGGTTCCCGTCGCTTCGAGCACGGTGGCAAAACGACGCGCAACCAGCCCCATTGCATCGTTGGTGCCGGCTGCAGCGGCTATTGGCGTTTGAATCACGCCACCGGGGTTGGTAATTAACCCGGTGCATCCAGTGCCTGAGGCTAAGCCGGTAGAGGCGAAGTTAATCAGGCCATCACCCTCGTCCATGGTGCCGTAGAAGCCAGCTAAACGGATATGGGCCCCTAGAATGTCCAAGCTGATTCGGCCGCTTTCCTGCAAGGTGGTTTTTTGCGTCTGATCGCGCAACTGCGAGCTTTGACTGCTGAGCATGGTTAACGCCGCCAAAATAATCAGCGATCCCAGTAACAGCGAAATCATCAATTCGATCAGGGATAAACCGCGCTGCCTCATAGCGCGACCTCGAGCGTAACCAATCGGCGAGATGCCAGATCCCCAGCAAAGGCAGCATCCCCACACGTAATCGCCGCAAAAGGCCCATTGGCGCCACCGCTGTCTGTAGTCTCGCGCATGCCTTGCCATGCCACGCTGACGCGAGCCCTAGGCACGGCCCCGGCCACCTGCGTAATACACCCGACCGCACCGAGCAGACCCACCTGCGAGATCTGACCCGACAGCAGTCCATCCCACCAGGCCCGATCAAATTGAGCCAGTTGCTGCGGCGTACAAACCGCCGTGTTGCAATTCACTCCAGTCGGCGACGCACCCAGCACATCGTCAAACTCGCTTCCATCACCCAGCAGATCCGGCGTCGCAGATCCCGCTGGGTCTACGTAAAACCGAATAAAGGTAGGATCCAGCGCCACCTGCGTATTGGCTCGAATACGATCGGCCATTTCTTCAACGTAACGCACCGCCTCGCTGCGTTGTGTGCTTTCAACATAGGCGCGCTGGCCATGCATCGACAAGGCCACAATGCCTAACATGCCCAACCCCAAAATCATCAAAGCGACCAGCACTTCGATTAACGAGAAGCCGCGGCTTAACATGCGTTGCCCCCGTCATCGACAAAGGCACTGCCTACCGGCTGCGGGTCAATCACCGGGCGGCCCGCCATATTGATTCGAATCCGCCGCACTCGATTGTCCGCATCACCAGACTCGCCCAACCAGCCCACCAATAAAGAGTCAGTGCCACCCCCGAAATCGCGCGCCAGACGGCCATCCGAGCGAAACTGGATCGATCCGGCCAGCGCTGCGCTGGCAATGCAGACGCTGATATCGTCTGGCACGGCGGATTGAGTGCGTAACACCATGCCGTCATCGACTCGGGTTACCTGCCAGCCATTTTCCCAATCCCCGGATATCGGCGTTAGCTGCACTCGGCGGTTGTGGCGAGCCGCTTCGCCCCGGGCGTAAACCATGTCACTCATCAAATGCTGAGCCACACCGCGAGCCGCCTGATCCCCCATAAAGGGCGCAAACGAAGGCACAGCGATCGACAAAAGGATACCTGCCACGCCAATCACGACTAACAACTCAACCAGAGTAAAACCTTGCGAATACCGCATTTACCGCCACATAACTGTCGAACCCTTTTCGGGTAATGCTAGAAATATAGTCGGCAGGAGCTGAACCGCAGGCAGGTCTAAGACTCTGGTACACCCTGCTGGTAAGCTTGCAGACTCAACAAAGGAGAGCTTGTGAGTCCGTTCGTTTTAATCGCGCTATTGGTGCTGGGGTTTTTAGTCACACGCACCCGTGTCTTTGCAAACTATCGCAAGCAGATCTTGCTGATGGGTGGGGCTGTTTTAATCTTGTGGCTGGTATTGACCGGCAAGCTGCATGCCCTATTTGCACTGGTCGCGGCCGCGTTGCCGATGATGCAACGGATCATTGGGGTGCTCATGATGATTCCGGGCATTCGACGATTTTTGGGACAAGCGGCCCAAGGCCAAGGGAGCGGCCAATCTTCTCCGGCCAAGTCTGGACCTTTGACCCGCGAGCAGGCTGCCGAAATTTTGGGGGTGTCACCGGATGCCTCGGCCAGTGAAGTCCGTGCGGCCCATCGCAAGCTTATGGGCAAGGTCCATCCAGACAAAGGTGGCAACGACTTTTTAGCCAGTCAGCTAAACAATGCCCGAGATAAGCTGCTGTCTTAGCCTTTGACCTTGCGGCTGGCCAAGAACAAACCCAACAGGATCAGTCCAATCGCCATCGGCAGCTCAGCGAAAACCGATTCGCGCAGGAAAATCACGCCTACCCCGAAGGCCATCACCGGGACCATGTAATTCACCTGACTTAGAAATACCGGCCCGGCAATCCGGATCACGGTGAAATAGCATACGGTGGCTAGTGCCGAGGGAAAGACCCCTAAATAAACAATGTAAGCCCAACTGGGGTCACTCAAAGGCGGTAAGCTCTGACCCATCATTCCCCAGGCCACCAGGCTAAAAAGACCAGCAAACGCGGTAGTGGCAAAGCCGGCCCGAATGGCATTTTTATCCGGACCCTTTTTGGCGATGATCGTACTGAGCGCATAACAGATAACCGCTGCAAACACCGCTGCGGTCCCAACCAGAGAGCCCGAGAACTTGGATTGGCCACTGGCTAAAACAACGAGCCCGATAAAGCCCACCACCAAACCCATCCATTGCCGACTGTTCAGGCGATCGATGCCAAAGCCCATCGCGATGGCTGCGGTTACAATCGGCATCGTGCCCATGATGGCCCCCGCCACCGCCGAGGACACACTCAACTGACCCCACGCAATCAAGCCAAACGGCAAGCTGTTACCCAAAAAAGCGATACCCGCGTACTGCCACCACGCCTGCTTCAACGGCCAACCCACCTGCATGATGAACGCCACTACCAACAACACCAGTGCGGCCAGCACCAACCGGGCAGCAGTAATGCCCAAGGGGCCAAAACCCGACAACGCTTGGGACATCGCGCCAAAGCTGGAGCCCCACATCAAAGCCAGAATAACCAACAACACCCATGCGCGGGTCACGATGCGCTGCCCAAACATTCCAAGGCACGCTCGCCCAGGCCCACCCCGGCCGCATCGGCAATATCGAACACTTGGTCTGCACCGGCCTGTTTGGTCGGCTCAATCGCATCGGTTCGACGTACACCGGACACAATACGACCGGCGAATCCCATATTACGTAGCTGAGAGACCACATGGGTTTGGGCCCCCGGATCTGGCATCGCCAGCAAGATCATGTCGACCCCCTGCAGTGATAGCCCACGCCATAAAGCAGGATCGTCCGCATCCGCAAACAGTACGTCCCGGCCGGCCGCCAGATGCGGCCCAATCTTGGTGGGATCAGCGTCCAGACCGGTGACTTGAATGCCTCGCTCGCGCAGAAACTCATAGGCACCGGTGCCAACCCGCCCCATTCCCATGACCAACACATTGGCCGAGCCAACCGACAACGGCTGATCGTCAGGATGACGCTCGCTGCGCTCGAGTCGGCAGGCGAGTTTCTCGAACCGATCAAATAGGCTGTGAACCCGAGTGGACAAAGGTGCCGATACAATAAAGCTGAGCACCACGGCCAACGCCATCGCCCCCAGCCAACGCTCATCAATCAGACCGGCAGCAAAGGCGCCACTGGCCACAATCAGCGCGAATTCTGAGTAGGTAAACAGGTTGGCTGCGGCCAGAAAACTGGTGTAACCGCGCAGCTTGGTGCGGGTCAAAATCCACAGCCATAACAGCCCTTTAAGCGGTAGCAACAGCATCAGGCCGGCCACCAAAATAGCCACCTGCATGTCCAAATTGACCTGCGTGCCGACCATCAAAAAGAAGCCGACCAGGGTCAATTCGCGGAAACTCCAAAGGTTATCCGCCAACTGCTTGGCCTTGGGATGCCCCGCCAACAGCGTACCCATGACCAAAGCCCCAAGCTCGCCAGATAACCCCACGGCTTTGAACAGCCCAGCCCCGATCACCAGCGACAATACTGCGCCGCCGATAACTTGTAGTTCACCATTGCCCAGCGCATCCAACAGACGGTACAAAATCGGGCGCGCCAGCGGCAGCGCCAGCAAACCCAGCGCCCAGATACTGGGTGCAGTGCCGGCCATCAGCCCCAACAAAATGACCGCAACAATGTCCTGCAAAACCAAGATCCCGATGGTTAGGCGTCCGTGAAAGGCTCGAATTTCACGGCGCGCCTCTAAGGATTTCGCCGCCATCACGGTGGATGAGAAGGCCAGGCCGATCGCCAACGCGTAGGCCACCGGATTGTCCGGTTGAAACCACAACACCAGTGGCATCAGCACCAGACCAAACAAACCCAACTGCGACAGGCCCGCGCTTAGAATCAAGGGCTTTAGAAGCTCGGACAGACGGATTTTTAAGCCAATCGTAAACAGCAGCAGCTCGACCCCCAGATGCGCCATAAATTCGAACGCCGAATCCGGCGTTGGAGCGCCAAACTGCACGCCAATTACCCCGGCACACAAAAAGCCAACCAAGGGCGGCAATCCAATCGTGCGAGCCAAGGTGCCCAGCGCCAGTGCGCCTGCCAACCAAAGACTAAGTAACGTAATGGGATCTATCACTGTTTAACAACCAACGTTTTTGAGGGGCGATCGGGTATTTCCCGTGCCAATTTTGGAACCAAAAAGCCCGGCAAGCGAGCTTGCAAATCACGGTATACCGCATAGCCCGCCTCCTCGTCGACTTCAAAGTGCACCGCACCATTCACCCGATCCAACAGGAACAAGTAATAGGGAGTGATGCGGGCTTGAAATAGGCGCTCGCTTAGCTGTGCCAGCACACCGGCATCATCATTCACTCCTCTCAGCAGAACGCTTTGATTCAGAACCGGCATCGCCTGGACAAAGGGCGCCAGCTTGTCGATCAGTTGCGGTGAAATCTCGTTGGCGTGATTGCTGTGCAACGACAACACCGGGCGCAGACGCGTCTGGGTCAGTGCTGTGAATAGCTCTGGGGTTAACCGATTCGGCAGGACCACCGGCAGTCGCGTGTGGATCCGAACCCGAATCAGATGAGGAATGTGTGCCAGGGACTGGATCAGATCAGACAGCGCCGCGTCATCGGCCATCAGTGGATCGCCGCCGGATAGAATCACCTCGTTGATACGCGGGTCTGCTGCGATGTAATCCAGCGCCTGCTGCTGATCGCGTCGCGACAAGGTCAGCTGCTGATAGGGGAAGGCACGGCGAAAGCAGTAGCGGCAATTCACGGCACACCCGCCACGCAAAATTAGCAACACCCGGCTGGCGTATTTATGCAAAACCCCAGGGGCCGGCGCACTTTGCTCTTGTAGCGGATCGTCACTAAAGCCAGGTGCTGTTAAGTTCTCGTCGCTGTGTGCCCACACCTGACGTAATAGCGGATCGCTCAGATCGCTGTTCATCAAGGACACAAAATGCCTAGGCACCCGGGTGGCAAAACTGCGCTGAGCATCCGAATCGGCCAAGGCCGGATCCAGACCTAAGTGTGTTAAGAGCTCAGCTGAATCAGCAAAGCCCTCGCCCATCTCTTGTTGCCAACTCACGAACAGGCATCACCTAGGGCCAGCGAGCCGGACTGGATTACTTGATAATGGTGTCCGGCCACGAAATCAGGACTCAAGCGCCGTAACGCTGGGGCGACCTGCATCGGCATTGGGTAATGATCCAATTCCGGCGGCAGATTGATCATCTTGCAACGGGTGCAGGGCTCGATGGCTTTTAGGGTCACCTGCCCGATCTGAAGCGTATCCTGCGTACCCTCGGAAAACGCCGGAGCGCCGGACAGCAACAGATTAGGACGAAATTGCAACGCGGGAAATTCCCCGCCCAATGCCTGGGTCATTGCATCCACCGTTGACTGGAACAGCACCATCACGGGATTGGAATCGCCAAAATGTTGGGCGTCCTGACCGGACAAATGCCACAGCACCACCGGGGCGTGCACGATCTGACTGAACCACGCATTGATGTCGTCCGCTGCGCGCTTGGCGGGTTGCTCACGCGTCCAGATAGATACATCGCCCAGCGCGTCAACTTGCGCCACCGGGCTAAGCGAGTCGACGAAAAAGAATCGTGAGCCTTGGCTGTGCACCATACTCAGCTGGGGGTAGTCCCGCGCTGTCACAAATCGGCCCTGTGGATCGGTCAGCACCCAGCTGCGATCGCCCCGCAAGCCCAATACATTCAGTTGGACCTGCTCCAACGACTGAGCCGCACCGGATTTAAGCGGGTAGCGATACAGCCCTTGCAGTATCACTGGCCACGCTCCGCCAGCACCCGCTCTACCGTATCCACAATTGCCTGAGTTTGGGTGTCAATCTCTAGGTTGATGGTGTCGCCGATCTTGCGCCACTCGACCACCGTGACCTGGCGAGTCTCGGGAATCAAAAACACTTGGAATTGATTGTTCTCAATCACAGGTCCCAGCGTCAGGCTGCAGCCATCCAGCGCCACATAACCCTTGGGCATCAAGTAACGCACGATGTCAGGATCGGCCGTCATGGTCAGCGCCAGATTGTCGCCCTGCTCTTCACGCCCGACTAATGTGGCCATGCCATGGACGTGCCCACTCAGCAAATGCCCGCCGATCTCGTCACCATAACGCGCCGCGCGTTCAACATTGACCGGATCGCCAACATTTAAATCGCCTAAGTTAGTCACCCGCAGCGACTCGGCAATCACATCGAAATGAACGTCGCGATCCTGCCACTCAACCGCCGTTAGACACACGCCATTGATGGCAATGCTAGCACCACGCTCAAGCCCGTCGGTTGAGGGCACACGAATAACGAGACGCACGAGTTCTGATCCGGTGCGCGCGATCACTTCGCCGCGCCCTTGAACGATACCTGTAAACATGGATTCTCCTGGTTTGTGCCAGTTTAGCTTAAAAGCCGCCGGTCTCTAACCAGTGAGTGATGTCATCCAAGCGATCACAGCCCCAGAACGGCTCGTCATCGATGAACACAAAGGGCGAGCCAAACACACCACGATCCATGGCTTGCTGAACCCGCGCCCGGGTCAGTGATTTGATCTCATCACTTTGAATGTCTGCGCTCATCTGCACAGGGTCCACACCCAAACGGGTCGCTACCCAGTCCAAGTCACCGGGCTGATCGATGCTCTGGCCGTCGATCCAAACCCTATCGAGCAGAGCCGCAGCCAAATGATCCGCACGCTTGGGGGATTGCTGTTGCAGCCAGTAAAACGCCCGCGTCGCGTTGAGCGCCGAGAAGGGAAAACGCTCGGGCCAATTCAGACGCAAACCTTTGCGTCGGGCCACCCGAGCAATGTCGCGACGCAAGTATTCCCCGCGCAAGGACTGATCAATCGGCGGGGTGCGGTTGTGCTGTTTAAAAATCGGCCCCAGCAAAATGGGGCGCCACTGCATTTGCCGGCCGTGACGCTGAGCCAAGTGGGTCAGGTCACGGGCCATCAAATAGGCATAGGGGCTAGAGAAGTCGAAGTAGAAATCGACGGTCTTAGGCATCCGGCGTCAGGATTCGGATCTTGCCGTACTCAATACCTGCATCAGTGCGCTTCCAGCTCATCAGCAAATCTACCGGGGGAAACTCAGGCGACCACAGAGTAACCTGCAGACCGTCTTCTTGATGCTCGTCATCCAACCACACGTCGATAGCCAAGGCCGTAGCTTCATAGCCGCCGGTCTCTAGCGAGTCCTGGCATTTCTTTTGAAGAAACTCAATCAGCTGGCCACCGTGTGCATCTGGGGCCTCGACCGGCTCGATAATGCCTTCGCGGAACTTCACAGCGCAGGGATAAAAGCGACCACTGGCTTGGATCATAGACCCTGCGAATGAACGCATGTAGGTCAGGATGGTTTTCAGTGCTACTTGTGATGTTTCAGGCATTAGTCATGTCCTCCGTTGAGAGCAGATTCACGCCACACACAAAACAGTGCCTCGGACAGACGAACTAGGAACTCCGGATTTACCGCCCCGAAGCCCAATTTTGTGACGCAAGTCTCAATTTCTTGGACTTCGAGAATAGCGACATACCCTGAGCAAGCAAAGCAGTATTTATGGGATTTTTCTGACCAAACGAATGCTGCAGCGCACGCATGGCAAGCCGCGTGGCCTGATTGGGCCACCAGCGTTGGCGGGTGTAGTGACGCAATGCCGTCTGCCCGAGGCCTTTGCTATAAATCGACTGAGCCAGTTGGGCCGCATCGGCCAAACCCAAATTCACGCCTTGGCCAGCTAACGGATGGATCTGATGAGCCGCATCGCCGACTAACACCACACCGGCACGATGATACTCACGGGCGTGCCCATCAAACAGCGGGACCTGTGTAGCTGACCCCAGCGCTCTGAACTCGCCGTAACGGTATTCAAAGGCGGCCGCGGCCATGCCGGCCACCGCGTCGGCCTGATCGGGCAATGGAATCGCCTGCAGATCGCGACTCCACACCAACACCGCCTGATCCGGCGCAATCGGCAAAAATGCCAGCGGTCCGGTATCTAAGAAGACCTGAGCGGTCGTATTGGCAAAGCTAGGATCCATGTTGACGCGCAAAAATGTGGCGTTTTGCCCGGTATCTCGCGGTGTTAATGCAATCCCTGCGGCGGCTCTAATTCGAGAGCGGGCACCATCTGCAGCCACACACAAGTCGCCGGCCACCGGCACTCCATCAACGATTAATCCCTGATCGTAGGTGACATCGCAACCGTACCGGATTTTTACGCCCGCGCCCTCTGCCGCCTGCAAAGCAGCACCCTGCAGTTGGTTGTTCACCACCAAGGCACCCAAGCATGGATCGCTCCACATCAGATCGGCGCTGGCGCGCTGGGCAAACACATGCATATGCTCGAATACTTGAACCGTCGGCTGAATACCCAGCGAGGCCAACCAATCCAGAGTGGTCGGATTGAGTGCGCTGACCCGAGCATCATCAACTTCAGACTCCGCCCAGGGTTGGCGTTCGAACAGCTCAACCCGCCGGCCTTGGCGCGCCAATGCGGTGGCTAGGCTGGCACCGACCATGCCGCCACCGACGATATGAATCATGCGCCCTCCATAAACTGACTGATAAAGGCTGACTTCAACCACGGCTTGGCCTGCAAGGCCGACAGTGCCAACCCCTGCAAGGGAATCTGTGGCTGGAAGACCTGAGCCAAGGCGCGAGTGGTTTGGAACCAGCGAGCCTGATCCGCCAAGGCCCGCGTATTGAATGTGGCCAGATCGTGCTGAACCATCAGCTGGATTTGGCGCAGAATCAGGTTAAAGCCCTGCCCCGCTACCGGATGCAAGAATTGACTGGCATTGCCGATCACGGCCAAGCCAGGGCGAGCCAAGCTGTGCGCACGGTGCAGGCGGATCGGAAAACGCGCCTGATGCTCGATGCCGCTGAGACGCACTCGATGACCGATCGCCGCATTGATTTGGGCGATGTCGCTGACGTCATGATCAACCTGCCAAACAAGGCTAGCGCGCCCCTGACCCATGGGCAAAATCGCCAAGGGCCCACTGGGGGTAAAGCGCTCGTAGGCAGTCCCCGGTGTCGCACCCGTGGCAATCGCCACCCACAAATCACCCGACATGCGGGGTTGCTCGTAACTGATACCGGCCTGTTTCATCAGGCCAGGGGCCGATGCGGCCAACACCACAAAATCACTATGACGCTGATTAATTGACCATCCCGGGGTCAATGTATCGACTTGCTCGTCGATTCGCTCGGCCACCAAAGCCTGATCCAGGGCTTCGCCTAGCTCGTCGTTGCCGATCACTCGGCCAAAGTTGGCTTGGCCGTGATCCTGAGCATTCAGCAGCGTGCGACCAAAGCGCCCCTGACGACTGACGTGGATGTGCTCGATGGGCGCGCCCAGCTCGACCACCGCCGGGCACAGCTGAGTGAGGTAGGCGACGGAAGGTGCTGATAGCGCGATTGCTCGGGTTGGCGCGCGCTCCGGCTGCCCCCAAATACGCACTTCGTGCCCCTGACGCCGTAACGCAAGAGCCGCGACCTGACCGGCCAGGCCAGATCCAATAACGTCAGTTGGCATCGGCCATGAGCGCTTCGATATCGGCAATGGTCTTGGGCACGTCGGCGGTCAGTACTTCGGGCTCGCCGTCGGTGACCAGCACGTCGTCTTCGATCCGAATGCCAATGCCTTTTAGGCGCTCGGGCGCAGGTCCGTTCGCGTCGAAATACAAACCTGGCTCGACCGTGACCACCATCCCGGGCTGCAGCGTGCGTGACTGGCCTTGCACGTTGTAGGTGCCGACATCGTGCACATCCATGCCCAACCAGTGACCGGTGCGGTGCATGTAATACGGTTTGTAGGCACCGGACTCGATCAACTCGTCGACGCCCCCTTCCAAGACTTGCATCGCCACCAGACCTTCGACCAGCACCCGCAAAGCAACGTTGTGATAATCCTCGAAGGCCGCACCGGCGCGCACCGCATCAATCGACGCCAACTGCGCTTTTAGGACCCAGTCATAGGCCTCGGCCTGTGCCGGTGAGAATCGACCATTAACCGGCCAGGTGCGCGTGATGTCCGCGGCGTAGTTGTACAGCTCGCAGCCCGCGTCGATCAGCACCAAATCGCCATCAGCAATAGGCTGATCGTTCGAGATGTAGTGCAACACGTTGGCATTGTTGCCGCCGGCAACGATCGCGCCGTAAGCCTCGCGCTTAGAGCCGGCCATGCGATGTTCATGCTCAATCTCGGCCTGCAGCTGGTATTCCATGACGCCGGGGTAGGCGAATTCCATCGCACGACAGTGTGCACGCGCTGAAATCGAACCTGCAAGGCGCATGATGTCCTGCTCGATGGGTGACTTAACCAGACGCGCATCGTGGATCAGCGGATTCAAATCCGCCGTGCCCTTGGGCGGCTCGCCCTGACGTCGAGTCTTCATCACCAGCTGGCTTTGCAGCTGACCAATCTTGGCATGGGCCCGAGGATCATCGTAGGCGTACAACCAGCCCATCGGGGTCAGTTCTAACAACAAATCATCCAGATCATCGATGCAGACCGCGCGATCCACGCCAAAGGCCTCGACGGCGGCATCAGGGCCGTATCGAAAGCCGGTCCAGACTTCCATCTCGGCATTTTTCGGGCGCACGGCCAAGATTGCCTGATCACAGGTCATCACCAAGGCGGCATCCGGCTCGGCAAAACCGGTCAGATACAGCATGTCAGAGGATTGTCGAAAGGCGTGCTCGACGTCGCGGTTGCGAATTTGTTCCTCAGCCCCTAGCAACAGCGCCACTCGCCCGGGCTTAAGCTGTGCCTGAATCGCGGCTCGACGCTGTGCGTAGACAGAATTTTCGAGGCTAAAGTGCTGTGTCATCAGGTGGAATCTCCAAGCTGTAGGTGGCCGGACCATCATTGACCAGCTCGACCTTCATATCTGCGCCAAAGCGACCGCTTTCAACAGGGATGCCCTGTTTTTTTAGCCCCTCAATCAATTCCAGATACAAAGATCGAGCCGCCTCGGGCGCCGCGGCGCTATCAAAGCTAGGACGATTGCCCTTTTTTAGACTGGCCGCAAGGGTAAATTGACTGACCACCAATGCACTGCCGCCGACTTGCGCCAGGGTCAGGTTGGTTTTGCCGCTTTCATCTTCGAACAGACGCAGTTTGGATAGCTTGGACAAGCTTGCGTCGAGCTGTTGTTGGCCGTCGCCCTTCTGAACGCCGACCAACAACAAATAACCCTGAGCGATGGATCCGACTAACTCGCCATCAACGCGCACATTGGCGCGTTCAACTCGCTGAATCAGGATCCGCACGCTTTACTTGCCTCGTGAGGCCTTTTTACGTTCCGCTTCGGTCAAATGACGCTTACGAATACGGATGTTGATGGGCGTGACTTCAACCAGCTCATCATCGTCGATGAATTCCATCGCCTGCTCTAGACCCATCTTGATAGGCGGTGTCAGGATCAAGTTCTCATCGGTACCCGAAGCGCGAACGTTGGTCAGCTGCTTGCCTTTCACCGGGTTAACCGGCAAATCGTTATCCCGGTTGTGAATGCCGATGACCATGCCTTCATAGACATCCGCGCCGTGGCCCAGGAACAAGCGGCCACGCTCTTGAATGTTAAACAAGCTGTAAGCCGTGGTAGATCCCTGAATCATAGACACCAAGGCGCCGTTGACACGGTTACCGATGTTGGCTTCGACGCGCTGGCCAAAGTGATCAAACACGCTGGTCAAGATGCCGGTGCCACTGGTCAGCGTCATAAAGGTTGAGCGGAAGCCGATCAAGCCACGAGCCGGTGCCAGGAATTCTAGGCGAACACGACCGTGCCCGTCGGGCACCATGTTGGTCAGCTCGGCCTTACGGTTGCCCATCTCTTCCATGATGCTGCCCTGGTGCTGGTCTTCGATGTCGATGACCACCTGCTCCCACGGCTCTTTCATTTCGCCGTCGATTTCTTTGACGACAACGCGAGGACGCGACACCGCCAACTCAAAGCCTTCACGACGCAAGTTTTCGATCAACACCGACAGGTGCAATTCACCACGGCCCGACACTTCAAATTGATCCGGGCTGTCGCCTGGCTCAACACGCAAGGCCACGTTGTGGATCAATTCCTGATCCAAGCGATCTTTGATGTTTCGGCTGGTCAGGTACTTACCGTCTTTGCCGGCGAAGGGCGAATTATTGACCTGGAACGTCATAGTGACCGTCGGCTCGTCCACCGTCAGCGGCGGCAATGCCTCGACTGTATCCTGAGCACACAGGGTGTCAGAGATATCCAGTTTCTCAAGGCCTGTGACACGTACGATGTCACCGGCTTCGGCTTGATTCATTTCGACCTGAGTCAGACCGTGGAAACCAAAGATCTTTAGAACACGACCCTTGCGAGTGTTGCCTTCCATGTCGATGGCCGTGACCGGCATGTTGGGGGTCAAAACACCCCGTGCGATACGGCCAACACCGATCACGCCTAGGTAGCTTGAGTAGTCCAAGGCCGAGATCTGCATCTGCAAAGGCTGGGTGTTGTCCACCTGTGGCGCGCGAACGTTATCAACGATCGCCTGCAAGATAGGTTCCATGCTTTCTTGCATGTTGTCCGGATCATCGCCTGACAGGCCATTGATCGCCGAGCAATACATGATTGGGAAGTCCAGCTGCTCGTCAGTCGCGCCCAGACGGTCAAACAAATCGAACACCTGATCCACTGCCCAGTGAGGACGTGCGCCGGTGCGGTCGACTTTGTTGATAATAACGATCGGATTCAAGCCCTGATCAAACGCCTTTTGCGTCACAAAACGAGTCTGCGGCATCGGGCCTTCGGCGGCGTCGACGACCAGTAATACCGAGTCAACCATCGACAAAACACGTTCAACCTCGCCACCGAAGTCGGCGTGGCCGGGGGTGTCAACGATGTTAATGCGGTAATCACCCCACTTCAGACCGGTGTTCTTGGCCAGAATAGTAATGCCGCGCTCGCGCTCTTGATCGTTAGAGTCCATGACGCGTTCAGAATCTTGGTCTTTCCGTTCGAGCGTGCCAGAGGCCTGCAGAAGTTTATCAACCAGTGTGGTCTTACCGTGGTCAACGTGGGCAATGATCGCAATGTTGCGAAGGTTCTCGATCGTACTAGACACTAAGGATCTTCCTATAAAGGGCGCGCAAAGCGCGGGCGCCCGATCCCTCGGGCGGCAAAATTCGGTGGCATATTGTATAGGCCTTTGTCGATCGGGTCGCTTGTTTTTTTCTGCGCCACTTTGACCACCGGACAATGCAATTGCACCAAAGTGAGGCGGCGTGAGCGTGCAAATGCACTCGATTGGTGCAAATATACCCTTGAACTTGCCTCAAAAGCCTCATTTTAGGGCGCTTCGGTTTAGGCACGTGAGTTGCTAACCAAAACTCATCACCGGGCGGATCGCTCGCCGCGGTGAACAAACTCAGTCATCGGCCGCCGGCCTTTTATGGAGAAAACCATGTCACAGAACACTCTGAAGCTGATTCAGGAAAGCGAAGCCAAGTGGGTCGACCTACGATTCACCGATCCCCGCGGTAAAGAGCAGCACGTCACCTTCCCCGCCAGCTCGATCGATGAAGATTTCTTTGAAGATGGCGCGATGTTCGACGGCTCGTCTATTTCTGGTTGGAAGAGCATCAACGAATCAGACATGATTCTGAAGCCCGACGACACCAAGCCCTTCCTAGACCCCTTCACCGACGAAATCACCGTCATCGTTCGTTGCGACATCATCGAGCCGGCCACCATGACCGGTTACGAGCGCGACCCACGTAGCGTTGCACGTCGCGCAGAAGAGTATTTGAAGTCAACCGGCATCGCCGACACCGTGTTGTGCGGTCCCGAGCCCGAGTTCTTTGTATTCGACGACGTCAAATGGAAAGCGGACATGTCTGGCGCGATGTACCAGTTCGACTCGTCGGAAGCAGCGTGGAACACAGCCACTGAATACGAAGACGGCAACATGGGCCACCGCCCCGGCATCAAAGGCGGCTACTTCCCCGTGCCTCCAGTCGACAGCTGCATGGATCTGCGTACCGCAGCCTGTGAAGTACTGCAGGACATTGGCCAAACCGTTGAATTGCACCACCACGAAGTGGCGACAGCGGGTCAGAACGAAATCGGCACACGCTTTAACAGCCTGGTGTTGAAAGCCGACGAAGTCCAAGAGCTCAAATATGTTGTCCACAACGTAGCTCATGCCTACGGCAAGACAGCGACCTTTATGCCCAAGCCGCTGGTCGGCGATAACGGCTCTGGTATGCACGTTCACCAGTCACTGGCCAAAGACGGTCAGAACATCTTTGCTGGCGACGCATACGCAGGCTTGTCTGAAACCGCTCTGTACTACATTGGCGGCATCATCAAGCACGCTCGTGCATTGAACGCGTTCACCAACGCTTCAACTAACTCGTACAAGCGTCTGGTCCCCGGCTTCGAAGCTCCTGTTATGTTGGCTTACTCAGCACGTAACCGTTCTGCTTCTATCCGTATCCCGTTCGTCAACAACCCCAAAGGCAAGCGTGTTGAAGTACGTTTCCCTGACTGCACCGCGAACCCCTACCTGGCGTTCTCTGCATTGTTGATGGCTGGCCTTGACGGCATCCAGAACAAGATCCACCCCGGCGACTCCGCTGACAAGGACTTGTACGACCTACCCGCAGAAGAAGCGGCTCAGATCCCGACCGTTGCCAGCTCGCTGGAACAGGCTCTGGACGCACTGGAAGAGGACCGCGCGTTCTTGACCGCAGGTGGTGTATTTACCGACGACATGATCGACGGTTACATCGAGTTGAAGCGTGAAGAAGTTCAGCGCGTCAACATGACTACACACCCTGTAGAAGTCGGCATGTACTACAGCTGCTAAGCACTGTAGTCACCCTCTGAAGTGGGAAAGCCTCGGGAATTCCCGGGGCTTTTTTATTGGACGCTATGTATCAATTAAAGCACTGGCATGCGGTATTGGACGGACTAGAAAGCGCCGTTATTCTGGTCGACTCACACCTGCGCGTCGTTTTTGCGAATTCCGCTGCACAACAGCTAATTGGCAAAAGCGATCGCGGCCTGTTTGATCACTCGATCACCCAGTATCTGGGCGAGCACATGCGAACAGACCTGATCAACACTCTGGAATCGGGCCAAGGCTTTACCCGACGCGAAACACCGCTGTTGCTAGACAGCAAAAGCCTGGCGGTTGACCTGTCCGTGTCGCGACTGGTCGAAGAATTAAACGATCATCTGGTGGTCGAGCTGCGCTGGGTCGATCACTTATCCAAGCTGCGTAAAGAGACACACCTGTTGGCCGGTGAAGTCGGCGCGCGCGAGCTGGCCCGTGGACTGGCTCACGAGATTAAAAACCCCCTAGGCGGCATTCGTGGCGCGGCACAGCTGCTGGCTCGAGAGATCGATGATCAAGGAAACGAAGAGCTACTCAACGTCATTATTGATGAAGTTGATCGCTTATCGGGCCTGGTCGATCGACTCAAGGGCCTAGAGGCCGAGCAGGTCCACGAAGAAATCAACATTCACACCATCCTGGAGCGCACTCGCACCCTAATTGAATCCGAGTACGGCGAGGATATTGAGGTGGTGCGCGATTATGATCCTTCGTTGCCCCCGCTGTGGGCCGATCAGGAACAGCTGATTCAAGCCATTTTGAATCTGGCAAAAAACGCCGTGCAAAGCCTGCTAGAGAGCAACACGCAGGGCCCGACGCTGACCCTGCGCACCAGAGTGGTGCGCCAGGTGGTCATTGGTGGGCATCCGCACCGCCTGGCAATCCGAGTGACCCTGATCGACAACGGCCCCGGAATCCCCGCCGCGCTTCAAGAAACCTTGTTTTTACCCATGGTCAGCGGTCGAGCACAGGGTTCTGGCCTGGGTCTTGCTATCGCTCAACAGGTAGTAACGCGCCACCACGGTCTGGTCGAGTTTGATTCCGAGCCTGGCCACACGCAGTTCTACCTAACCTTGCCACTAACTAAACATGAGGGAGCCGCATGAGCGCGAATATCTGGGTTGTTGATGATGATCGATCGATCCGGTTCGTACTCGAACGCGCATTGGCTCGTTCAGACTGGCAGGTTCAAAGCTTCGAAGAGCCCGGCTCGTTATTGCGCGCCTTGGAAACCGAACAACCCGATCTGATTTTTACTGACATTCGTATGCCCGGCATGGATGGCATTGAGTTATTGGGCATCCTGACCCGCGATCACAGCGAATTGCCGGTGATCGTCATGACCGCTCACAGTGATTTGGACAGTGCCGTCAACGCGTACGAGTCCGGTGCCTTTGAATACCTGCCCAAGCCGTTCGACATTGATCAAGCCGTTGCCTTGGCCGAACGCGCCCTGCAGGTGGCTGACGAAAAGAAAACCGCAGCACCCGAAGACGCATCAGTCGGGCCTAAGCAGCTGATTGGTGCAGCACCGGCGATGCAAGAAGTCTTCCGCGCTATCGGACGGCTGTCGCGCAGCGCGGTCACCGTATTGATCAACGGTGAATCTGGCAGTGGTAAAGAGCTGGTAGCGCAGGCCCTGCATGATCACAGCCCGCGGGCGAGCGAGCCTTTTGTCGCCCTGAACATGGCCGCAATCCCCAAAGACCTGATCGAGTCAGAGCTGTTCGGACACGAACGGGGCGCGTTCACCGGCGCCAACAGCCAACGCCGCGGGCGCTTTGAGCAGGCCAGTGGCGGCACGCTATTTTTAGACGAGATCGGCGACATGCCAGCGGACACTCAAACCCGCTTGCTACGTGTGCTGTCCAACAATGAGTTTTATCGGGTCGGCGGCCTGACACCCATCAAAGTGGATACCCGAGTCATTGCTGCTACGCACCAAGATTTGGAAACCATGGTCGCCGAGGGTCGATTCCGTGAGGATTTGTACCACCGCCTAAACGTCATTCGCATCCAAATTCCCAAGCTGTCAGATCGCTCAGAGGACATTGGTGAGCTATCCGCTCACTTCTTGCAAAAGGCCAGCGATGAGCTGGCGGTCGAATGCAAAATGCTGCGCCCCGAAACACTATCCATTCTGGAAGCCCACCCCTGGCCGGGTAACGTGCGCCAGCTGGAAAACCTGTGCAGCTGGTTGACCGTGATGGCCTCGTCGCGGGACGTACACCCGCAGGACCTGCCGGCAGAGTTTCTGGGTAGCAAGTCCGCCAGCCCTACCAGCAACACTCGCTGGGAGCGTGCTCTAGCCGACTGGGCCGAGAAAGCCTTGGTCAGCGGCGAGACAGAAATTCTGCAGCACGCCCTACCCGAATTTGAGCGTGTCATGATCGAGGTCGCCCTGGCCCACACCGGCGGGCGCAAACGTGAGGCCGCGGATTTGTTAGGCTGGGGCCGAAACACCCTGACCCGCAAATTGGCTGAACTCGACATGGCTGTGCATTGATCCACCTCGTTTTATTCGAACCTGAGATCCCTCCAAACACCGGCAACCTAATCCGACTGGTAGCCAACACCGGTATGCAGCTGCACCTGATCGAGCCGCTGGGCTTCTCGCTGGAAGAGAAGCAGCTGCGTCGCTCGGGGCTGGACTACCATGATCTAGCGCGAGTTCAGACCTGGCCCAACCTGCCGACTTTTTTGGCCGACGGTCCACACACGCGGATCTGGGTTGTCGAGACCGGCGGTACCCGACGCTATGACCAGGCAGACTTTGCTGCAGGTGATGCGCTGATCTTTGGCCCCGAGACCCGAGGCCTAAAACCCAAGCAGATTGAGCAGATTCAAGGCGAGGTCATCAGCCTGCCGATGGTGGCCGGCAATCGCTCATTGAACCTATCTAACTGTGTATCTATCGTGGCGTTTGAGGCATGGCGTCAGATGGAGTTCGCAGGTGCAGATATTTGAAGGGTTAAGCGGATTTCCCATTACGCCGCTAAAAAACGGGCGTGTTGATTTCGACGTCCTCAAACAAATCCGAGACCACCTGGATCAATCCGGTCTGGACTCGATCGGTGTGTTGGGTAGCACCGGTAGCTTTGCCTATCTGAACGAGCCTGAACGGGCCTTGGTCATGGAAGCCTGGAGTGGCATTCGAACGCCGTGGATTGCCGGTGTGAGTGCGACCACCACCGCCGAGGCGATCCGACATAGCAAGATGGCGCACCGAAATGGTGCGTCCGGCGTTATCGCCAATGCCTTTTCTTACGTGCCGCTATTACCGCACGAGTTGGAGCGTTACTTTCTGGAGCTGGCAGAGTCCAGCCCCCTGCCACTGTGCATCTATGACAACCCCGTCAATACCTGCCAATCACTTAGCATCGACTTGCTGGCGCGACTATCTGCGCATGACAACGTGCACGCGATCAAAGCCTTTGCGCAGGCTGACAATCGTGAGCAACACGAACAGCTAAGCCAGCTGAACTGGAAGGCAGGCTATGCCGTGGACTTCAATGCCTGCGAAGCGATGATCAGCGGCGCCTCAGCTTGGTATTCAACCCTGGCAGGCACATTGCCCGAAGCCTTGGTTCCCATCATGCAAGCGATCCAATCCGGTGACGTGACCGCTGCCCGGGCTCTGGATGCGCAGCTGCACCCAGTATATGAGGCCATGAAAAGTCATTCAGGCTTTCGGGTGGTTCACCAGATTGCTTGTCAGCGTGGCTGGACTTGCCAACTGCCCCCGCCGATTCAAACGCCGCAAAAACTCAACATCGACCTGAGTCACTGGCTGGTTTAATGCACAAACCGTGTGACTCAATCCTTAAAATCCACACGACGGGCTATGCAGGCAACTAAAAGCGAGCAAGGCTAAGCGCTCATCAGTCGAGTCAACCTTATGCTTAACATACATATGTTACAGGACGATCCTGACAGCGCGTTTCTAGCCGAATCTTGCCTGCGACGTTCGGGAATTCAGTTCAAACTAATACATGCACCGGACTGCAAAAGTTTTATCGATCAAGCGCGTGGACATACCGATATCCATTTAGTGATCCTGGATCTGAACCTTCCTGATGGCCATGGCGTAGAGGCTTGGAGGCAAGCCTACGAGAACCACCTCAACAGACCCACGTTATGGGTCTCCAGCCAAATGGATCGAGAAAAAGTGACACAATCGCTCGCGCCTTTGGGTATCACCTATCGTGTCATTAACCTTTTCGACGCAAGAGACAAACTGCCCCAGCTGCTAGCCCCCCTGTACTGACGTGCAGGAGGGGACAGTTAACCAGTACTCGATTTTACACCTCGATGGTGTCTGCAAACTGTCCAAAGGCATAACCTCATCTGATGCCTTCTATTTACCCCAACGAAGCATGGACAGCAGAACTGCGCAAAGGAACGCGCGACCTCCACCATCAGCTGGATACTCATCCGCTAATGCGGACACTGACATCCCAGTCTTTTGATTTCTCGGAATACCAAGAATCTCTCGCTTTTATGAGCTCTATCTGGGCGCCGTTTGCCCAGCGATTTCTGTGGGCTCGACCTTTGAATCGTGTACTCGAGCGCGAGTGTCTAGTTTCAACGCGAGAAATCACGCTTCCAACCTTCAACGACCGAACCGATGAGCTGGCCTGGCAATACGTTATGTGGGGCTCAACCAAAGGCGGCCGAATGTTGGCCCGTCATCTACAAACTCACCAGGCCAACGAACCCGCCCTTACTCTGAACTTTTTCAAGGCTTGTGCCGACGTCGGAGGCTTTCCTGATTTGATAGATCGCCCAGCCTCAGATTGCCTCGATTCAGCCAGATACGTTTTCGAGTATTGGCTCTATCAGGCTGAACAACACCAGGTAACCACATGAAAGCACTAGTGATTGAAGACGACCAAGACAGCGCCGCTTTGATGAGTTTTTTGATCAAGCGAAGTCACCCAGAGTGCGAGATATTTGAAGCGCGGGGCTGGCGCGATTGCCGCGAGATCCAGAAGCAGCCCCTCGATTTAGACCTTGTTGTGATGGACTGCATGCTAATCGATGGCACCTGCGTAGATGCATGGAGGGAGATCGAAAACCATTTACTCCGCCCCTCCACTTTGTGGGTGTGCAGCGCACTCGATTCAGTGCAAGCGAAAGTGCTAGCTGACCAAATCAGCTACCCGCATGAATTTATTCGTAAGCCGATCAATCCCACGTTTGTGAACAGAAAATTGTCAAACCTATCTATTGAGGGGACCGATAAATGCAGTCGAAACTAAGTCTACACAGCCATTTTGATGAATGTGAAAGCGAGGAGCTAAGACGCGTTTCAAGCCTGCAGGACGGTGTTGGCTGCCTATTGTTGGATCGTGAAAATCAATGCATTGGCCAGTCAAGCGAGCTATTCGGCAAGACCGTCGAGGAGTTAGTCGAGGCTCTGAGCCACTTAACCTCGAAAAGTGTCCCCACCCCTACGTTTTTTGAACTCACCGACTGGGTAGGATTCCACCATCGGACGGGCGACCACACCTTGATCGAATTTAGACCTCTTGAAAATGAGAAGTCGGTACCAGAGTTCGATTTACCCGTGATCATTAATAATCACATGCACTACTGCCAAAACCTGTGCGACCGGCTTCGTAGTGCACTGCCGTTTTCCCGAGTCATGGTCTATCAACTGCACAATGACGGAAGCGGAGAGGTCATTGCGGAATCCATCGACACCGGTGTCGATCCATTCATCGGGCTGCACTACCCGGCCACGGACATACCTCAGCAAGCCCGCGCGCTGTATAGCGAAATCTTTGCTCGTTCAATATTCAGCGCTGATCCGCCGTCAAATGAACTACACGCAGAGGGTGATCATGATTTAACGCAGCTGATCAGCCGTGGGGTATCGCCCTATCATTTAAGCTATTTGCGCAACATGGGAAGTGTTGCGACCGCCTCAATTGCCATTCAAAAAGACGGCAAGCTATGGGGACTCGTTTCCTTACATAGCGATCAATCTAAGGCACCGTCCTTGTACGGGCATAACTGCATCCGCAATCTGTATCACTCCATTAATGCAGCGATGCGCGACGTTTTCATGCTAAGCGAACATGCGCAGGTGAAACGCCAATCGAACCTGTTGTCACGGTTTGAACAAGAGCTAACACGCGAATTTGATCTCGCCTACTCGTTGTTACTCTCTAACTTCTCATTACACCGAATGCTGGGAGGCGTCGGGGTTGCCTTACAGGTGAGTGACGGACTGTCCCAGATCGGTGTAACACCATCGCGACACCTGACCCAGCAGCTACTGGCCGACTTAGCAGTCTCGGACAACAAAATGATTTTTTGCGATTCGATTGCTAGTAGCTGCCTTGCCAAGCAGAACTCCTCCATTGGGGGCTATGCATACTACAGACTGTCGGATATACCGCACTGCGCCATTATCGTATTTCGCCGGCAAGTATCCCAAACCGTTGCCTGGGGCGGGGATCCACGCCAACATCATCAAAACGATAGTTCAGTACGCTATACCCCCCGCGCAAGCTTTGAACGCTGGGTAGAAACTGTCGAGGGATCATGTCTTCCGTGGGAGGCTAGTACCCGCACTAATTTGGTCAAAATTATCGAAACCACCATGCAAAGGTTTGGTTGCAACAGTAAAGCCGGCTTCAGCGTATTACTGGGTTACTCAATCCGGCAAATTGCGTTTAGTCGCGGCAAGCTCATGCAGAAGCTCAACGAACAATTCGATCAGCTACGTCAAGGCATTGCCATTGCCATCCAGACAGAAAGTGAGGGGCCACAGATAGTATTGGGTATTAACGAAGCCGCATCGGATGCTTTCAACATCCCAATTCAAGAAGCCGAGAACATGGAGCTGGACACCTTTGCATCGGCTACCAGCGTACCTTTCCAGAAAATGGAAATAGGTAAAACTCAGCAGGCGTCGGTATGGACTCATGACCAGGGTCACAAGGATCTTGAGGTTGAGGTTTACCAGCAACTGGATTTCAAGAACGAAGCAACCGGAGAAAGTCTGCGGGTCTTGATTTACTTCATGACCGACATAACACAGGCCAAACGAGTTGAGTTGGCGCTAGGCGCGGCTTATCAACGTTCGCAAAAAATGGCTCAGATTCAAACCGAGCTTTTCTCAAAACTGATGCACGAATTGAAGACACCGCTCAACAGCATCATAGGCTTTGCTTCATTTTTAAATGACCAGACCCTTAGCGACGCAGAACGCCAAGATTTCATCAATCGAGTCGTGCGAAACGCTCATGCGCTAAAACATGTACTAGAAAACACCGGACTCGAAAATGCTCGCCTGAGAGCTGAGGTCGCTAAAGACACTGAGACTTCAGATCTGGTCGCTTTAATCGAAAATGTTATCGCCGACTTAACATTAATGAGCGCTGAACGAAGCATCTCTGTTGAGTTTAGCTGCAACAACTTACGCCCGCGGGTAAGACTTTCGCCCATGGCTATGGGACAGGTAATCACTAACCTGGTTCACAACAGCATCAAATATTCGGAACCCGGCCAAAATATTGTTGTTCAGCTTGAACCCGGTACGAGTGGAATTCAGATCGTGATCAGAGATCAGGGCATGGGAATGAGCGAGGAGCAAATCCAATCCGCTACTGAACCCTTCATACGTTTCACAGAGCGACCGGGCTCTGGATTGGGACTCAGTATTGTTAAGCAACTATTAGAGGCCAATGATTGCGAGCTAAAGTTGCAGTCGGCTTTGGGACATGGGACCCAGGCTATTATTACGGTACCTGGCATTAGGGTCACGAATCTAACATCGGCCACCGATGAACAGGCAAAAGAAAAGCTAGAAGGCTAATGCCCTCTAGCTTCAAGCGCTTTAGTTCTTGGTCGCGTCAGCCGCTTCAGCCGCAGCTGCCACTTTCTGGTCGTACCATGCGTCGAAGTTGATCGGCGCCAGCATGGGAGCAGGGAAAGTTCCCTTCAGCGCCAAGCTATCGATCGCTTCACGAGCGTAGGGGTACAGAATGTTGGGGCAGACAGCATTCAGAATACGATCCAGCTGCTCGCCTTCGATGTTCTCGGCAACGAACGCGCCGCCCTGCTGGATCTCAGCGATGAAGGCAACTTCTTCTTCGTTCTTGACGGTAACGGTCAGCTTTAGAATCACTTCGTACAGGTTGTCCTGCAGCTTGCGGCTTTCTACATCCATATCCAGACCCAGCTTGGGCTGGAAGCCTTTGTCAAAGATCTCCGGCGCCTTGGGGCTTTCGAACGATAGGTCTTTTAGGTAAATACGGGCGATGTTAAACCGGGGATCGGCCATGGATTATTGCTCCTTAAGTAGTTTGTCGAGTCGGCCCTGACTTTCTAATGCAGCAGCATCGTCAAACCCACCAACGTGAGTGTCACCGACCCAAATCTGGGGCACGGTACGACGATTGCTGAGCTTCATCATTTCAGCGCGTTTGGCTGGGTCGCGATCGACCCGAATTTCTTCGAACTTAACGTTCTTTGTTTGAAACAGGCGTTTGGCCGCGTGGCAATACGGGCACAAACCGGTGGTGTACATAACAACCTTGGCCATTGTCGCTCCTACTTTTTGACCGGCAGATTGTTAGACGTCCAATCCATCATGCCACCGGAGATGCGTGAGACGTCCAGATGGCCTGCAGCTGAAATCTTTTTCACTGCCGCACCTGCAGACGAGCCCATTTTGCACACCACTAGCAGCGGGCGCTCTGAGTACTTGGGGACTTCAGACAGGAAATCATCCAGTTTAGTCAGCGGCCAGTTCAATGAGCCATTGATGTGACCCGCCTTGTAGTCCTTGGGTTCACGCACGTCGATGATCAACGCATTTTCACGGTTCATGCGAATTACCGCCTGGGTTGGGCTGACGGCCTTACCGGCGCGGCGCTTTTCATTCAGGATGAAACCGATCAGCACGATGAACCACGCGCCTACCAAGAAATAGTTGTTGGTAATAAATTCGATGATCTGGTCAGTCATAGCTACTAGGGTCTGAGTAAATTCGGCGTGCAGTATACACGTCAACGTGGTTCTGTCGGCGCTCAATCGCTAGACTATTCCCTAGTAATTTTATGGAAGCCTCTATGACCACTTGCCTACTGATTCTGGACGGCTTCGGCCGTCGCGCCGAAACCCAAGACAACGCTGTTTTCGCCGCCAACACCCCCTACTTCGATCAGCTAGAAAAAGGCGTCGCCAGCGAGTTGGCTACTAGCGGCTTGGCCGTCGGTTTGCCCGAAGGGCAAATGGGCAACTCTGAGGTGGGCCATATGAATCTGGGCGCAGGCCGAGTGGTGTATCAAGACTTCACCCGAATCACCAAAGCCATCGCTGACAACGAATTCCTAACCAACCCGGCCATTGCAGATGCCCTGCAACACTGCGAGGCAGGCCACACACTGCACATCATGGGGCTGCTATCACCCGGTGGCGTGCACAGTCACGAGGATCACTTGTTGGCACTGGCCGAGGGTGCTTTGGCGCGGGGCATCAAGGTTCGTCTGCATGCCTTTTTGGACGGGCGTGACATGCCGCCACGCTCGGCCCAGCCTAGCCTAGAAAAAGCTTCAGCAGTGCTCGCCAAGGGCGACGGCGCTATTGCCAGTGTCAGTGGACGCTACTTCGGCATGGATCGCGACAATCGTTGGGATCGGGTACAGGCCGCCTTTGACGTGATGGTTCACGGCAAAAGCGAGCACAGCACCGATGACGCACTCGCCGCATTACAGGCAGCTTACGCCCGGGACGAAAACGATGAATTCGTTGCACCCACCGCGATCAACGGCGGTGCCCCCTTCGCCGAGGGCGATCAGGTGGTATTCATGAACTTCCGCCCGGATCGTGCACGACAAATGACCCAGGTTTTGACCGACGCAGCCTTTGACGGATTCGAGCGCAACCTGCCCAACATCCAGGTCACTAGCCTGACTCAGTACGCATCCAACCTGACTGCGCGGGTCGCTTTTGCGCCGCAATCACTGAACGACACACTGGGTGAGTGGCTGGCAAAACAAGGCAAGACCCAATTACGCATCGCCGAAACAGAAAAATACGCTCACGTGACCTTCTTTTTTTCGGGCGGCCGCGAGACAGCATACGACGGTGAGACACGCGACTTGATCCCCAGCCCAGATGTTGCGACCTACGATTTGCAACCCGAGATGTCAGCACCCGAGCTGACCCGTCGTCTGTGCGATGCAATTCGGTCAGGCCAGCACGACCTGATCATCTGCAACTATGCAAACGGCGATATGGTCGGCCACACCGGCAACTTTGATGCCGCGGTCAAAGCGATTGAGACCTTGGACAGCTGTGTGAAACAGGTGGCTGAGGCCCTGGCCGAAGTCGGCGGGCGAGGCTTGGTGACTGCGGATCACGGCAATGCCGAAATGATGCGCGATCCGCAAACCGGACAGCCGCACACCGCGCACACCACGGGGCCTGTCCCACTTTACTTGCTAGGCGAAGGTGACTCACTCGAGTCTGGCGCGTTGCAAGACGTTGCCCCGACCCTATTAAAAATGATGGGTCTGCCTGCACCAGAAGCCATGACGGGACGCTCACTATTGTGAGGCTTGCCGCCGCGGCATTGATCCTGCTGAGCTGCCTAGTTCGGGCCGAGGATAACCCCGATGCGCTCGCAGCAAAAGCCGCTGCCTTGGCCGCCGAGCAGAAAGTCGAAGCGGCTCAAAAGGCGCAGCTGGAGGCCGAGGTTAAGCGCTTGGAATCTCGCATTGAGCGCTTGAAACAGAACCTGGCCGAAAATCAGCGCCGCGTCGATGAGCAAGAGGGTCGAGTTGCGCAACTGCAATCCGAGCGGGCATCCAAAGCGCAAGATGTCACCCAGTTGCAGCAGAGTCTGACCACTGAATTACGAGCCTTTTACAAGGCCGGTCCCGAGGCCCGCTTGGATCTAGCCGGCAAACAGTCCGGACCTCGCCTGGTCGAGTACTTGCGTTTCCTAACCCAAGCCCGCCGGGAGCGGCTGGATCAATTAAAGGTCGAGCAAAAACGCCTAGCCAGCGCCGAGCGCCGCCTACAAAAAGAGCGAGACGATCTAACCCGCGACCTGACTGCACTGAACGATGAGCAACGACGACTAGCCGAGACCACCAATCGTCAAAGTGCCATGCTCAGCAAGCTGGATCGCAGTTTGGACACCCGAGCCAAACGCCAAGCCGCGATTGAGGCCGACCGTCAACGACTGACTCAGGTTTTAAACAACATCAAACCTAGCGCTGTAGGTGGGCAACCCTTTGCTCAGTCCAAGGGAAAAATGGATTGGCCTACCACCGGACGGGTATTACGCGGATTTGGACAGAAACGCTCGGATGGTCAATCCAACTGGACCGGAATGGTGATTGGTGCTGACCCCGGCGCAGAAGTTCGTGCGGTGCAGGATGGCAAGGTGGCCTATGCCGGCTGGTTGTTGGGCTACGGCCTGCTGTTAGTGGTCGAGCATGACAACGGCTACGCCACGCTATACGGCCACAACCAAACACTAGAAAAAGAACGCGGCGATCGAGTCAGCGCAGGCGAGCTGATCGGACGGGCCGGCGCCACCGGGTCACTGGCCACCTCGGGCGTGTTTTTTGGTGTAAACCGTGAAGGGCGTCCGCTGGACCCCATTAGCTGGTTAAAAAAACGCGGATAGGGCTTGGCAGTTTTCTGCCCGGCGACCACACTCAAGCTAACCATTTGATGGATTTGAAATGAAACGATTGTTGCTGGCGCTGCCCCTTACCTTCTCGATAAATGCCCAAGCCGAGGTACCGCTTGAGAAGATCCAAGTGTTTGCCGAGGTGTTTGAACGTATTCGAGCCAGCTATGTCGACGAAATCAGTGACGAGCAACTATTAGATAGCGCGATTCGCGGGATGCTCGACGATCTAGATCCACATTCCAGCTATCTTCCGCCGACCGATTTTCAGGACATGCGCGAGGACACCCAAGGCGCCTTTGGGGGGCTGGGCATTGAAGTGGCTCGGGACAATGGCCTGATTCGAGTAGTCACACCGATTGATGGCAGCCCGGCGGCTGGGGCCGGCATTAAACCCGGTGATTTGATTTTCAAAATCGACGGCACCGACATCCGCGGCCTGCCTTTGAACGAAGCCATCGAGATGCTACGCGGCCCGGTCGACAGCGAAGTCGTCATCGAGGTGATGCGCGCCGATGACGAGCTGGAATTCAGCCTGATACGTGACTTGATCACCGTCGATTCGGTGCGCGGCCAGTTCATCGAGCCTGGATTTGCTTGGTTACGCATTAGCCAATTCCAAGACGACACGGGGCCTGAAACCCTGGATGTGTTGCGCGAATTGAATGACGAACAAGCCCTACGCGGCATCGTGCTGGATCTGCGCAATAACCCCGGCGGGGTATTGGGTGCGGCGGTCGGCGTGGTCAATGCCTTTGTCGATGACGGCGTCGTGGTCAGCACCCAGCCCCGGGACGAGGACCAAGGGGTCGAGTTCCGTGCTGCTGCAAGTGACTTCAACTTTGATGACACGCCGTTAGTGGTGCTGATTAACGAAGGCAGCGCCAGCGCCAGCGAGATCGTGGCTGGAGCGATCCAAGACATGCAGCGTGGCATCATTATGGGCACTACTAGCTTTGGTAAGGGGTCGGTTCAAACCTTGCTGCCCCTGCCGGACAGCAGCGCATTAAAACTGACCACTGCGTTGTATTACACGCCCAAAGGACGCTCAATCCAAAACAACGGCATCACCCCAGACATTAAGGTCGAGCAAGGCACCTTTGACGCCAGCGAAAACCAGTTTGCCTTCCGCGAGCGTGATCTAAACAAACGCCTGGACAACCCGACCGAGGCGTTGGTCGAGGAAGAAGACAGCACCAACGCGCTACTAGCTGACGACTTCCAGTTATCCGAGGCGCTGAACATGTTGAAAGGACTCAGTATTCTTCGATGAGAAGACGCGATCTGCTGGCCATGATGGCCGCCTTACCCGCCCTATCCCACGCCAATCCACGACCTAAGCTGTCCATCATTATGGATGACTTGGGTTATCGTGAGCGTGACAGCTACGCGGCCATTGAGTTGCCGCCAGCGCTGACCGTCGCTATTTTGCCGCACACTCAACACTCCGAGGCGCTGTCGCAAGGTGCAGCCGCCTTTGGCCATGAGGTGATGATGCACCTTCCGATGGAGGCGACCAACGGCAAGTTTCTAGGCGTTGGTGGACTGACGTTGGATATGGATCCAGCCACCATCAAACAGCGCGTCGACGAAGCGTTCGCCAGTGTTCCCAATGCCACGGGCTTTAACAATCACATGGGCAGCGCTTTTAGTCAGTCCCCTCGCGGCATGGCTCAGCTGATGGCCCAGGGCAGACAACATGCAAATTACTACATCGACAGCCTGACCCACGCTGGCAGCATTGGAGAGAAAATGGCCAGGCTCATGGGGCTCAAAGCCGCTACTCGGGATGTATTTCTGGATGACGACAACGATTACCTAAGCATCCCGCAACGGCTAGAAACTCTGGGTAGACGAAAAGACGATCCGACCACCATCGCGATTTGTCACCCAAGGGCCGAGACCATCCAGATCCTGCAGGATCAGTGGAGCTGGTTGGAAGATCACTTTGATCTGGTTTCACCCAGCCAAATCGTGGTGTAACTTCAAGCACCTATAAATCGAGGTCTGTTATGACGTGTTCTTGCACAGTTTCCCGACGCACCGTTCTACAAGGCGCGAGCCTGCTGGCCATTACTCCATGGGTCAGTGCCCAAGCATCGGGACAGAAAAATAGAATCGAAAACCAGCCGACAGACAGCCTGATTCGTATCGGGGGCGACAGCATTTTGGTGCAACCGGATAGCGTGTTAGAGATTGAAGCCAGTGCAGCAGGAATCAGCCAAATCCATCTGCTGGCGGGGTCAGTGCACGCCAGCCTGCGAGCCGGAACAATTACCTCCCATAAATCGCACATCCAGGTGCTAGCGGGCGCCAGCTTTGTCAAAACTTACTCGGATCACGACTATGTCTGCGTCTGTCATGGGAATGCTCGCATTAACCGATCCGAATGGTCGGTTCGCCGTGCGCACCACGACGCATTTGGGGTAACAGAAGCCAAGGTGGTGGCGCAGGCCTATCAAGATCACTCAGATGATGAGCTAATGGCGCTGTCTGAGCAGACACCGAATTGGGCGTTGCCCAGCCTGACGCCCCTACGCGTCAGACCGGGACCTTTACGGGTCTAGTCCTGAGCGGTTTTATTACTCAAATCGATCAGATGATTAAAGCGACCCAGACTAAATAGGTGCTGATAAATCAACTCCAGCTCGTCAGCCGCAAACATTTGCATCAAGGTTTCCTGGGGGAGTGATTTAAGCTTACTTTTGCTAACCGCTTGGAACCCTCCAAGACTGATACGATCGCCCTCTGCCATTTGGAAATTGGCAGTCACCGGCTCCAGCAAATCCAACTCTTTAATCCGCTTGCAAAAGGCTTGCGTGCGCACGAGCTGCGTCTGGTAATCCTGCAGGAACTGCACGACGCCCTGCAAGTATTGTGTTTGAGCGCCTTCGCTATCGAACAGTCGCTCGCCTTTGTCGTCAGAATTCCAGCCGGCGTAGCTGTCATCCACGCACAACGTAAACTGATCGTTTTCTGCGTTACCTGCAAAAACGAACGGATAACGGCGTAAAAACGCGGGTACGTACCGGCCCTGCCACTTGCCATCAGCATTGATCGCCAAGTTTTGATTGTCGCGCATACCCATTATTACAACGGGCACTAATTCATCAGCGCCAGAAAAAACCACGGGCAATTCTTGAGCGACCTGCACGATTTCAGATGCGGTAACCGGAACCGAATTGACCTCAGCAGCGAACTTTAGATGCCCTTCACCTTTAACACTGAACCCTTTGTGCTCAGTCGAGCTGATAGGCGTAACGTTTTCATATATAAGCTGCTGTTTACTCATCTCTTTCCTTTGGACTCAGTTGATTACTGTCGTTAACGGCTGTTCGGCGGAGTTAGTTAAATCCGCACATCCAAACCCGCATCCGCCATGGCCTGCTTAGCCTGGCCCACCGTGTAGGTTCCGAAGTGGAAAATGCTGGCCGCCAACACAGCCTCGGCTCCACCTTGAGTGACGCCCTCGACCAAATGTTCGAGATTGCCAACACCGCCACTGGCGATCACTGGCACACCGACCGCATCAGATACTGCCCGGGTCAGCGGCAGATCGTAGCCGGCCTTGGTGCCATCACCATCCATGCTAGTCAGCAGAATCTCGCCAGCGCCGTTTTCGACCATCCGAGCAGCCCATTCAACCGCATCAATGCCAGTCGGTTTGCGCCCGCCGTGGGTAAAGATTTCCCAATGGTCATCGACTTGCTTGGCATCGATCGCGACCACGATGCACTGGGATCCAAAACGATCGGCCGCTTCTTTGACGAAGTCCGGGTTGTAGATAGCCGCGGAATTAATTCCGACCTTGTCAGCGCCGCAGTTCAGCATGTTGCGAATATCTGCCACTTCACGGATGCCACCGCCCACGGTGAGTGGAATGAATACTTCTGAGGCGATTTGTTCGACCATTTGGAACGTGGTGCCGCGGCCCTCGTGGGTCGCCGTAATGTCCAGAAAGCACAACTCGTCTGCGCCTTGCTGATCGTACCGACGAGCGACCTCGACTGGGTCACCCGCATCGCGAATATCGACAAATTGGACGCCTTTGACGACCCGGCCCGCATCTACGTCTAGGCAGGGAATGATGCGCTTGGCGACGCTCATGGGGCTTCGGCGAAGGCTTGCGCCTCGGCTAGATCCAAGGTGCCTTCATAGATCGCACGGCCGGTGATCACGCCACTGATGCCGCGGTGGCTTTGCGCTTTGCAGGCCCGAATGTCATCCATGGTGTAAACACCACCCGAAGCAATTACCGGGATGCCGGCTGCTTCAGCTAGCTGTGCGGTGGCCTCGACATTAACACCGGCGCGCATGCCATCACGGGCGATGTCGGTAAAGATAATCGCAGCAACGCCAGCGTCCGCAAAACGCTGGGCGCATTCGATCGCGCTGACGTCGCTGGTATCGTCCCACCCGTGGGTCGCAACCATACCGTCTTTGGCATCTAGACCGACAATAATACGGTTGGGGAACCGGGCGCAGGCCTCGACCACAAAGCCGGGGTCCTTGACTGCTGCGGTGCCGATAATTCCCAGATGCAGGCCGATCTCGAGATAGGTCTCCAGCGTATGCATGGTGCGGATGCCACCGCCCAGCTCAAGCTCTAAATCGGGGCAGGCTCGAATAATTTGCGCCACGACCTCTAGATGACGGGGCTCGCCGGCAAAGGCGCCATCCAAATCGACCAAATGCAGACGCTTGGCACCGGCATCCTGCCAGCGCTGTGCCATGGCAACCGGATCATCGCCGAACACATCGGCGTCTTCCATGCGGCCCTGTTTCAGGCGAACACACTTACCGTCTTTTAGATCAATCGCGGGGATTACTAGCATTTATGGCATCCATTTCAAAAAGTTGGCGTACAGCTGCAATCCGGCATGCTGACTTTTTTCGGGGTGAAACTGGGTCGCTACAACATTATCGCGGCCGACAGCTGCAACGAACTGTGCGCCGTGGTCGGCATGCGCGATCGCCTCAGCGGATTCGCTGACGCGAAAGCTGTGTACAAAATAAAAGCGCTCATCCTGCGGAATGCCGTCAAACAGCGCATGGTTGTTGTGCGCCACCTGATTCCAGCCCATGTGAGGGATTTTTAGGCCTTGATCACGGATGTCAGGATGGAAGTGATTCACGTGGCCATGGAACCAACCTAAGCCCGCCACACCACCGTTCTCGTCACCGTTTTCAAACAACGCCTGCATGCCAACGCACACACCTAACATCGGGCGGCTCTCGACATATTCGGCCAGCGCCTGATCAAAACCGGCCGCCTGAATAGCTTGAACACAGGCGCCCATGGCGCCGACGCCTGGCAAAACGGCTCGATCGTAGTGCTTTAACTGTTCTGGGTGCTCGACTAAATCAACTTGGGCAGCGCCGGCATGTTCTAGCGCCTTAGAGACGCTGTGCAAGTTGCCCATGCCATAGTCAATGACTGCTACTTTCACAGAGCGCCTTTGGTTGAGGGCGTGCCCGACTGGCGGGGATCTTGGCTGACCGCCATACGCAACGCACGACCCAGCGCCTTGAATATTGACTCAGCCTGGTGGTGTGCGTTTTTGCCCTTCAGATTGTCGATATGCAGGGTGATCCGAGCGTGGTTCACCAAGGCTTGGAAAAACTCTTGCAACAGATCCACATCAAAGTCACCAATACGCGCACGGGTATAGGTGACGTCGGTATACAAACCAGGCCGGCCTGACAGATCCACCACGACTCGGCTGAGTGCTTCGTCCAATGGAGCATAAAAATGGCCATAACGGGTTAGGCCTTTTTTGTCGCCGATGGCTTCACGTAGTGCCTCGCCTAAAACAATGCCGGTATCCTCGACCGTGTGATGCGCGTCAATTTGCAAATCACCGACCGCTTTGATTTTTAAATCAATCAAGCCGTGACGGGCGATTTGATCCAGCATGTGATCAAAAAAGGGTACGCCGGTGTCCAGCTCGCTGGCTCCGGTTCCATCTAGATTGATCTCGATCTGGATTTTAGTTTCCAGAGTGTCGCGGTTGATGCTGGCTGTGCGCATGACTCATCCTCAGAATTAAGCGGGCGGGATAATACCACTCTAAGGGTCAATGACTCGAATTTTGGTTTGCATTTAGTCTAGGGATATCAATCTGTGGGGACGTCATAATGAGCGCAATTAAATGGATCGCCGGAATATTTGCCGTGCTAGTGGTGGTGGCGGTCGCAGCCGTAGGCTTTATCGCGGCCACCTTCAATCCCAATGACTACAAAGCGCTGGCCACCGAGAAGGCCCTCGAGCAAGGCTGGGATTTGAGCATCAACGGGGACATGTCACTGAGTTTCTGGCCCCGAATTGCGGTGGATTTGCCCCCTACCCAAGTCCAGTCTTTGACTGCCAATCAATCCATTGCGGTTGAGAAAGCCCAGGTTTCATTGGCCGTGATACCACTGATCACCGATCAGCGCGCCGAGGTCAGCACCCTGATCCTAAATCAGCCCGTTATACGATGGGACCTAGATGCGGCGGTGCCAGCCGCCAGCACTCCCAGTAACCAAAACGAGCCCAGCGCTGGTAATGCGTTGGCGATCGCCATTGGCGGTGTCCAGCTAACCGACGCAGACATTCAGCTTTTCAACGGCGACACCCTGGCCCATGACATCCAAATTCCTGCCATCACAGTGGGGGCGATTGCACCCAACACCTGGGTTCCGCTGAATGCTCAACTCAGCTACAACGCAGCAGGTCTGCCTAGTATTGATCTCACGGCCAGTGCAGAGATCAAATTGCCCGAGGACTTTGCCAGCATTGAGGCTCGCAACCTGAATCTGGCGGCATTAGATGTCGAAGCCACTGGCGATTTACAAATTGAGCTTGCGCCTTTGTCGGTTGCCGGCCAAATCGATATTCCGAGCTTTGATGCCCGCGCATTAGCCGAAAAATTCGGCGTGGCGCTGGACACTCAAAATCCTGATGCACTGAAACAGGTATCCATCAGCGCGACGCTGGGGCAGAAAGGTCCGATTTACGCGCGCAGTCTGATGATTCAGCTGGATAGCACACAGCTGACGGGCGAGGCAGGGCTAACCGCACTAGAACCGATGTCATTCAACTTAGTGCTGAATGGTGATTCGCTGAACTTGGATGACTACTTGGCTGGTGCCAATACCGAGCAGGCCGCCGCTGCAGACACCACGACCACCGATGCGGTGTCACCCCTGGCGGGCCTAGCCGGCATCAATGGCGACGTTGCGGTGCGCCTAGCAGCCTTGCAGGTCAGCGGCCTGTCAGTGGAGTCGATCGAGGCGGTCGCCGAGATCCGTGATCGCAGGATTCATGTAACCCAAATGGCCGCCAATGCCTATGAGGGGCAACTTCTAGGCAACGCGGTGATCAATGGCCGCTCTGCTATCCCAAGCTTGTCTGCTGATTTAGAGCTCAGCAGCCTGCAAATCCAAGGCCTGTTATCAGATTTGGCTGGCTTTGGTGACCTATCAGGAGTTGCTGCGATCAACACCTCGCTGGCCGCCAGCGGCCTAGATGCGGACAGCGTGATGGCCAGTCTTAATGGTTATGCCAGCGGCGAGGTATTAAATGGTGGCTACAAAGGACTGGCTGTGGACAGCCTAATCTGTGAGGGCGTAGCCACCCTGATGGGCGGCCAAAGCAAACTCTCCGGCGGCGAGACCGCCTTTGATGCGGTCCGATTCAATACCGACATCACCAACGGAGTGGCGGACTTTGACACCATTAAAGTGGGCCTGGCGAATCTTGCGGTCAACGGAGCCGGTCAAGTGAACCTGCCCGCTCAATCATTGGACTTAGGCCTGCAAGCGGCCCTGACCGGCGACAAGCAGATTACAGGCTGCGCAATCCCTAGCTTTATTGCGAACGCGAATCTGCCTCTGCGCTGCAAAGGTGGCTTTAACGACGACCCCGCCAGCCTGTGTGGATTTGACTCGGGTAGCGCGGCTGGCCAAGGACTGACAGCACAGCTAAAAGGGATCGAGGACCAGGCTAAGCTGGCCCTAAAAGCCAAAGAAGATGAGCTGAAAGCCAAAACCCAGGCCAAGATCGAAGAGAAAAAAGCCGAGCTGGCTGAAGAGATCAAAGCCAAGGCTGCGGACAAGCTGAAAAGCCTATTTAAGTAAGCCAAGTCGGGCTGGGTTTTGGTAGCCTAGTCCGATGAATCCCTTTGCCCGCGAAGTCCTCACTTGGTTTGACCAACACGGCCGTCACGATCTGCCATGGCAGAAACGAGGCGCCTACGTCACTTGGATCTCCGAGATCATGCTGCAGCAGACGCAAGTAACCACCGTGATCCCGTATTTCGAAAAGTTCGTGGCCCGCTTCCCCGATATGGCCAGCCTGGCGGCAGCCGACGTCGATGAAGTGCTGGCGCACTGGGCCGGACTGGGTTACTACGCTCGCGGGCGGAACTTGCACAAAACCGCCCAACAACTAAGAGGCGGCGAGCTACCTAAAACCTTGACCGAGTTGATCGAGTTGCCTGGCATTGGCCGCTCGACTGCCGGTGCAATCATGGCCATGGGTCACGGACTGTACGGCAGCATTTTGGACGGCAACGTTAAACGGGTGTTGGCTCGCCATTCAGCCGAGCCAGAATGGCCCGGCAGTACCGCTGCACAAAAGCGCCTGTGGGAGCTGGCCGAGCAGTACACCCCGCTGTCACGCACCGGTGATTACGCCCAAGCGATGATGGATTTGGGAGCCACACTTTGCACCCGAAGCTCACCCAGGTGCAGTGAATGCCCATTAAAACCCACTTGTGCGGCGCACCATCAGGGACTTCAGGGCGCCATTCCCCACCCCAAGCCAAAAAAGGCCAAGCCCAGCAAGACTCGCTGGTGGCTGGTTTGGCAGGATCCCAAACAACGGGTTTACCTGCAAAAACGGCCCGGCGATGGCCTGTGGGGCGGACTGTATTGCCTGCCCGAGGCGGACGATGTCAGCCAGCTGTCCGAATCCGCAGCACAACTGACGGGCCTGTCCGTGGATGCGCTGAAGTTCACCCAACTGGACCCGATCCATCATAGCTTTAGCCACTACGATTTAATGGCCATGCCGATGCTGATTAAAGCGCCGGTCAACTCGGTTGCGGATAACGACAGCCAATGGGTGTGGCCGGACTCGCAAATTGGAACGCCGGCACCCATAACCCGCTTACTGAAACGATTAATCGAATCGCCCGCAGGCGATTTATTTGGAGATATGCAATGAGTCGCACCGTTTTGTGCAAGAAATTTGGCGAGGAACTACCCGGGCTGGCTGCGCCGCCCTACCCCGGCTCCAAGGGCATTGAGATCTACGAGCATGTTTCGGCCAAAGCCTGGAGCGAATGGCAAGCCAATCAGCTAATGCTGATCAACGAGCACCGCCTTAACCTGATGGATGCGCAGGCGCGCAAATGGCTAGAGGGCGAAATGGACAAGTTCTTCAGTGGTGAGGACTATGCAAAGCCCGAGGGGTACGTGCCGCCAGAGAGCTAATCATCCGCGCGAAACAGACGACTCAGCGGACTGGCGACGCGATCTTTTTGAGTGACCCACACCAGGCGACGATTCAGGCCGCGCAATCGAACATGCGCACCCTGACCCACCGTCATTTGTGGCAGCACCAGCTGCCCACCGATCTGCTGCTGCAGGGCAATGGCTGCCTCTGGGCTACTGCACCGCACTTTAGGCTCGGCCCACCCCCCGGCTAACAGCGCCTGCTCGATCGCGGTATCGGCGGTTAAACCAATTCGCGGACCATGCCCCATGCTGACAAAGGGGTCGATCAACGCGGTGTCACGCTGCAGCGACTCGAACCCCGCGATATCGCCCTGCAGCCCTAATTCGACAAAGCCCTGCTCAACCCAGCTAAACACCTGCTCTGCAGTCCCCTCGTGCATCTCGATTCGGGCTTGCGGCGCGTGTTGCAAGACTCGCTGAATTCGCGCCGGCGCCATGGCCCGGGCAACTGACGGTGCCAGGCCTAGACGCAAAACACCTAAACGCCCCTCGGCTAAATCAGATAGGGCCTGCGCAGCGCCCTGGTGGCTTTGTTGAACGGCTTTGGCGTAGGGCAAAAACTGCAGGCCTGCCGAGGTCAACTCGACCGCACGAGTGGTGCGATCAAATAGCTTGGCTTGTGCCTGCTGCTCCATTTGCTTGACCGTCAGGCTGACCGCAGCATTGGTCAGATTCAGCTGCGCCGCCGCCTGTTGAAAGGAGCGATGCTCGGCCACCGCCAAAAAGGCATTTAACTGCTTAAGGGTAAACATGATCGAATAGTTACATAAACTTAATAATCAGTGAATTTATTAAAATTGAATTATTTTCCGGCCTGAATTGTAATGTTGAGCTGCAGAGGAAAACCTTATGACGACACCGGCCGCGACTGACCTGACCTTAGGCGACTTCATTACTGCGCTAACCCGCGCGGGCTTTAAGGGCGAGTGTCACCGCGACCGCGCCCACCGCCTGGTGATGAGCACCGACAACTCGGTCTATCAGGTCGAGCCGCAGGCGGTCATCTACCCTGCCGATGGCGATGACTTAACCCGCCTGATGCAGGTAGTCCAAGCGCCGGAATTTCTGGGGCTTCAGTTCGCGCCCCGCGGTGGCGGCACCGGCACTAACGGTCAGAGCTTAAATAGCTGCATCACCGTCGACACCAGCCGATTTATGAATCAGATCATCAGCATCGATCCGCAAGCGATGCAGGTGGTGGTTCAACCGGGCGTGGTACTGGATCAGCTGAACGCCGCACTTGAATCACACGGCCTGTTCTTTCCCCCTAACGTCTCGACCAGCTCGCGCGCCACCATCGGCGGCATGGTCTCGACCGACGCCAGCGGCAAAGGCTCACGTTTATACGGCAAGACCTCGGACTACGTAAACGGCCTGCAAATGGTGATGAGCGACGGCAGCACGCTGTGCACTCAAACCTTTGATGACTTATCCGATCGCATGATGGCCGCCATTGAGCAGGTCAAAACGTCGATCACCGGGCATCTGGACGAGATCGACGCGCGCTTCCCTAAAATGAACCGCGGCCTGACCGGATACAACTTAAAGCAGACCTGGGACGGTGATCAGCTAAACCTGAACTACCTGATCTCAGGCTCGGAGGGCTCGCTCGGCTTAATCAAGGAAATCACCCTGCGGGTCGTGCCCAAACCGGCCGTTGTGAAACTCGTCAGTGTTGGCTACGACGATTTCTCGAAGGCCTTGGCCGACGTTCAATCCTTGGTGGCCCAAGACCCCGAATCGGTCGAGATTTTGGATGACAAAATCATGGGCCTGGCGAAAAGCGACGAGAGCTGGCACCAGATCGCCGAAGTCTTTGGCGGGGATGATTTGGCCGCCGTTAACTTCGTTGAATTCGTCGGCCAGGACGAGGCCAGCGTAGAGCGCCAAGTCCAGGCCATGCTGGACGACTTAGCCGCGCGCAAAGGCCAGCCGGGTGCACCGATCAGCTGGACCCGCGCCCGCGATGATGCGCAACGCAAAGCGCTATGGAACGTTCGCAAGAAAGCGGTAGGTCTGCTGGGTGCTCTGCAGGGAAAACGCCGCGCCTTACCCTTTGTTGAGGACACCGCAGTACCACCTGAGGTCCTGCCCGAATTTGTCGGCGAATTCCGCAAGGTGCTGGACGATCAGGGATTGGCCTATGGCATGTTCGGCCATGCTGACGTGGGCTGTTTACACGTGCGACCCACCTTGGATTTGACCGAACAGGCCGATCAGGCACGACTGCGCGAAGTGTCCGACGCGGTTAAAGATCTGTGTTTGAAGTACGGCGGACTGCTGTGGGGTGAGCACGGCAAAGGATTCCGCGCCGAGTTCAGCCCGGAATTTTTTGGCCCGGTGCTGTGGGCCGAGCTGCAAAAGATCAAACGCGCTTTTGATCCCGAAAATCGATTCAACCCGAACAAGATCGTACCGCCCTCGAGCGAGATCGAACTGATCGCCATCGATGCCGCCCCAATGCGCGGTGATTTCGACAAGCAGATCCCACAAGTGGCTCAAGCAGGCTTTGAGACGGCAATGAAGTGCAACGGCAACGGCCTATGCTTTGGCTGGGATGCGGATGAGGCCATGTGCCCCAGCTACAAAGTCAGCCGGGATCGCACCCGCAGCCCGAAAGGCCGAGCGATGATGCTAAAAGAGTGGCGCAGGCTACTAGCCAATGGCGACCAACACGGCCTAGAGGCTCTCGAGCCCCTGCTGGCGCGCTCATTGGATGACTGCTTAAGCTGCAAGTCCTGCACCGGTAGCTGTCCGGTCAAGGTCGATATTCCGGATATGAAATCCCTGTTCCTAGAGCACTGGCATAAGCGCAACCCACGCCCCTTACGCGATCGCGTTCTGGCCATGATGGAGCCGCTTGCCCTGAGTCTGGCTCCCATTCCATCATTGGCCAATGTTGGTATGGCCCTAGGCCGTCCGATCCTGCGTCTACTCGGACTGGTAGAGCTGCCCAAGTTCAGCGACGTCACCGCTAACCAGCAGCTAAAGAATGCTGGCGTCGATGCATTCGACTGGTCGCAGATCGAGCAGCCCAAAGCCAACAGCGTTGTGCTGATTCAAGACAGCTTCACCCATTGCTTTGATACCCAGGTCATCGGCGCAGCCGCCAAGGTGTTAACGAATTTAGGCTACAACGTGATCGTGCCGCCGCCGCGCCATAACGGTAAGGGGTTGCACGTCAAAGGGATGCGCGAGTCGTTCAGCGAAGTGTCCCGGGCTAACCAAGCGTTCTTTGATCGCATCGCCAGCACCGGACTGCCGATGGTCGGCGTCGAGGCCGTGGTTAACCTGATCGGTCGCAGCGAAGTCAAAGCGGCAGGCGTTGCCGGCTGGAAGGTCCAGTCACTGCAAGAATTCTTGGTCACACAGGATTTGCCAAAACGCCTTCAGGGGCAGGCCCGCCTGATGCCCCATTGCACCGAAAAAACCGCACTGCCTACCATGGGCAGTGACTGGCAGGCCGTATTCAAGGCCTTGGGCGCCGAGCTACGCGTTGAGCAAAGCGGTTGCTGCGGAATGTCTGGGGTATACGGACACGAAGCTAAAAACCGTGAATCGGCGGTTAAGCTGTTCGAGATGAGCTGGGCGGATAAACAGCCGGCTGATGCACTGGTGACCGGCTTTAGTTGTCGCTGTCAGGTCAAGGCAATTGAGGGTACTCGTCCTCAGCACCCAATCGAATGGCTTGCAGAGCGTTTAGAGGCTTGACACCGTCGAGCCTGACGGCATAATACGCGCCTCTTGATGGCCCGATAGCTCAGTTGGTAGAGCAACGGATTGAAAATCCGTGTGTCGGCAGTTCGAATCTGCCTCGGGCCACCATATTTTAAAAGCCTCGCCATCGCGGGGCTTTTTTATGGCTGCAGCAAACCCACACCGATCCAGACCAGCGCCACCAGCTGGGCCATATTGATTACTACAGACAGCATATGCCCGCGCTTGAATGCAGCCTCATCATTACGATCCCGAGCCGCGTTGATACTAGGCATTAACGACTGACGTACCCACAGGGTCGAGACCGCAATCGCACCCATCACCAAGGAAGGCACCGTAGCCTGATACATCGCCGCACCACCGATTCCCGACAGCACGATGATGTAGGCGTAGTAACGTGGAAACATCGAGCGCAAGAAGGCGCCTGCACGATCCATATCCAGTGATTTAAAGACACTCGGCGCGACCACGGTGGGAAAGAACACCATGCCGCCGACTAAGCTGGCCACGCAGGCGGCGGCCACAATCTGTAATAAGTTTTCCATACCCAGACAGTAAGGGTGAATCGCTGCGACTCAAGCAACACCCCAACGCCCAAAGGCAGCGAACTGCGATTAATCAGACCATCAGTGATCCAACGCCACACCTAACGGGAAACGACGCCCACCCGCCCAGATCAGCAGGCGATACACCGCAGGCGTCATGACCAGACCCAGCAACACACTAAAACCAACACCGCCTGCAATGACCACCGCCAACGGAGGCCAGAACAATCCACCGCCCAGAATCAACGGCAAGAACCCGCCCATGGTCGTCAGCGTGGTCGACAGAATGTGTCGAGAGCAGCTTAAAGTCGCTTCGGTTAACGCCGCAGGATCCCCGGCTCTAGCTGTAGGACTGGCCTGAATCGCCGCCAACACCACAATGGATCCGTTGATCGCGACACCCAGCAATCCTGCCGTGCCCAGGATGGGGTTAAAGCCCAAAGGGTATCCAGCAATGGCGAGGGCAAACAAACCCGAACCAATCGACAGCACACCGACCAGCATGACAACGCCGGCCAGTCGCACACTGCGGAAGGAAAGAATCAGGGTCGCGATAACAGCGACCAACAAAATAGGCAGGTTAACCGCCAGCGCCCCGATCGAATCACCCTGCTCTTCAGATTCCCCCGCCACTTCAAAGCGATAGCCAGGCGGCATATCAATTTCGGCCAACTGCTCGGCCAATTCTGCACTGACATCAATGGCCAGAGCACCCGGCATTAGCCAAGCGCCTAGCGTATTCAGTCGCTGCCCGTTAAAGCGCGTGATCGCACCCGGCTCGGGCTGAAGCTGCCAATCCCCCAGCGAGGACAGTGCTAGTGACTGACCGGTCGGGGTCAGGATCTGGATTCCAGATAGGTCACTTAACTGATCGCGCTGATCGCCCTGCAGGCGAACCCGGACAGGCAAATCCGTCAGACCATCCATCAAGTCCCCCGACAGAATTCCATCGGTAGCAGCAGTCATCTGCAGACTCAAATCAGACAGACTCATTCCGACCTGTCGCAGGCGGGCCTCGTCTGCAACAAACCCCATGCGCAGGCCGTCCTCGGAAATCGTCGCGTTGGAATGCAGAATCTGCGGATGGTTTTGAATCACGCCGCGCATCTGCAGGCCCAAATCCGCCAGCACTTGCAGGTCCTCGCCAAACAGGCGGAATGCAATGGGAAAAGCCACCGGCGGGCCTTGTCCAAAGGGCAAAGCCACCACACGCGCCTGCGGCAATGCCTGATCCAGCAAGGGCTGAATCTGAGCCAAGGCCGCTCGGGATTCATCTGCAGAATTGAAGGTCAACACGCCGTGTAGGTAGCTGTCGTTGCGGCGCTGCTCACGGATCTGGTTGTAGTAGACCGCCGGGTGGGACTCACCAAAACTCCAAGTCGCCTGAATCGGCTGCAACTGATCATCGACCAGCGTCTCTATCTGATCCAAGGCAGCCTCGGTTTCAGCTAAGGACACCGTTCTGGGCAGGGTAATCTTGACTTCGAAGTGATCGCGATCCGCAGCCGGAAAGAATTGCAAACCCAAGGTGCCGACCAGGGCAAAGCCCGCCACCGCAGGTACCATCGCAACCAGCACACCGATCGGCGCAAATTGAGTCATGCGATAAATCAGCGCACGGAAGGCTTGGGTCAACGGCGGAATCGTCAGGCCGTTCGCCCAAAAACCGTGACCGGCAGAGCCGCCATAGCGCGCAGCCAAGGCTGGCAGCAAGGTCATGCTCAACACGTAGCTGATTAGCAATGCCAAGCTGACTGAAATTGCGATAGCGCCGATAAAGTCACCGATCGCTCCGTTGAGCAACAAGATCGGAGCAAACCCCAGCACCGTGGTAAGGGTCGACGCAAACAGAGGACCACTGAGAAATCCGACTGAGCCGGTTAGGGCCTTAAGTGGCTCATCCCCGGCACGTAATCGCGTGCGAACCTCATCGACCATCACAATGGCGTTGTCGATCAAAAGACCCAAGGCGATGATCATGCCAAACACACTCATCTGGTGAATCTGAACGCCCAGCAGCGACAGTCCGAACAACACACCACTAAAGGTCAGCGGCAACGCCAAACCGACCACCAACGCCGCCCGCCAACCCATAAATACAAACACCACGGCCAGCACAATCGCGGCCCCCAGCACTAGGTTGGCGCCCAACTCATCCAGACGCTCGTTGGTGTATTTCGCCTGAACAAAGACCTCGAATACCTCGATCGGCTGGGCTAGCTCATCGCCGACCTCGGACAACACCACCTGCGCAGACTGCGTCCAATTATCAACCCGAACCTGCGGATTCACCCGCGCGCCGATCATCACCGTTGGGAAGCCGTTAACCCGTGTGCGTGTCTCCTCCGGCGTTTTCCAGCCCACCGACACCTGAGCGATATCAGACAAGCGCAGTTGCTGGGCATCCTGCACACGTATGGGAATATCCCGAATACGCTGCAAGTCGTCGAAGCTTCCGGATAGGTTTAGATTCAAGTTGCTTTGGGACTGGTTTAATGCACCGGCCGCGCCGTTAATATCCGCCCCGGCTAGGGCTTGCTGTATCGCTAGTAGGCTCAGACCGGACTGGGCTAGACGGCGCTGATCAACATCGATTTGTATCTCTTGGGTCACCTCGCCGATCAATTTGACGTATTCGGTGCCCGACAATTGACGCAAACGATCCTCGATCACCTCGGCAGCCCGCGTCATGCGGCCACGATCGGGCTCGCCCTGACCCGTCCATTTCACGCCCGCAATTAGGGTGTAGGCACCGTCGCCATCGTTGGTGGACAATTCAGGCTCGAGGGCGGCTGCAGGTAACTCGACCTGCTCCATCTCTTCGCGAACCTTGGCAATAATTTCAGCTTGATTGTCCTTGTTTACTGAATCATCCAGCTCGATGGCGACCACCGAAAAACCGGTTGAGCTAGTGGTCTCAAGCTTGGCCACCTGGGGCACCTCACGCATGGCATCTTCCATGGGCTTGGTGATGAGTGCTTCTACTTGCTCAGGCGCAGCGCCGGGGAAAGTCGTGGTGATAACCGGAAACCGGTTTAGTAGCCGGGGGTCTTCAAGTCGAGGCAAGTTAGCAAAGGCAGACAGTCCCGCGACCAGCAGCAGAATTAGGCTAAGCCATAGCTGATAGGGATTGTGATAGATCGAGCGGGCCAGGTTTTTCATTGTGCCACGACCTCAGCCACCTCGACCCGCTGGCCAGGCACCATGCGATGCAACCCCTCGGAGACCAAGGTGTCACCGGCCTGAATCGGGCCATTAATTAAGGCTCGCTGCCCATCGCTTTGCAATACCTGAACCGCCGTCTGCTGGGCTCGGCCGTCCGCATCCACCCGGTACAAAATCCAACCAGCCGCATCACGGCCCAACGCCTGAACCGGCACCCAGAAACCTTGGGCAGCCTGTTGCTGAATGACCTGAGCCTGAATCCAGTCGCCACTGACCCAACCGGTCCCCGCAGGCACGCTGACCCACGCTTGGCGAGCCGCCGTTAACGCATCCCGCTGTGGCAACCAGGCGTAGACTTCGCCGCTGGCCGACTGATCCCCTTGGCTGAGAGTTAATGCCTGCCCGACCTCGACCGATAGTCCTTGAGGTACCGAGATCCGGGCACGCAGTTGCTGAGTGACTAAATCAAATACCGGCGCACCCGCCCCAATCACCGCACCGGGTGATAAGTGGCGCACAGTGATCTGCCCATCAAAAGGCGCGATCAGCTGATGTTTAGCGCGCTCGACCAGCAAGGTATCCAGCTGGGCCTGCGATGCCGCAAGGCCTGCCGAGGCAGCGTCCAGCTGCTGGCGAGCCTCGTCAATCTGTTGATCCGTGATTGCCCCCTGCTCGCGAGCCCCCAGCAAACGCGCCAGGGTTGATCGGCTCAACTTAAGCTGCGTCTGCGTTTGCACCAATGCCGCCTTGGCTTCGGCAATACGCTGATCGACTAAATCTGTATCCAGAACCGCCAGAACCTGACCGGCCATCACTGAATCACCCTCGCGCACCTGCAATGCATCAACGCGACCGGCCAATTCAAAGCCCAGGGTTGCCGAGTCCAGTGCTTCGATCTGCCCCAGCAGTGATCGTTCAATACTGATTTGGCTAGCAGGGACTGCGGCAATAGTGCTGACTGGCAATACTCGCTCGGCCATCACAGGGGCGGCCAATGCAGCCAATAGCAAAAGAGTAGATTTCACGCCTTGATTCCTCAAACTGGACTGTCTAGTTTGATTATTACGGCAGGTACTGCTAAATATCAAACTAATCAGTCCAGCAAATGTGAACTTATGAACGATATGACCCGGCCAGGACGGCCGAAAGACCCCGAAAAGGCTCAGGCGATTCTGTGTGGCGCAGCCGAGCTATTCATGTCTGAGGGGTTTGGCGTCAGCATGGACAAAATTGCCAAGGCCGCAGGGGTCTCCAAGCAAACCCTATACAGCCACTTCCCCAACAAGGATGCGCTGTTTGAAACGGTTATTTCCGGCAAGCTCAACGCATTTTTTGACGAAGCCTCAATGCCGCGTAACGACACGCTACACGATGAGTTGATGGATCGCGGCCAGCGAATTCTGGATTTGATGAGTGATTCGGACGTCATCGAGATGAAATACGCCCTGGTCACCTCGATCAAGAAACATCCGCATATCGCAGAGCTGTTTAACGAGGCGGGCCCACAGGCGATCTGCAATCACCTGGCCAGCACCTTTGAGCGTCACGACCCTGATCAGCGCTTTGCGCCCTACGATCAAACCGCGATGGCCTTTGTTCACGCATTGGCTGGGCATTTGATGTTTGGCGCGATGTATACGCCTAATTATGTGCCAGAAACGCCGGACGGATTTTTAGAGGCGATAGTGGCGCGTTTTAGTCGCTGACCAAGTTGGCGGCACACAACTCTAGATGCTTGACGCGATTGTCGCTGCGTGACAATTTCCGAGTGACCCACCCCGATCGGCTTAACGAATCAATAGCTCGAAAAACATTGATCCGACTGGTTTCCACCCAACCGTACCGCTGCGCCAGCGAATCAGCAGAAATCGCATATCCTTCGATCTGAGCCTGCCCGATACAGGCCACTACCTTAGCTTCCACCGGCGAGAGATCACCCATGCCTAGGTGGTGCTCGACTTGTTGCAGTGTCAGACGTATGCGATGCGCCGCGGACAGCATATCAACCTGGCTCATAACCCGTCCTGTACTCTTCTTTTTGCTCATAAAAAAGCCCCGCAGAACGGGGCAAGACAGCCTGGAAAAATTGCGTAAAACCAGAGCCGCCGTTCTGGAGAAGTTGTTTTGTCACAGTCCCTCAGTAAAACACCTTAACCTGGGTTAATCCCCGCAAATCACACGCGGTTTTAACGAAATTAATCAGGTAGTTAGCACGGGGAATGCACCAGCGTTTCATGTCACATTAGTCCCATGAAAACACGAGGTCCGATTGACGCAATCCCCGAGCAATACCAAGAGCACTTGCGAGTCTTGGTGTGCGTTATGTCGTCTGGAGAAAAGGTCGAACTGGAGCCAACCCTGCACGACCTAACCATTCAAAACTGTGATCACACCCTGGATGCCCGTGTGCTGGTGATCGAGCAGACACCAGCCCCTATTGTCAGCAGCCTAGTCAATCAAACCAGGCGGAAACATCATCCCTATTTCGCAATGGACTACGCCTTGTTGCCGAATTTGAGCGCTGATATGAGACTCAATCGAGCCACCGGTGAGGCCCGTCTGCAAAATGCTGATTTGGTAGTGCTAGTTCGCGAAGGTACTCGCCTGGAGTCGGACTGGTTATGCACACTGTGCAACACCTATCGCCGTACCTCTGCCGCAATCATTGCAGGGCCAACCGGTCCACCCACATTGGCTGACAACGCATCTTGGATTGAACAACAAATCCACCGCCGACTGGAGAGGACCGAAAAACGTCGCAGCAGACTACTGACCGCATATGACAACGTCCAAGCCCTGACTCCCTCAATCAACAACTGCCTGTTTGAGATGAAACTAATACGAAGCGAAAATTTTCGTTTTTCCTCAGAACCAACCGGGTCGCTTACGTATCTGGTTGAGCTCGCAAAAAAACACGACCGGCGAGTCTGTTGGGAAACCGATGTGTCCGTCCGGCTAAGTTCAACCACCGATGCTCTGAGCGTTAAGGGGCACTACCGTCACCATCGGGATCGAGCATCACTAATGCACGGTCGCGCGGGCCTGGCGACACAGCTTCAAAGTGCAATCTGCATTATCGCCGGCATAGTCTCACTACCCCTAGTTCCTATCCGCGCACTGTTATTCACTGCCGCCAGCTTGGGTGAGCTAGTTGGCAGCCGAAGAGCCTGAGGGTTGATAGGTTGATGTACTGCCAACCACTATTCAGACCTGACGCATCCCCGATGCGTCATAACCGTTGAACTCAACACCACACACGTCAGACTGATACCTATGGAAACTCAAGATCACAAAGAACCGGTTAGTCTTTTATTGTTCGATGACGAGACCGAAGTGCTGGATAGTTTAGTGGCTCTGTTGAAAGGCCTGAAATTTCCGATGTATCGCTATGCCAGTGCCGCCGCGTTTAATCCTAGCAAAGCGATGGTTCAAAACTCCGTTTCGATCGTCGATTTACACATGCCCGGAGGATCTGGGCATGAAGTAATCGAGAAGCTGCAAGCCCTGGACCCAGGCGCGGTATATCTGGCGCACACAGCGACCGTCACGGTTAACGAAGCCACACAGCTGATGATGAAAAAGGCGATCACTGTGTTAGAAAAGCCGGCCGATCCTTCTGAATTGATCCGATATATCCTAAAAGCAATCGAACAAGTTAAAAAGCGGGGCGAATTGCTGGCGCTTTATGAGCGCGTTAACCAGCAACTGAGAATGCTATCCCCTGGGGAGAGGAAGATTGCCCTGCGTTGTGCCGTCTATCACGAGAATGCGCAAATAGCCGAGGCCAGCAGCCTGTCCATTCGAACAGTCGAGGGGCATCGCATGAACATCGCAAACAAGATAGGCAAAGCCGAGGCCAAAGAGCTGTATCGAGAGCTGGCCCTGTACATGATTAATAAATACCCCTTCCGTCTGCCAAGCCTGTTTAGCACCGATGATCTGGCCGAAACTTAGGGCGTTTGCGGGCTCTGAATCCAGCAGCTTTCGCGAGTCTAAATATTGGGTTTTAAGAGGCGTCAGCCAATCGGATCGCGTTTTCTTGGCCATCGACATTGTGGTCAGCGTCGTTGTTCTAATTGGCAGCCCACTGGCTCTCTGGGTGATCCTGCTAAGAAGTATTCGTATCCTGACTGTGGTTTGTATTTTGCAGTCACTAAGCGGCGCACCGCGCATTCCAGCCCGTACTCATCGCCTTTACCTATTGCTCGGTTTGATCGCGTGGATCGAAACCCTTGCCATCGGCACATTGGCCCTAAATCCGTCTGAGGCCAGCTATATCGGCGAGATCCAAGCATTGCTGGCGCTGAACATGGGCGGCATTATTGTTTTCCATCCACAGTCGTGGGCTGCTCGAGTCATCCTATGGAGTTTGTCCGCCCTGAGCTATGGATATTTTTGCACGTTAGCCGATGCGCCGGGCTGGAACGAGATAGTAGGCGGTAGCATCACCATTGCGAGCATTGCGGTTGTATCCATCCTGTTTGAGCGTCGGAGCCGAGAAGCCATCTTCAGAATTCAATCGTTATCCCAATCGATTCGACAAAAGAATCACGAACTGCGAAAAACCAATGCAGAAGTGACTGCCCACAGCTTACAAATGCAAGCCGCGTCCAATTGGCAACATGATGCACTCATTGCGAATTTGGCCAAGGGCATTGTCCACGAGATGGCCCAACCGATTACTGCTGCCTCTAACTATGTTCATCAGCTCAAGTCAGAATTGCCTTCGGGTGAGTTACTGGATAAAACGGCAGACAATTTATCGGTGATGCGGGCCCGCTTGCATGAGTACCGCCTGCTATTCGCCGCCCCACCGCAAGACAGCGCCTCGCTGCGGACAACCACCCATGAGCTGATCAACTTGGCGGCCGACAGCTTGGCCCGGACTCACCATGACCGATTTAAAGTGAACCCCTGGCAGGATCAGCCCAATCCAATTTTGGAGCAAAGCCGGGCCGTTATGACCCAAGTGTTCTTAAACGTGATGAGTAATGCGGTGAACTCTGTGCGCGACGCAGACAGGCCCGTCACCATGGATCTAAAAATTCAGCGCCACAACGGTCGCGTGCTGATTCAAATTAGCAACGATGGCCCGGCTATATCGCCGGAGCTAATCCCGAATTTATTTTTGATCAGCCGCTCTACGCATCCGGACTCGTTCGGCTTGGGCCTGGCACTTAGTAAGCAAGTGTTGAATACCACGGGCGGCGACATACGCCTGGTTCGGGCCGACACGCCGGTGACGTTTGAGATTGATATCTCAGAGGCAAGTTAAAGCTTTAAACACAACACGCTGGTGTCATCGTGTTGGGGAAATGTGCCTTGTTCAACCGGATCAACCAGACGCTGTGCGATTTCTATCGGCGTCAAACCCATCAGATCCAGAGCTTTGATTCGATCTTCCAGGGGTGACCAGCTCTTAGGTGCCTCGCCACGGTATTCACTCAGCCCGTCGCTGGCTGCAACTAAGTGCGTCACGACCGGCGTAATTCCCATGAATTCGCTATGATATTCGAACTCGGCCACGCCAATCGGGGGGAAACTCACCGACAATGGCGTCAGTTCAATTCCGCACAAAAAGACTTCGGCATGGCCACAGTTGATGTACCGAATTCCGTTGCCGTTAATAACGCCTACAACAAAGGTGCAAAATCCTTGCAGGCCTTCGATCATGTGGCTATTCAAACGATCCACCACGGCCTCGAGCGAGTCGCCGGCACGCAAAGACGGGCCCACCATACCCAGTATACGACTGACCGTAATCGCAGCCTGCACGCCCTTACCCGCTACGTCACCAAACACGAAATAACGGTTTCCGTTATGGGTCCAGTAATCATAAAAGTCGCCCGATAGTCCTCGATATGGCAGCACGACACCGGCGGCTTTTTCGGTTATTTCAGGGAACAACAGTTGCTGCGCCTCTTGCGCTTGCTTTAAGTCACGTTGTAACAGGGCACTTTGAGTCTGTTTTTCAGCCAAATCTTTGTTTAAGAGTGCGGCGCCCAGGGCAGCGCCAAAGACCTCGACGGCCTCGATATCATCCTTGCGAAAACCAATTCCCGTTCGCCACGTCGAGTTCACTAGCTGCAACGCACCAAAGCGATACGTGCCCCAGCAAATAGGTACCGTCAGCAAGTCGCGGGTCTCGAAGCCCGAGGACTGATCGACCGAGCGGTTACGAACACCCTCATGGTGCTTGGTATGGAAATAGTCGACTTCTTGTTTTTGATAGACCGATCCCACTCGGCTTTCTTCGATATCGACTCGGATTCCTAAGATGGAGACGGGGCCTGCGCAGGCGACAGCTTCTAATTCGCCTTGATCAGCCAGCCAAATACTGGCGGCCTCACAATGGAAATGCGCAAGTATTTTGTCAACCAGCCCACCGAGCGCCAGGTCGAATTCAAGCTCTTGGGATTTCCCAAGAAACTCCCCGAGCAGTAATAAAGATGACATGAGTTTGAACCTAAATAACCGACTGCCACAACGCTACAATAATTAACGCTGTGGCAATGGGTTTAATACGTAGGCTTTAGAAAGCTTATTTAGCTAGCAGTGGAATCGTAAAACTGATCGAGGACACACGTTTATCCGCGGGACGCAGCTGGTATGTAGAATCGATATCGTTGTCCAACACCTCAACACCCAACAGCCCGATACCGACTGGACGCGTCAAACGCGCCCCAAACTGGGTTCTATCCCGATCCTGAAATTCAGCAGGAAAACCCAAAATGTTAACCGGTGCTAAATAGCGCAACTCACGGCGATCTGCCGTTAGAACGATGTTGATTTGATGCGCTGTCTGGTAGCGAACCTCGGCAAATGCGGCATCCATATCAAACGCCGAGTACTGATCACGCGCCCGATATCGCTGGCGTTTTAAACCTGCCGCTAGTCTTAATGATGGCCTGACTTGGTATGCAAGCCCTGCGGTTGCGTCGTTCGAGTTTGAGTCGTCGATCAAGGCCTCGTCACTCAAAAACCGGGTACGAAAAAAGCTTAGATAGGCCATTGCTTGATCGTTTAAGCCCAATCGCGTTTCGGCGCCCATGGTGGTGGCATCGGTATCAGAGCCCTGATCATCGCGGCTTTGGTAGCCACCTGCAGAGATATCAAATGTCGAGTGCCCCGTGTCCAAGCCCCAACCGATCAAACCCGCCGCCGCGCGCGACGCATTAGCTCGATCGCGTTCGTTATTCGAAAAAGAACCCGCAACCCACCAGCCTTGCCCCGCCTCTGCGAAGCCTGTCAGGACTGTGCGGTGCCCGTGCGAGCCATACGAGCGCAATCCCTGAAGCGTGGGAACTTCGCCGATGAGCGGAAGGCTGTAGCTGGACTGCGCCGTTCCACCGTTCGCATTGGAGTCGTACTGGTAGGATTGCGTCAGCGTGATGATTGCGTCGGCGGATTCGGCCTCAATCTTGGGAACGACCGGGGTTACCGCAAAGGGGCTTAGCGAATCCAGAACGACCGTAGCGCTGGCTGAAGAGGCCAGTGCAGCGAAAACTGGCAGTAAAAGCTTGGCAAATAACTTTGGCATAGTTCCTACTGTGGCAAATTAAATCTGGCTGAATAGTACGGCATTGGTCGTTCATTTTGATACCTATTGACCATCAGATAGCCGCCAATATATGGATGGCACGGATTATATCGATTAAGACTATTAAGTCATGCGCCGTTAGCCGAATAAGTCATGCGCCGTCAGCCGTAGGAATCGGTAGGGAATGAAACCCGCGTCGCAGGCATTCTACCCAGCGAACACGAATCAGGTGGGGCTATGCCACAACTCAACACTCAGACTTTTTTATCCGCCGCCTTTTTGGTTTTCGCGATCCTTGCGATTAATACGTTTCAGCCATTTAAACGCGCGGCGTTTGACACCTACCAGTTGCACCTGGCGCCACCCGTTGAGTTTGATTCAGACGCTGTCTTTGTCGATATCGACGACAAATCCCTAGCCCAGTTAGGACAGTGGCCCTGGCCCAGAAACCAAATCGCTGACTTGCTGCTGCACCTGTATGAATCTGGCGTTAGCGCCGTCGGCGTGGACTTCCTATTTCCCGAGCCAGATCGCAGCTCCCCCATTAACATTTTGGCGCAACTGCCAGATCAGACCCGCGACGATGCTGGTCTGGCCCTACAAAATCCGTATGGCTATTTAGACTGGGATGCCTACTTTGGGGACCTGTTAGCACAGACACCGACATCCATGGCGATCACAGCTGGCGATCAGCCCGCTCCGAAAGACTGGCCTGGCGCATGGGCCGTCCTTGGCACTGGTCCCACCGACTACTTACCGCAGGCGGCCGGTTTACTGATGCCCACGCCCACCCTGGCCCAGAACACGCAAAGCTTTGGTTACATCGGTGTGGGTGCCCAAGATGACGGCCTAATTCGAGAGCTGCCCTTGGTGCTGGCGCAGGGCGATCAAATCATCGCATCGCTATCGGTCGAGTTGGCCAGACTTAACGCAGGCGCCAACACATTGGTTCTGACGGGTAACCAGTCAGGCATCGCAGGATTGCGCGTCGGTCCTACCTCTATCCCGACCGACATTCATGGACGTGTCCGCTTGGCGCCCGCGGCATTTCAGGACATACCTGTTTACAGCGCAGTGGATGTTTTGAATGAGCTACACACACAAGATTTAGCGAATAAGACGGTTGTACTGGGCTCTGGTGCCGCGGGGCTTAAAGACCAACACGATGCTTTGTGGGGCACATCGATCGCAGGCCCAAAATTTCACGTGGCATTGCTACGTCAAATCAATGCTCAACACTGGCCTGCAGAATTCGCCCCGAACCTTGGCTGGTGGAGTGCCGCGCTGATTGCGGCGCTAGCGCTGCTGGTGGTCGGAATGAAGCTGCCAGTCATCGCAAGCTTGGCAGCGGCCCTGCCCGTCGCAGCCTTTCCACTGGCGGCTTCTGCGGCGCATTTTCATCAAACCAACCAGCTGATTTACACCCTGGATCTGTCAGTTGGGTGGGGATTGGCATTGTTGGTGCCCGGGCTAATCAAGGCCATCAATCAAGAGAAAGACAAGGCCGCAACGCGTGCCGCGTTTAGCAGCTACCTATCCCCTGATTTGGTCAACGAGGTCATCGCGAATCCAGACAGCTTAAAACTGGGCGGCGAGACTCGGGAGCTGACCATTATGTTTGCTGACATCCACGGGTTTACAACGTTGTCAGAGAACCTAAAAGATGATCCCGAGCGGCTAACCCATCTGATCAACCGACTGTTAAGCCCCCTTACCGAGGTGGTTCTAGAGAGTGGCGGCACCATCGACAAATACATGGGCGACTGTGTCATGGCATTTTGGAATGCCCCACTACCGGTCGAGCAACATCAGCGCAAAGCGACCCAAGCCGCACAATCGATGCTGGCGCGATTGGATGATTTAAATGCTGAGCTCAACATCAGCGATGTGTCGGAAAAACCCTTGCGAATCGGCATTGGTATCAACACCGGCTCGGTCGTTGTGGGCAACTTTGGCTCGGACCAGCGGTTTGACTACTCTTGTTTAGGTGACCCTGCCAATTTGGCCGCACGGCTCGAGGCAATGTGTCGAACCTACGATGTCGATATTCTGCTGGGCCCAGATACTGCTGTTGATCAGTCAGGTTTGATTGAAGTGGATCAGGTCGTGGTCAAGGGCAAAACCGACGCGGTCACCATTTATACTGTCGCCGCAGACCTAGACGCGCCCAGCAGAACGATGCATCAGGAATTCTTGGCCGCTTATCGTGCTCAGCAATGGAGCCGATGTGATGCACTGCTGGCCCCACTGTCGCAAATCGGTGCCTATCCCCAAGGGCTGATTCGCACCTATCGCGCACGGGTTGATGATCTACGGCAACAAGATTTACCGAAGGACTGGGATGGGATTTTTGTGAGTAAAACCAAATGATCTATGTGGATTCATTCACCACTACCTTGGACGCACTATCCGAGGTTCGTCAGTGGGTCCAGAGTCATTGGCCGCATTCAGATTTGTCAGAGGTGCAACTGATTATTGGTGAACTGTCGCAGAACATCATTCGACATGGATTTGAAGGCGGTAGCAAAGACCACGAATTCTGGGTCGAGCTGCACACTGGGGATCGAGTTGTGGTGCTGTCAGATACAGGCCCCGCGTGGAGCATCCCCGCAAACGATAAACCTGCTGAAGAAGGCGGGCACGGTATGAAGATCGTTCATAACCTGAGTACATCAGTCACCGTTGCACGACGCGATAACCGAAACATTACTGAGGTTCGGCTAAAGCCAAATCGTTAGTCCTCGATCGTCAGCACTCGATCCAACTGGGAGCTGGTCAGCAGGCTTCGCACAATATCTGATGGCGCCTTGATAACTAGCTTGCCCCCACGTCCCGCACATTGCTTGCGCGCCAATAGCAGTGTGGACAATACGGACGAGTCCATATAAGCCACGTCTGACGCCAAAACAGTTAATGAATCGCCAGCAAACTGCTCGACTGCCGCGCGCAGCTCAGGAACGTCATTCAAGTCCAGCTCACCCGATAGTTGAAGGGTTGAGTCGGCTTCGTTTAATTCGTAAGGCATTTAAAATCTCATCATTAAAAAATTGGAATCAGAGTGTGACCCGCATCCCCTGAGTACATCAGTAATCTATCAAATTTAGTCGGAGTCGGCAGAATACAATCACCCAACGCATCCTGATCGATCCGTGCAGGCGATGCACAAGCATCCCCAAAATGTTTTGGACTGATTACCCGGACCATGGCGCCATTGCTGAGGCCCAGGCAGTCACCTATTGCGGGACCCGCACAGCCACCAGAACCTAACGTAATTTGGGTAAAGCCCGGCAGAGTAACTGACTCGCCCGACATCGATAGTTGCGCGCCCACGAGTGCCCAGCGTAAATCTTGACTGCCCTCGCGCCCAAGCTCAGCGGCGCTTTGCACACTGCGGGTGGCAACCATGACTGCCGACATTCCACCGGTCACGATCAGGGAAAACACCAGCATCGCGACGACCAGCTCCATCAGCGAAAACCCTCTCACAGGTTGCTCCAACGCAAGGACCAGCCTGATGCTGTTTGCTCCCAGCTGGATGCGATATATGACAACCCTTCGCAGCTACCCACCAACAAGCGCCCGTTACGGTCGACGCCAGCAACCAGAATATTTTCATCGGCGATTTTTGTAGCCTGAAACTCTATCGCCAGAGTTGTTCGCCCCGACGCTTGAGCGTCCGACACAATCCTGCTCCAGCACTCTGATGATTCGTCGTCAGGTTGAGTAAGTGTTCCAGAGATTGATAGCGGTATGCTGATAGCGTAGCTGTTAAGACGAACCATATTAGATAGTGCTTTTTCAGCACCTAACACAGATGCTTTAGCTCGATTTTGAGCGAAAGTTGACCAGGTAAATATTGATGCAAGAACCATTGAAACCAGCAAGCACAGAATTGTCACGGCTGAGAGTGCGAGCCCACGGTTTTTCCTTAGTCGAGTTGCTGACTGCAATGGCTGTGTCTTCCTTGGTGCTGTCTGGATTCTGGTTTGTGATGCAACGGACCATGATGTCCAATGAACTGGCCCTTTACGTGGTCACAGACTATCTCGATTTCGAAACGCGAAACCTACAAAAGATTGCATCGAATCGTAAAATTCTCGACATAAGATCGATCACAGATAATTGCGCTGAAGTTATTCAAGCATCTGGAAACTCTTTAATAAGCCTGTCGAGAGAGTTTAGCGACTTGGAAAATTGGCAAGAGTGTACCGGCAACGCAACAAACGGATGGGCGCCTTACTCCCGCGGCTGGTTACATAAATCATCATGGCCAACAATCGCGTGGAGCCGCCCAACCACACGTCACTGTCAGCTGGATTTACCTTCAAGCGGAGAGATCTTGGCTATCAGCCTCTCTACGCAGGCAGCCGAGATCCGAACCGAACCTTTCCGAATCGCAACATCTGCATCGACACAACTTACTTCAAAGATCAGTGTTCAAGTCGAATATGCCGATCGTCTGGCAAGCATTCCTCTCACACAGGCACTTCGTATTCCATTGAGGGAGGCTCAAATCGTGTGCTTAGTTGAATAGCTTTACTCAGCTAGCGTGTAACCAAGGCCATTGAAATCTCGTATCAAGTTGCCCTCAGAGTCGTACGTCCAAACGTCAACTTGAGCGGAATGCAATGTTGGGAAATCAGCCGGCCGACCGCCGATTTCTATATGCTCGAAAGATAAACCGGATCTAATAGACACCCACCCTGACTGCCCAGCCTCCAAATTGCTTTCCACATTGCTGAGTACCGTTTGCAGACTCCCATCCATTGCAGTTCGGGTCAGGTCGTCGACAGGCAAGGATCCCCCGGTTAAGTAGAAGTCACCGCCATTCCAATGGTAATAAATCGTACCGTCGGTGTTTGTACTCGTGTATCGCGAATCAAACATCTGCTCAAACGAAGCATTTCGGGTAATCAAGAAATCCGCTGATACGGTGGCAGATTCATCCTGCCTGAGAGAGATCGATGTGATCTCTCCACTGAATTGGCTGGTAACTGTGTTGGTATCAAAATTAAGCGTGGTTACTGCGTCATATGATCCACAGTTTCGCTCATAGCATCTCTGAACAAAATCAACGTCATTCAGTTCAAATCTAGAAGAGCCTGTCAGGCGGGCATCACTCAAACGCGTCAGATTAGATCGCCCTTTCGAAACGGCACCCTGAGTAATCAGCTGGCCCATCGACACGTCCCATTCCACATTACGCAGGCCCTCTTTCGGCGAACCCGTCAGCGCGAACATCATGTCGACAATCTGCTCGTTCGAGCCGGCCTCCGATGGGTTATCGAATTGCTGAGTCCACAACTCACCTAGCTCTTCGTTGGCAAAAAATTCATCATTTCGACCGTCACCATCGCTGTCAGCGCCAACTTCAATATCGATTTGGTCTAGGGATCGCGGCCCACTGACGGCCGTATCCAAACTCTCACCCGTTGCCCCCTCGATTTGATTGATCAAGGCTGCGGGAGCTAGAACCGGCGTGGTCGGCGCAGCCCCAACTTCCATGCGGGTTGCAAATCCCGCTCGGGTAATGTCTTGGGTGCCAACCTCATTTTGTACGACGATCGCGCCACGTTGCTGACCAAAACTGTTCGCACCGGGACCGATTAACACCACATCGGCCGAACCATCATCATTAACCAGTCCCGCGACCTGAGTTCCGCGAACGCCGATAGTCCCCGTCGGCAGGTCCACCTTCATCACATCTGGGCCTCGTTTGGCAGTTTTGCCACTGACAAAGCGAAAAGCGCCCTTGCCCACGCTAGCCCGAACACTAGGCTGATCGCCGGCGACTAAAAATTCATCAAGTGTAAATTGTGCGTTGGAACCGAGGGTAAATGTAGTTTCATCGCGAAGCAGAACCTGTAGCCGAGCCCCCTCAGACACATTGATCCGCTCGCCAACCAAAATTGCATCGCCAGACACGGCAGTACGCGTCTGCCCCGACGGGGAAATCACGGTGACCTGCCCGACTAGACCTGCCACACGACCAATCTCTGCATCAGCACTCACGCCGACGGCTAACAGCCACATAATGAGGATTGAAAATGCTTTCACTTCGATATCTCCATCTGATACGTCAGCCCGATCTCAATCAGATTTTTTTGCCAATCATGAACCATCACGTTGGATTCGTTGCGCACCCGGGTCGCGGCAATCCGCGCCAACAGACTGCCCTGCAAACCTAGGTATTGGCGGATTTGCCAAGTAGCACTAACGCCTGCAGTTCTAAGTCGGTCAGCTCGAATGCGCGGATTGGGGAATACTTGCTGCCTGTAGTCGGTGTCGTACTGCGACAGCTGACTGGATAACAGCAGATCCCCTCGGGGCAGATAACTTAACGAAGCATTGAAACTATCTGCATCGCTATCGACCTTACCTTTTGCTCGACTGGCAGCCGACTGAGCACGACTATGGCTTTGTCCTCCAGAGAGCTGAAGAGTCAGGCGCTCGGACAGCTCGATACTCCGAGCCAAAAACCAACCGGTCTCTTTACTCGATAGATCCTCACTGCCAGCTGCATAATCCAAGTTTACCTTTCGAGCGTTGAGGCCCCATTGGGTCTGGTTACGAGTGAAGGTTACCTGAGCCGATGGCGACTCAAAATCATCACTAGAATCACGGTTAGCCGCGGCATAAGCCAAAGAAAAAGCGCCCGTGACATCCTCGAGTACAGCACTCGCACCCACGCTTAAGGAACGGGATGACTGGTCACGCAAATCGGTCTCAAAACTTGATGTCCTTCCCAAGTTCACGGATGCAAACACTCGACCTTGGTTTTGTAGCATCAGATCGCGCTCGATTGAAACGCCAGCACTCAGGTTACGGATTCGATCAGACGTCTCTTCGCTGCGCGCGATCGAGTCTTGGTAGCTTTGTGTATAAAACGATTGTCCGTTAGGCGAGATCTCAACTGACCCGGACTTGGGAAATGCTAAAATGTTATCATCAAATTGCTGCTGTATTCCGACGTTATAAACAATACGGTCGCGAGCCTTATTAGCCTTAAGTTGCCGCTCTAATTGGACCAGCTCGGCCCGAATCACTACTGGCAAAGGTTGCTTCAGAAGACCGACCACTTCCGATTCAGCCAAAGCCGTATTGCCAAGCTGCATTAACAGGCGAACTCGAAGCAAACGCACCTCGACATTTAACGGAGTTATGGATAGCGCCCTTTCGACAGCACTCAAAGCCGACGCGATATCGCCCAGCGTTTGTTGTTGCTCTGCATAACGGAGATTTAACTCGACGTTATCAGGATCATTAAAAATCTCGTCAAAAGAGATCGTCGTTGCATGCGCATTTAATACGAGCAGAAATGGCAAGAATCTAAACAACGTTGCTATGCGCACTGAACTACTCCCACGCTTCAAAATTTCATATCGGCTTGGCTTGAACAGATTAAACATCCGCTGGCCATGACCAGCAGGTCCGATGCCCACTTTGGCGTGACCCACATCGACCGAGCTACTAACAATTCGTACCGCTTATGCGCACTTGGTCAAACTCAGATTCAGGGCTCGAGGGCTCGCACTCTAAATTCCGCGGGGCGAAATTAGGCTCTATGTCAGAAGTGTCAGAAGTGTCAGAAGTGTCAGAAGTGTCAGAAGTGTCAGAAGTGTCAGAAGTGTCAGAAGTGTCAGGGAAATTCTCGAGACCGTAGGCAGGATAATCATCCGGTGCTAACGTCACGACCACTGGGTCAGAGCCAACGGGCCTTCCCTCATCGTCCACAAGCCCCCTAACCAACTCGACTGTAAGGGGCTTACGTACGTCTTCCTGAAATATTTGCATCGTCGCAACTACCTTTGCATCTGTCTCTTCAGGTGACCGCCCCGAATATACTGGGAAACCTCCTAAAAACCCCCCATTCTCGATTCTGAGTTCCGAATCGTCACTGAATGCGTAACTGAGTAGGCCGTTTATAAATCTGCTAGCTGCCGCCTCCATTTTAGCTAAGTAATCAGCCTCACCGAATACTGGTTCGCCTGGAAGGCTTACGTTTGAAGGAAGGACCAACTCAAAAAAGTGAAGCGCCATATAAGGGCCGGGGTCGGGCCACAAAGGGTCTTGATCATCTGCGCTGGCGTAATCAAGATGGAACGCTCCAAGCCAAAGTAGATCGGCTTTGTGATCCGACATACCTTCTGAGTCTGCCCGAGCTAGGTTTGTATAACTCACCAGAGCACAGATGAGCCCCGAAAGCACTGCTGCGCGAATCATAGTAACCCCCTTCGAAATTCGACACGGAGGTTACTTGCATTGTCTACTCGAAACCCTACCAAAGCTTACAGCGGGCCGATCTTCGCACATAACCGAAACTGAAAAGACCCACAGACCTCTACACACCTAAGCACTCCGTTTCCGTTTCCGTTTCCGTTTCCGACACACGCGCTTATATACCCAAGGCGAACACCACAGAAAGATCAGTTGAGCGCAGGAACGAGCTCCTTATTTCTTGCTTTTAAGCCTATCAGTCAATAATAGATGTCCAGTGCTCTTTATCCTCATTACAAACATACAGGGCTGGCCACTCTTACCGAGCTGAAATTCGATTGAGTCGCGGTTAAATCACACCGCACCGTTCCATTTTCCATGTCGCTCGGTATCCTTGAACCTCCTGATGATGGCTCCGATGCAGACTCGCTTACTGCACTTGCAACATCACCGGACGAGCCATCACCAGAACCAGTAGCCGACTCACCGTCCTCGACCGCGCCGCTCATGATTGTTTGATTACTCGAGCCAAACTGAGGCTTGTGCGCATCTGACCACGAGCCATTTGCGTGTAGATCGAAGCCCTTGAAATATTCTACGTTTTCAACTAACCATCCGCTAAGATCGGCGTCGAAAGCAGTGGCCCAGGTAAACATGTACTCCATGTCTAATACGCTGCTTACATCCCACGAGCTAATGTCTTGATCAAACGATGTCGCATCCGAGAACATACGCCTCGTAGAGGCAACCCGACTCATATCCCAACCACCAATATTTTGATTAAAAGATATGGCTCCATCAAAGATTCCGTTCATAAAAATTGTATGGTTTTCGCCTACGTCACCACCTATGTTCCAGCCACCCAAATACTGATTAAATGTACTAGCGCGTTCAAACATGTCGTAAAAACTGGTTACCTTACTGACATCCCAACTACCAATGTCTTGATTAAACTTTGGCAGATTGCTAAAAAATCTGGACATCGATGTAATGCCACCAGTGTTACATCCACGTATATCGCGGTTCACCATCGCGGCTAAGGAAATTGCACTTCCATCTTTATTTGTCAAAACGTCTCCCACGTCGATGTAATTTCCAGAATTGTCTTGCCGAATCATGCATCGTTTAACGGATTTATCCGCCGAGGTAAATTGCCCCTGATCAAGCTGTATAGGCTGCAGCTGTTTTGGCTTATTAGCCGCATCCCACGCATCAGCATCAAGATCAAATCCGTTAGCAATGACCTGGCTTGGTAAAACCCAGCCACTTAAATCTTGATTAAATGACACTGCTTCCTGAAAAATTCGTTCAATATCTCCAACGGCACTCATGTCCCAATTGCTGACATCTTGATCGAATGATTCTGCATAGCTGAACATTAATTTCATTCTTATCGCGCCGTCTTCAGGCTCCACATTCTTGCCAATTTTCCAATTACTGATGTCTTGGTTAAATGAATGAGCGCTTGAGAATGCAAATCCAAAATCAACCACGCGACTCACATCCCACCCACCGATGTCTTGGTTAAAGTCAAATAGATTGAAAAACATATGACTTAAGCTAGTGATTTGCGCCGTATTGCACCCGCGTATGTCCCTGTTTGCTGCTGCAGCATCGGTGATGTCATCCGTATCGTCGTCAGTCAAGGCCTCTTGAACATTGATGTAATCGCCATTCGAGTCTTGACGAATCATGCACCGCTTGGGCGAAGTATCTGCCTCAGTGAATAAGGTAAAGCCCGGCCCAACGGACCCCTCTAAAAGGACTAATGGCTTCTTATTCTCTTCCCAAGCGATCGCTCCAAGATCGTAATAATCGCGTTCTATATCTGCCGAAATATTCCAGCTGCTCAAGTCTTTATTAAACGAAGATGCGCCGTTAAAAATCCCCTCGATAGTGGCGACCTTGCTCATATCCCAATCGCTGATGTCTTGATTAAACGAGCTGGCGTCATCAAACATGTGATACATGGTTATGATGTCGTCAGCATACTCAAGGTCTTTACCGATCTGCCAGTCGCCAATATCTTGGTTAAAGGCATATGCATCATCAAAGGTGTACCCAAAGTCAACAACACTACTTACATCCCACTGTCCAATATCTTGGTTGAACGAATGAGCTTCATAAAAAGTATCAAACAGATAGCGGACGTTGCTGACATCCCACCCTCCAATGTCCTGATTGAAATGCTCTAAACCCGCAAACAGAGACGTCATGTCGGTGACTCCTGAGGTATTACACCCGCGTATGTCCCTGTATGCTGCTGCAGCATCGGTGATGTCATCCGTATCGTCGTCAGTCAAGGCCTCTTGAACATTGATGTAATCGCCATTCGAGTCTTGACGAATCATGCACTGCTTGGGCGAAGGGTCTGCTGCGGTAAATAGGGTCGAGTCCGAAAATGCGAGCGAACTCTGCACAATGAGTAATGTTTTAACAGCCGCCAAGAATGAGATGCGATATAGCCGAACTGATGTCATGATAAACGCCCAACATGAATGTGCCATGAAGTTAGCACCAACCCCAGGCCTGAAGCTTTCATAACCTTTCGCAACGGCCTATCGTTGAAGGCTAATAAAACCTTCATGGCGCTCGAACGAATATCACGCCCCCAATGACACGTATCGGCAAAACCGGGAGCCTTCACCCCAAAGCTCGTCGTAAATCCAGTTAGACGCCGTAATGAAGCAGGCTCAGGCACTACCAACATAGATGTCAAATCGCCTTGCCTGCTTGTTGCGCATTACACCGTGTTGGCCATGCCAAAAATCGGCAAATACAACGCCATAATTAGGCCTCCTATCAGCCCGCCGATCACAACAATCATAAGAGGCTCGATCAATTTAATCAGCCCATCAACCGTACCCGCTACCTCTGACTGGTAGTACTCAGCCAGGGATTTAAGAAGCTGCTCCACCGCACCCGTTTTTTCGCCAATCGCCACCAACTGGGAAACTTCATCAGGAAAAACCGAATGACGCTCGAATAGCTCCGATAATTGATAACCACTTACAATTCTTTTTGCGATGTCGAGATATGCATCTTTGAACCGCTGGTTTGGCATGACATCTGCGGCCAACGACAAAACCTTTTCAAGGCTTACCCCAGCTTCAGATAGCGCTGCAATTAACATGGCGCTTCTGGCGACCGAGGACTGAACGATTAATTTGCCCTGTAATGGCATAAGCAGGGCAAAACCTGCCAACAGGCGTCGATACCCAAGGAACCTAGACGCGCAAAATTTTTGCAAGAAAGTCAGTGCCGCAGCCGCAGCGACTAAGGCCACAGCTCCACCCTTAATTAAGAAGTCACTCAGACTAACAATCGCCTGTGTCATCGCAGGCAGCTCTGACCCCATGCCCTCGTACATTTCGACAAATGTGGGCACCACTTGAATCAACATGAACGAGACAATCCCGACGGTTACCAAGATCATCACCGCCGGATAGATCATCGCGGAGCGTACTTTGCTTTGTATTTCTAAATCCCGTCGCAGTATCTCTGACAGCTGGCCTAAAAAGTGCTCCAGTCGCCCTGACTCTTCGCCCGCCTTGACCATGCTGATCAATAACGATCCAAATGCTTTGGGGAACCTTCCGAATGCCGCATGTAAAGAGGAGCCTGTGCTTACGTCTTCCAAAACAGCATCAAGAATTTTAACTAATCGAGCGGTAGCCGCCTGTTGTTGCAAAAGCGCCAAACAATCGAGAATGGGCAGGCCACTCTTGGTCATGCTGCTCAGCTTATCGACCAGCATTGCTTGATGACGTAGCTTTACTGCGCCATCTAGCCCCACATCAAATTCAAAATCCCAAACGGGGTGTGCTTGCCTGATCTTTACTCGAGTTAGACCTTTTTGCCGCAGGTGCTCCTTCGCGTCTTTACGATTTCGAAACGCTTTACGTCCCTTTTTCTTTTTACCGGAGGGCCCTACCCCTTCAAAGATAAAATCGCGCACCACTTATACTTGAACCGTACGAGCGAATTCAGAAACGCTTAAGACACCTTGCTCTATGAATTCCTTACCCATGTCTTGCATGGAACAAAAACCTTCCGCGCGGGCCTGCGTCAACAACTCGCGCTGCGACACGCCCTCTGCAATCTTTCCTGACAGAGCATCGGTAACAACTAAGCATTCATAGATACCCACGCGTCCAGAAAAGCCCGTGTCAGAGCACTGCTCGCACCCCGCACCCATTTTGGGCCGAACATCAGCAGCCAGACCTAGCCGCGTGAGTACTTCAGGGCCGGCAGCAGCGTCGTCGGTCAAGCAACTTGTGCAGTTTTTTCTAGCCAGACGCTGACCAATGATCATGCTCAAAGCAGCTCCCAGCATGTGGCCGGGAATACCCAAGTTGACCATCCGGTTTATTGTTGAAATCGCGTCGTTAGTATGAAGAGTAGACAGAACCAAGTGCCCGGTAAGCGCGGCCTTTACTGCAATTTCAACAGTTTCTGTGTCACGAATCTCGCCAACCAAAATAACGTCCGGATCTTGGCGCAAAAACGCTCGTAACACTTCAGCAAAGCTCAATCCGACTTTTTCGTTCACTTGTATTTGACCGGCACCCTCCAAGTAATATTCGACAGGGTCCTCTGCCGTCAGAATATTGCGCATCGGATCGTTGATCTCTTGCAACATTCCATACAGCGTCGTCGTCTTTCCTGAACCGGTCGGGCCAGTCACCAACACCATACCCTGGGGCGCATAAATGACCTGCTGGATCTGATCCAAAACTTGGGCAGAGAAGCCCAGCTTATCCAACGCCAAGGCTGGATTGGCTGCCAACACACGAGCCACCAAACGCTCACCGTGTTTGGTGGGTACTGTATTGAAACGAAGATCGATATCACGGCCATCCGGCATCGAAAAAACCAGCGCTCCGTCCTGAGCTTTCCTACGTTCGGAAATGTCACAGCCCGCTAGAATCTTGAATCGTGACGTAATAGCCGCGTACTTCGCATGAAGAAAATCCGAATATTCGACGCGTTCAACCAATACTCCGCTGAGTCGCATGCGAACGCGCGCGGTTTCACGAAACGGCTCAACATGAATGTCAGATGCATCCAACTCAATAGCCGACCGAATAACATCTTCTACAAATGAAATGACGTCTTGCTCGCGATCTACCCTGTAGTTCTTTTGGACCGCACGAGGGGCCGACACCTTGGCGGCGCCGGTTTTTTTAAATGCAGACTTCACACCAGGATCGGCCAGCACCTCGTCCAACTGCGCAATCGATATTAGCTTGGCACTAACAGGCGCCCCCCCCAGCACAAAGTTCACGTCATCCCCTTGAATGGACGCGGGATCAGTCACTGCCAATTCGACAGTGCCATTTTGGTTTGACACGGGCAGTACGCCGGATTGCCGCACGCTATCTTCCGTCACCAGTGCCAGTGCATCTGACTCAGGCTCAAGTGAGGCGCCGAATCGCGGCATACCGTAAAGCCTAGACAGCGCAGTTAAAGAGCTTGCCTGCAACTCTGGCTCGCGACGGAGCAAATCAACAAAAGCTGAAGCCGACTCGATCTCAGCTAGATCAAGCCCCGCATTATGCAAAACTCGGGTCAGTCGCTGGACCGTCTCGTCACTCAACATCTGAGATCACCTCCCATTCCACGTTTAGCTTGTGACCCGACAGCACGACCGCTTCGCTAACAAACGATATTCCAGCACCTGCCCGCAGCCGTGAGCGAACCAGTGAGTAACTACCCACCGGCACTGAAAATCGTAAACTGATGACTCCGTCATCATTCGAAAGATCTAGCTCCTCCGTGCTACCCCAGAGCGCACCCCTGATCCGCGATTCAAGTTGACGATCATCTGATCTACTGAGCAATGATGACCGCTCGGACTGCTTCACTTGCTGAACACTTATGTCATCACGCAAGCGCTTTAAGTCTGCCTGTAATCCATTTATTTGGTCTTGATAGACTCCGTCAACCGGCAATGAGGCATAACGAAACAAGCAAAAAACAAAAACACCTAGGCAGATCAGGCTAAAAACAACAGACCCGCCGAGCACCCAAGCGCTTTGCGACTCGCCTTGCTGCTGCCTTAACTCCAAAAGTTCCAGCTGCTGTAGCGACAGCTTTTTCATGGATCCAACCGCAACCGCAACCCATCCCGCACCGCAGATGCCGCTGCAACAAATTTGAGCTCCTCACTGGCATCACGAAGCCCCTGCCAAAACTCATCGGTTTGGTCAGGACGACTCAATACCACTCGCCCATCAGAAACCACGATCCTATCCACAAGCCCATTTAGAAAAAAAAGGTCTTCAACCGAGCTCCATTCGGAATCATTCAGCGGGCGAGCGTTTGCGACGACTTTCTCAACCCGGGGCGCCGGCTCCCTGGCCTCCTCCAATGCAGCGGCGAACACATCTTTTTGCGATGTAAGACGATCAATCTCTGCGAGCTGAAGCGCTATGTTTTTCTCTAGTGGCACTAAATAAAAAAACCAAACACCCAGGGCCACTAAAGCTGTGACCCCCATCCCTGCAGCGATGCGCTTTGCCCGATGGGCACGCTGAAACGAGCGCAAAGATTGCCCCAACGCAAAAAGATTAGTTCCTGATCGCCTAGCTCGCGCCTGCAACGCTTTTGGGGACATTTTCCCACTAGCCAATATCAAAGACTTCGGAACAGCCTTCATTGGCCGCAAATACAACTCACCTACTTCCGCTTCGAATAACGATATCAACTGCGCCGGCGATGCCAGAGTGGCCGCAACCTCTATGCTGTTACCGAACTTACCGTGCAATTCTTCAATCGACCGGATGGCCTTTCTGATCTGCGCACCCAACCTGACAGCGACCTCAGCCCATAAATCACCTTGAACGTCCTCGATCGAATCCAACTCGCTAAGCAGCACGTAGTCGAGCTCGTCCAGTGTAACGGGCACGTGAGTAAAGCCACCTTTGAAGGCGAAAATCATGGCACTTCCGTTGTTCCCAAAGAACAAAAGCACCTTAGGTTGGTCGCACAATTCAGCCAAGATCGAGGGAACTGGGACAACACGGGCCGGCGGGTTATCGCATAGCGCCCACTCAAGGAACGCTGAGGAAGTTTCCTCAAACGGAACCCAAGCATGAACGAACACTGTTTGCGCCTTTTTACTGTGCGAAACCAACTTCCATTGAATACGCGCGCGCTCCGCACTGGTTAAATCGCCCCAGTACTCGTCCCAAAATTCTGGCTCGACCAGATCCTCTTTTACTTCGGCCACCGAAGATTCTTCCACGCGAATCAAGCGTGAACGCAAAGCCATCTCGCTAATACGCACAGACTCAAGACCAGGATCAGAGGAACGCCTTGTCTTTCGAAGTGCCGTCAAAAAGCCCAATTCAACTCCAAACTTTTAATTGACTGAGGCGGGAAGCGGGCATGCCCCGTCGTCACCGGAATCGAAGCTGCAACCGCCAGGCTGGGTACAACTACACTGGTAAATCGCAAAGCTGTCACTACCCACAGATGAGCTAGGCGAGGCACAGTGCAGACTAATCTGACCCGCTTTTACCAAGGGCGTATCAGAAGCCCCCACCAGGTCATGACCATTGACAGCAAGGGCAACAGAGCTATCGAAGACGTTTTGTCCGGTTTCGTTCATGTCCTCAACAATCGAATCAACCCAGCTAGTACAGGTTGCTTGGCTAGGATCACTAATCGAGAAGGCTCCCGCTCTAGAACCCACAGACGCAGATACCATTTGAGTATCGATTGCCTTTCCCAACTCACTAAGCTGCTGCCCGACTCGATCGACCTTTACGCCGTCCAAATACGTGGTGTAGGCGAGGGTCCCACCGCCAGCCAGCAATCCTATAATCGCTACTACGACGAGTAGCTCAATCAACGAAAAGCCTTTGTTATTTAGCATCACTCGCATCTTCCCTCGATTTGCTTTGATCAATCTCATTTTTTGTTGGTTGGATAACTCGGGGCGAAATGAAGACCAACAGATCAGACTGCTGGGTTTGCAAGTCGTCACTGCCACCCAAAAGACCGGCAACCAACGGGGTGCTAGTGAATCCAGGTAGGCCTAATGTGTCTCTACTGTTGGTCTCTTTGTACAACCCAGCCAAGACAGCCACCTCGCCTGGCGCCGTTTCAATCGTGGTCTTAATTTCATTGGTTAACGAGCTACTTAACTCGTCCGGATTTGCAACGTCGTACGTCGTTTCTACAAAACTGAAGTCCAACACCACATGAAAGGTCTCCGGGTTGATGCTGGGTTTGACCGACAGCTCCAAAGGCGCATTAACCGATTGAATAGAACCCGGCGTAATGGTCGTGACCGGCGGGTTAGTGCTGGATGTCGTTTGAGTAGAAGGCCCTTGGAAACGGATGGTGCGGGAGCGCGAAATGGATGCCTCAACGCCATCACGAACCAACAACGTAGGAGAAGAAATGGTCCGGCCTATCTGATTTTGTTCAAACACTTCCACCAGGTTACTTATCGCTTGGGTATCAGCCCGGCTACCTGCCCCACCAAAAGTAAAGCTGTTTTCCGCACCCACAATGCCTCTAGCCAACGCCAGCGTGCCTTCACTCATCAGCCCGCCAAGGTCGCCGACATTGCGAACACCGCTTAACGTGACTTCCAGCTTTCGGCGCCAGTTGGCGTCCACCTGAACCAGGAAGACTTCGACTAGAACTTGTAGCACTGGCACGTCTTCGCTTTTTAACAGCTCCAAGACCAAGTCAATTTCATACTGAGCACCACGAACCAAAACACCCGAGTCAGTAGCCAACACTTCAGGTGCGGCGCAACTACCTGCCTCGTCGGCGTTACCGGAATAAATAGCAGACAAACCTTCAAGTTTTTCGGCCAATGCCGCGGGCAAACGATGTCGCACAGGAATATGTGCCGTCCAAATAGCGCCCTTATTGCCCACGCATGAGTCAATTGACAGTGCCAGCTGAGGCCCGTGCACTCCGCGCAGCCGGTCGCGGATCTCGTCAAGGTCTAACGCAGATAAGGCATCCGTACCTAGCGGAAGACCTGCAGTCGCCCCTATGCGCGCTAACGCATTCTCGAATCGCCATACAGACACATCATCGGAGCCCATCAACATGGCTTGGTTGATGGCTTGAACAAATCGCGAAGGCGAGTGATCAGACAAATAACGAGCCGCACTCCGATACAACTCTGATTTTTCCTTCGCACTGACAAAATCTCCCAGTGCCTTCGTTTTTGAGTACTGCAGCTGCCAAGCACTGAGCGCCTGAGCGAGCTCATTAAACTCCTGCGCGGACATCAGTCGCCGAGTGACGCCTAAATCAATACCGACCACCTCAGCGTCAGCCAATATCTGAGAGAATGAAGCGGGGTCAGCGATCTGTTTACGATTCACCAAACCAACGGCATCAGCGGCCGGTTGGCTCGCGACAACATCAGACCGCAAAATTTGGCGAAGCCCGACCGGCGTGCGATCGGCAGGATCGACTGGGCGAATAAAGCTTTTAAATGACGAAACTAGGCCGTCTTCTAAAACAATTTCGGATAGCTCTGCTGGCGCTAGCTCGGGGAAATAAGGCGGCAGCTGCGGCAACTGCATGGGCTCCGCTTGCACAGGCCGATCTGCCTCAGGCTCGAGCACCGCTAGCTCGTCCAGCAGTGCGAAATATTCCAGACTAAACGCATCCTTTTTTTGTTGGCTCTCCCACCGCAAGTCAGTGCTTTGTTTTAAGCTGGCTATCGACCCAGGCCAAGTCAAAGGATCTGGATTCAACTTAAGCGCAAGCTTTTCAAGCGCTATTGGCTCAGCTTTCGCTCTGCTGGCGGGAATCAGGGGCCTGACGAGGTCGGACTGACTATCAGAAAACGCCTCATCCGGGCCAACTGAGTCAAACTCAACCCCGGGGTCAGAGTTGCTCGCACATCCGGCCAGCATCGCTAATAAAATTGATGTTTTGAGTGCGCGCAATGCCAATATCCGACCTTGTGATCTATAACTGGTCGAGGATGACACGCCTACAAATCGATTCCCTACAAAAGCCTACGAGATAAAGCCTTGCGGTCAGACCGAGTCCGGCCCGTAATTAGAGAATGGACGAATACATAATTCAAACGCTGAACCAGAACGCGGATAAATTTCAAGACCTATTCCTGAGTATTGGAAAACCGGTTCAGGGCGCTCGGGAAGGGGTAATTCAAACCCTCGATCCGACCCCCATTACAGCCGATCAACTTAACGAATTTTTGCAACGGCACCTAAGCCAGGATCAGATGGATCAGCTACTGGTGAATTGCTCGGCGGACTTTGCGTTTACTCTTCAAAAACTACGCATACGCGGGGCCGTCACGGAGAGCGACAGAGGGCTGGACTGCACACTTCGAGTTTTACCCGCAACGCCGAGTTCCGAAACGGCTCGCAGTTGCCCGGAGGCCCTTCAGCAAGCAATGAGTCGGCGATCTGGCCTGGTTCTGATTTCAGGTTCTACTGGAAGCGGAAAGTCGACTACGATTGCGGCGCTATTGCAACAGCAAATGGCTGCGCGGGCGCTTCGCCTTGTTTCAATCGAAGACCCTATCGAGTTTTCATTGCACCATCCTGACTGCGTCGTGACGCAACGCGAGATCAACGCTCATGTCAGATCTTTTACTGCTGGCTTGCGTGATGCGCTCCGCCAAAGGCCCGACATTATATTCGTCGGAGAACTGAGGGATGCCGAAACTATAGAAATGGCTATCACGGCGGCAGAGACTGGCCATTTAGTGGTATCAACCATTCATTCAAACTCTCCAGAAGGTGCAGTACAGCGAATCATTGATGCGTTTCCTACAGATCGAAGCCAACAAGCCAGAAGCCAGCTGGCTTCGAACTTGGCAGTTATCGCCACTCAACAGCTAATTAGAGGGCCGATTTCTTTGTCTCCGAGCTTTGAAGTTCTGGTCAACACAACAGCATGCGCTCAATTGATCCGCGAGGGTAAATATCACCAATTACGCAACCTTATGGTGTCCTCGAAAAGTTCAGGGATGATTGCCGAGCGATAGTTTGGAATAACCCGACCCTTCAAAACCTGACGCTTTTTTAAATCGTAAGTGCGGATCGTCCTCGGTAAGGTTTTGAGCGTAAATTTTTAAGGATGACTGGAAATGTCAAAATCAAAAGGTTTTTCATTAATCGAGCTGCTGGTAGTGGTGGCTATCATTGGTTTGTTGGCTGGCGGCGGCACAATCGCTTACACCGGCTACTTAGACGGCGTAAAGGCTGACACTCACACTAACAACGCAAAACTGCTTGAGCAGTCGCTTCGCATGCAGTTGGTAGTCGCGTCAACTGGATCAAGCGCAGCCCTCTCAGCCTGCGAACTAGTCGACGGATCGCAAGACCAGTTCTCTGCCGTAGAAAACTGTGCGATCGCCCTAATGGCAGATGTGACTAACCCCTACACCAACTCAGCGTATGACGAAGACACCATCATGTGGAGTGATACCAGCAATCCTGATTGCGACAACGGCAGTGGTAATGAGATTTATGTCAACGAAGTGACATCCGATGACGGCTCTACCACTTACAGCACAACTGCGTGCATACAGTAAGCCGATCTCGCATCCACTTTATTTGACCGGTGACGGCTTGTTGCGGTCCATTAGATGCGCCCCTTTCGGGGCGTGTTTTAATAACTTATCGCCTTTACTAGTCACGGGATGTATTTCTTGCTTAGACATGTCTGCCTTTCGGCGGTTCTTTTTTCATGCATTATCTTGCAATGCACTCACTTGGTTCGGGCATCCATTGTCGACAGCACATCTATCGAGACGCCCAGCTCGATCAACCTGGGTTTCAAGTCCCAACCTATTTGGCTGGAAATTGATGTCGAGCAGACATCACCAGATATCACCCATTACTTAACCGTCGGACCCAGGTACGTTGATCGAGTTCAGCTGTATTCTGCCGACGACCTGTCTACGCCACTCGCAACCTTTGGCGATACACTGCCGATCGCCGAAACTGAGACTCTATTTGGCTACGCGGCCAAACTACCCCCCTCTGAACAACCCAAAACCTATTACCTAAAAGTTGAGTCAGACAATGTTCTGCAGTTCGACATCAACGTAAAAACTCAGGCGGAATTGCGCTTGGCCGAACGTGACTTCATGGCCAACCTCGCACTGGTTGTTGGAATCACCGCATTTTTTCTGATCTGGGCCGCCTCGAATTGGGCCAAATCTCGGGATCAATTGATCGCATTCTTTATCTTTCGACAGAGCATTTTGCTAGTCAGTATTTTGGTGCAGTTCGGCTGGTTTCAGTTCAAGCTGCAGGAAACACAATCCGACATCCACAACTTGACTGTGGTGACCTATATCTTTGCGGCGCACTTATTCGATTGGCAGTTATTGAAACGCTATCGGCTGCCCCCCGTGCTGTCAGCCATCATTCTGGCGCTGTTGCTCAGCTATCCGATCAAGCTGTTACTGCTGGCTACGGACCTGACAACCCTAGCATTGCGAATCAATATTCTGACCGTGCTATTCGGGTTGCTGATATTCATCACCGCTACATTTTTTGTCAGCCCACGTAAAACCTCAGAAATCCCGATTGATCGAAAGTGGCTTCGGGTCTACTACGTGTTGCAGCTGGTCACTCCCGGTGCCATGGCAATGCTCGCCGTATCAGATATCGAAATCTCAATGGATCATCTGGCTTTGTTGGCCATCTGGTACAGCGTGGTTCAGGGGCTGATTATTTTCTCAATCTTGAACCTGCACATGCGCAACAAAGAACGGCAGCAACAGTTTCTGAAGCGCCAAGTCGCCGAGCTTAGCGTTCGCGCGCAAATTGAGTCGGCTAAGCACACCGAGGTCAGCGATCTGCTGGCTATGCTGGCGCACGAATTAAAAACACCACTGGCTACCATGAAGATGGTCACTGCTGGCATGCACCGCGCAGACAAACTGGATATGTCGATTCAAAACATGGTCGAGGTGCTGGATACCTGCGCGCAACTGGATTGGGTAGAGAGCCAAGGCAACACCACCGAATCAGAAACGATTGCGTTTAGCGAGCTGGTGGCTAACTGCCAATCCATTGTGGACGCACCCGAAAGCTTCATTGTGTCTGGGCACGAAGTCACTTTCTCCCTAGATGCCAAGACCCTGCGCATTATCATCGACAACCTTGTCAGGAACTCGATTAAGTACGCCAAGGGGCCCGAGCCATCCGGCATTTCCTGGGACGTGGTCGGCCACAATCTGGTCATTGAAGTGTTCAACCCTTTTCCTGCGGCCACTCAACTGGACTTGCCCCAACTCACCACCAAGTACTATCGCCACCCAGCATCCCACCGAACCATTGGCACCGGATTAGGGCTTTACATTACCGCGCGACTGGTCGAACGGTTGAACGGCCAGCTGGAGCTAGATCAAACTGACAACCAAGTCATTGCAACCGTAACCATCCCGCTAGGCACCCCAGAGCTAAAACATGCTTGAAACCGCAGAGATCGAAAATTTCAAAGTCGTCTTGGTCGAGGACAATGACGATTTGCGCAACGCCACCGCGGAGTTCCTGAGCGGACAGGGCTACAGCGTCATTGCAATCGAGAGCGCTGAAGCATTAATCGAACACAACGTGTCACCGCACGTATACATCATCGACATCAACCTGCCTGGTGAAAGTGGCATCTCGCTGATTGAGCGAATTCGGCGAGCCGACCCGGCCGTCGGAATTATCGTCGCCAGTGCCCGGCAAAAGCCCGAGCATGTCGTCGAGGGCTACAACACCGGCGCCGACATCTATCTGACTAAACCGATCGATCCCAGTGAGCTGACAGCGGCCTTGAACTCGCTTCATAGGCGCCTGTTTCGCTCCTCAGATGATTTTGACGGCGTTACCGTTTACCCAAACCAAAGCCGCATGCAAGGTCCACAGCGCACGATTCGCCTGACTCACGGCGAGGTAAACCTGCTGCGCTCACTGGCTGTCGCACCCGAGGGCGTTTTAGAAACCTGGGAGGCTGCCGAGGTACTGGGGCTAGAGATCGAATCCAACTTCAAATCTGCACTGGAAGTACGCATGGTGCGTCTGCGCAAGAAACTCGATGCAGCTGGAATTACAGGCCAGCGGGTTCAAGCCGTCAGAGGACGTGGTTACCGACTCTGCTGCGAGGTCCGAATCAGTGTGGATTAAACGCTACAAGCCACGCTTTTAATACTCGGCCGCCCGAGGCCTTATGTAGGGTTACGTAAGGCTTTGCGGATACAGAATTGTATCCTTTCGCGATGAAAAATTTAGTTTTGCATCGCCCAGCTCTGTTGCTTCTCCTGGTCTTTCTTGCACCGCATAGCTTCGCCCAAGACGCGGGAGTTGTTGCCGCGATCCGTGGGCTGGTGAGCGTAAATAATCTACCCACTGAAATTGGCAAGGTGATCCAAGTCGGCGACTTAGTTGAAACAGAATCGGATTCTGTCGTTCAACTGCTTCTGAATGATGGCGCGACCTTCACGCTAGGCGCCAACGCTTCACTCAACATGGACGCCTTCTTTGTTTCAGACACCCAAGCAGACGTACGAGCAACGGTTAACAAAGGCCCGTTTAAGTTTTTCTCGGGTGCAGGGGCAAAACTAGGCCCCGACGCGATGAAAGTTAAACTACCCTCAGGCACGATCGGCATCCGAGGCACGCAAGTGGCTGGGGAGGTAATCAGTGATGAGCAGGCACAAATTCTGCTGGTTGGCCCGACCGAGAACAGTTTCGGCGAGCGTCCAGGCGCTATCAGCATTGATGACGGCAGCCGTGTGGTCGACGTGTTGCGGCCCGGATTCATCGTCGACATTCAGCAGGGCGTTGCTGGCGACCCCGTTCAGGCAACCCCTGAAGTTCAAGATCGTCTGAACAACCAGACCTCCATCACCCCATCGGATTTCGCTCAGGCCCTAGAGGGCCAAATCGAAAACCAGCTTGCACTCAGCGATGACTCGGACACCACCGTGGTAAGTCTAGCCGGATTAGATCTCGGATTTTTCGAAGCAGCCGTGGATGCCGCCGGAAATGAGCAAGTCAACAACATCAGTGCTGGACGCGGTACCGCACAGGTCTTGGCGGAACTCGCCCAACGCGATGATTACGCTGATATCTTTTCAAAACTCAGTGATGCCACAGCACCGGCATTAACCGGGCAAGCCATTTACCGAGTCGTCGGTGCGAACTTAGTCGATTCTTGGAATCCGACCTACGGCGAGGATCGAACCGTGATCTACTGTCAATCCCCGTGCGGATCGTTTAACACGACGGCAACGATCGACTTCGATCAGGATACTTTGGCCATGCAAATGAACGGCAACATCGCCGGCTTGCGTGCTGATAACGAAGGTAACCAACAGGTCAGTTTTGACTTCGCATTCGACGGTCTAACCGCACTGTCTAATGTGGCGGTTGCCGGCAGCGTGATTAACGACAACAGCCGCAACGATCCAGTTGATGCCTCCACGCAATACCTATACGCCGGTGCGGATGTCACACTCACAAATCCTACCGGTGGTGCACTGGAGACCGGTGCTGTGAATGTCACCCAAGGTGAAGTTGACGGCTACCGCAACAACCTGGGTCTGGGCACCCGCGCCGACTGGACCATCACCAACTTCGAGTTGAACTCGACCCCAGGTAGCACGTCGACAGGGACCACCGAAGAAGTTCGAATAACGACCGAGGTTAACTTCCTGAACGTCGATGATTCGCGCGGTGGATTCGACCTGTCGGCTGCTATTCAAGCGGTCGAAGTGAACACCTTCCCCACTTCAGGCGGGGAGGAAACCGAAGTTTCAGCCGTGGGCAACTCAATCGTTCTGAGGGAAGCAGAATGAGGCGCCTAGTGTTTGTTATCTGCGTGATCACCAGCATCGCAAGCCGCGCTGAGGGCATCAGTTTTTCGCAAATTCTTGCCGCACCAGCTGATGTACCGCTCAACATTCAATACGCACGCCAGCAGATAGAGCAACAGGATTTGTTGGGCGCACTATCCGCGCTTGAGCGCGTCATGCTAGTTCAGCCAGGTAACGTCGAGGCGCGGTTATTGGCGATTCGTATTCGGCTATGGCTGGGCAACCAAGCAGACGCCCAGGCAGATTTGGATTTCTTTACTGGACTAGCATTGCCACCGCAGTTAGAAGTCGCTGTAAACAATCTAAACCAAGAGTTAGCCAGCAGCAGCCAAACCACTCGAGTCACTGGCGCTGTGAGTCTGGCCGTTGCGCATGACAACAATCCTGGGCAATACCCGGCCGCTGGCGTAACTGAACTTTCAGGCCGAGATCCACTGCCCCAATATTCGGATTCCGAAGGCAATACCGATCAGCGAAGCGCGAACATCACCTCGACGCAGGCCAGCATTCGCGTCGAGTCGGATTTGAACTCGCCGGTTTGGGAATCCTATGGAGTCAGTGGAAACCTCTCAAAATCCTCGGGTCGTGGCACCCAGTTAGCCGATAACTTAATCAAAAGCCTATCAGTTGATGCCACCGCTAAAACCAACACAGGACGTTGGACCCCGCGGGCTAGCATCATCTGGGTTGACCCACACTACGGCGATAAACAACGGCTGATCTCGCTGGGTGCCAGCGTCCGGCCAGCCGATCTAAGCGTGCCGTTAACGGTATCGCTGAGTTTTACTCAGACCGATGTCGATACCTTGCCCAGTGTGCGCTCTAAAGATCACCGACAAGCAGCGCTAAGGATCGTGTCAGAGCACAGCGTGAATAATTCAAACCTGCTATTGGGACAGGTTTCGTTCAATCATAAACGAGCCAAATCCCCCAATCAGGCCGCTGCCAGCGAATTGCTGGATGCCCAGTCTGGCAACCTAGCGGTAGATTGGATTCGTGTTATTGGGTCTGGCATTCGGACTCGCTTAGGCGTCAACGTGGGCCATACAGAATTTAGACAGCGTTATAGCCTTGAGCCGCGCCGACGCATCGACAAATCACAGCGCTATACCGGGCAGGTAACCTACGCATTCCCAAGCAGGTCTGGGGTGAAACCCGAGATTAATCTCGAAGTGACCTCCACCAAAAACCATTCAAATTTGAAAACCTATAGCTATCGGGCAACTCAAGTCCGCGCCGGCCTGTCATTAAGGTTTTAGAAGAACTCGCGCAGTGCAAAACCGCTACGCTCCACTGACCTTGACCAGCAAGGCCTGCGTGATTCTACATCTATCTTGAATTCAGCGTGGCCGCAGTTCGATCGCTCTCGGGGTGCCACGCCAAGACCCGCACACTCACAGCAGACGGGCCCCGGCGCTGGGAGAGCATTCAATCCACCGCGTCTCTCCGTAGTTTTGAGCTACCGCCGCACGTGCCTCACCAACCGCGGCCCGATCAATCAACGCAATCACGCATCCACCAAAGCCACCGCCGGTCATGCGGGCGCCAAAACAGCCCGGTGTCATGGTCAGCGCGGATTGCAATGTATCCAATGCTTCACCGGCCACCTCATAGTCTTGCGACAAAGATTGGTGGGATTCATTCATCAATGCACCCCAGGTCTTTAAATCGCCTTGACTGGCGGCATTGGCGGTCCGTTTGACGCGGACCTGTTCAGATTGAATATGACGTAGACGAGCTACGAGTGGTTCGGGCAGATTTGAACTCATCGTAAAAAAGTGATCACTGCCCATCAGAGTCTGGATCTCTGAACACTCTTGAATACGTTGGTGAGAGACGTCCTCGGCCGACGCACACGAAAGCAGGGAGTCAACCGCCCATAACTGAGCGTCACCCAAACCAAAGCGCACGGGATAATGCACCATTGCCTGACAATCCAACATCATCCCAAGGCCTGCCTCGCCCATCGCGCTAACGTATGGATTCATAATTCCGCCGCGCAAACCGATGTATTCAACCTCAACCCGATGCGCCTGGCGGGCGACCTCTAATGGGGACAAGCCTTCTTGGTTTAGTTCATTGCGAGCAGTAATGAGAGCGACTAATAGGGACGCACTAGAGGACAAACCTGCCCCCTGAGGCAAGTCACTAAAGATCTCGATACGCACCGCTTGCTTCAAATCAGCCAACGCGCCTGCACAGTAGTCAAACCACTGACCACTGGGGGGTGGCGGCTGGCCCACAGGCCAATGAGCCTGACCATGACTAACACTGGTGGCGCGATGGGTCCCCCCATCCATCCACTCCATCACAACTTTAGTGCCCTGGGACAGCGCAAAGGGCAATACCAGCCCGCCTAAATAGTCGATGTGATCGCCCATCGCGTTAACGCAACCGGGGGCAAATGCAATGACTCGTCTCATATCCGAATCAACACTGCCCCGATGATTTGCTCTTTCGTATACAGCTTGTTCATGTGCCGCCTCACCCTGGCATCCTAATCAAAATCCCCTAGCCATACTTACGAGAGTGCCGTACGGCCACCGGTCGAATCAATCGTCGCTTAAAGCCAGTCGCTTGGACCACGCCATTACAGCTTGATCAATATCAGAGCCCATATCCTGCCTGACTCGCTGCAACTCGTATGTCTGCTGCAAATTCATCCAAAACTCGGCCGACGTTTCAAAAAACCGACTCAACCGAAGCGCGGTATCCACTGTGATCCCCCGCTGAGCATTTAATATCATAGTCACGCGGTTGACTGGCACGCCCAGCTCGTGAGCCAACAACCCGTCCTAGGAAGACACCCCCCGACCCACAGGCACAAAAAAGGCACCCGCAGGTGCCTTGATTGCCAGACCCAACCTGACTAGGTGTGTCGGACTTTCTCTGGAATCAGACCCTTGGGCGCAAAGCGCAAGGTCACCAGCAAAACGATCCCCACGGTCATCAGACGCATGTGAGCGGCGCCCTCTAGCAGGTGCGCCTTAACCGCACTGCCCGGATCCATGCCACTGGTCAGGCCTTCGATCAGCCACAACCCAATCGGTTCGGCCTGAATCCAGAAGAACCAGATAAAGAATCCACCCAGCACCGCGCCCCAGTTATTACCACTGCCGCCGATAATCACCATGACCCAGATCAGGAAGGTGTAGCGAAGTGGGTTATAGGTGGTCGGGGTGAACTGCCCATCCAAGGTCACCAACATCGCACCGGCCAGACCGATCACCGCACTGCCCAACACGAATACGCGCAGGTGCTGCCAGGTGACGTCCTTGCCCATCGCTGCTGCCGCAGTCTCGTTGTCACGAATCGCACGCATCATCCGACCCCAAGGGGACTTCAGCGCCTTTTCAGACAGGTACATGATGAACGCCAACACCGCGACGAACAGCAGGGTGTACAGGATCTTGACGAACAAACCTGACGCATCATCGACCGGCAAACTGAGTGATTGCGCCCAGCCTTGGAAGCTTGAGGACTCTTGCAGATCCACCTCGTAGGGCACCGGACGGGGCAAGCCGTTGACGTTCTTCACGCCGCGGGTCAGCCAATCTTCGTTCTTGAGGAAGAAGATAATGATCTCTGAAATACCCAAGGTGGCGATCGCCAGATAGTCCGAGCGCAGGCCCAACGCAACCTTGCCGATCAACCACGCTGCACCAGCAGCGAACAGGGCGCCAACCGGCCACGCCAAGACAATTGGCAGACCCAGGCCACCCAACCAGCCGCTGACGGACGGGTCGACCGCCTCGATCGCAGCCACGGCCGGATCGATCACCGCGCGCATCAGCATGTAGCCAACCGCCGCAACCACAGCCACATAGCTGTAACGCTTGAAACGACGGAAGGTGTAGACGCACGCGAAAACGGTGGCTGCACCAATCGCCAGCCCACCCAGAATGCCCCAACCGCCTGCGGCATAACCCGCCGCCTGCGGTGGCATCGAGACCAAAATCGCCGCCAGGCCACCCAACGCCGCAAAGCCCATAACACCGACGTTAAACAGGCCGGCATAGCCCCACTGAATGTTCACACCCAGCGCCATCAGTGCACTGATCAAACACAGGTTGATCAGGGTAAAGGTCACCGCCCAAGACTGCAGCACACCGACTGCAATCAGCATCAGCGCCATCACACCAAACAACAACGGGGCGCGGTATTGATTAAATAACTGGCTCATAGCGTCTTCCCACTAAACAGACCGGTTGGTTTGATGATCAACACGATGACCAGAATGATGAAGGACACCGCAATCTTGTAATCCGTCGATAGCAGCTGGACCAGCGTGCTGGGCTCCATGCCCTCGGGCGCCAAATAACCCAGTACTCGCTTGTAGGCGAAGGTCACTGCGATCTCGGATAGCGCAACCACATAACCGCCGGCAATCGCACCCAGCGGATTACCCACGCCGCCCACAATGGCCGCCGCAAAGATCGGCAGCAGCAACTGCATGTAGGTGAAGGGCTTAAATGACTTATCCAGGCCGTACAGTGTGCCTGCGATGGCCGCCAGTGCTGCCACCAACAGCCACGCCACCATGACCACGCGCGCAGGATCGATACCGGACAACAGCGCCAGGTTCTCGTTATCCGAGTAGGCACGCATGGATTTACCCGTACGGGTCTTGTTCAAGAACCACCAGATAAAGGCCACAACGACCACCGCCGTGACAATGGTGATGACTTGGGTCATCCGAATCGCCAAGCCCTCGTTCAGGCCAGTCATCTGCTTAAACTCACGAGCCTTCATGATGAAGCGCGTGCCGTCAAAGAAGATTTGGTCGGCCGGCCCGATCGCAAAACGCACAATGCCGCCAATCACGAACATCGTACCGATCGAGACAATCAGGAAGATCACGTTGGATGACTTCTTCTCGCGGTGATAGCGATAGACCGTCTTGTCCATGGCCAAGGCCAGCGCCATCGTCGCCAAGATGCCCACCGGCAATGCCAGCAAGGCGGTCGGCAGAGGCTTGATGCTGATGCCCCAGCTTTGGAACAACCAGGTGAAGAAAATGGTGAACATGGTGCCAAACGACATCAATTCACCATGGCCAAAGTTTGAAAAGCGCAGCACGCTGTAGATCAAGGTGACGCCCAATGCACCCAGCGCTAACTGGCTGCCGTAGGTCAAACCTGGCAATAACAAGAAGTTGGTTAACAGCACCAACGCATTTAAAACGTCCGTCATATCAACCCCCTAGGAATGCTTTGCGGACTTCGGGGTTGGCCATCAAGGCTTCGCCGGTGTCAGTGAATCGATTGGCGCCCTGCACCAGTACGTAGCCTTTATCGGCAATGTTGAGCGCCTGTTTGGCGTTCTGCTCGACCATCAAAATTGCAATACCTTGACGGGCAATCTCGATGATTCGGTCAAACAGCTCGTCCATCACAATCGGCGAGACACCTGCAGTGGGCTCGTCTAACAACAACACCTTGGGCTGGGTCATCAACGCACGCCCAACGGCGACTTGCTGACGCTGGCCACCGGATAACTCACCGGCCGGCTGGTTGCGCTTTTCTTTAAGGATCGGGAACAGATCAAACACCTGCTCCATGGTGCCTTTGATCTCGTCGCGACGAATAAAGGCGCCCATCTCTAGGTTTTCTTCGACCGTCATTGAGGTGAACACGTTGTGTGTCTGAGGCACAAAACCCATGCCCTTCAATACGCGCTCTTCGGGTTTCAGGTGAGTAATGTCTTCGCCATCAAACATCACGCGGCCCAGGCGCAGATCCAGCATGCCAAAGGTAGCTTTCATCGCGGTGGATTTACCGGCCCCGTTGGGACCCACAATCACGGCAATCTCGCCCTTGTCTACGCCAATCGTGCAGTCATGCAGGATGTCGGCACCGCCATACCCCCCGGTCATGTTCTCGCCAATCAGAAAGCTCATGCGCCGGCCTCTTTGTTTTTCAGACCCGTGCCGAGGTAACTCTCGATCACGGCTTCGTTGTTTTTCACTTCATCGATCGTGCCCTGGGCCAATACCGTGCCCTCGGCCATACAGATCACGGGGTCACACAGGCGTGCAACAAACTCCATGTCATGTTCGATCAAACAAAAGGTGTAGTTTCGCTCTTGGTTGAGTCGCAAGATCGCATCGCCGATTTTGCCCAGCAGCGTCCGGTTTACGCCAGCGCCGACCTCGTCCAAGAACACAATCTTGGCATCGACCATCATGGTTCGGCCCAGCTCGATCAGCTTTTTCTGACCGCCTGACAAATTGCCAGCCAGCTCGTCCGCCACGTGTTCGATTTCTAAAAACTCAATCACTTCATCGGCTTTCGCGCGAATCTGCTTTTCATGCTCCCGCACCTTTGACGGGCGCAACCAGGTGTCCATCAAACTCTCGCCGGGTTGATTCGGGGGCACCATCATCAAATTCTCGCGCACCGTCAGGGTGCTGAATTCGTGGGCCAGCTGGAATGTACGCAACAATCCTTTGCCAAATAACTCGTGGGGCGGCAGTCCGGTAATGTCCTCGCCGTCCAGCTCTACCCGTCCCGATGTGGGCTGATAGTGACCTGCGATAACATTAAACAGAGTGGTTTTGCCTGCGCCGTTGGGGCCAATCAAACCCGTGATTGAACCGGTTTCAATCTCGAGTGTGGCGCCGTTGACCGCATGGATACCGCCAAAGCTTTTGTGTAAATCGTGAACTTTAATCATTCGATGACCTGTCAGATAAAAAAACGACCCAAGCACCGAAGTGTTTGGGCCGCTCTTGGGTCGTTAAGGATTAACGGTAGCGAACAGTGGTGTTCTGCTGATCCTTAACCAGAACTTCACGGTAGGAGCCCGCTGACTCACCTTCACCGATCAATTCCAACGCCGTTGCGCCCACGTAGTTGATGTCGCCGCCGTTACGCAGGATTTCCAAACCGCGAGCCAGCTCGCCAGGTAGGATTTCAGTGCCCGGGGCGTTAGCCACGTCGAACATGACCTTAGAGACGTCAGAGCCGTTAGTGCTGCCCGCGGCTTCCATCGCCAACATGACCATGGCTGCTGCGTCATAAGATTCGGGGCTGTAAGGACCATTAGCGAAGCCGTCCATTTTGGTCAGCTCGTCATAAATGGTCGCGCCATTTGAGTCAGTACCCGGAACCGTACCGATAGAGCCGTTCAAATCAGGCCCGATCGCTGCAGTCAGGCTATCGCCGACCATTGCGTCAGGTAGGAAGAACTGATCGTACGCACCCGCGTCTAGTGATGACTGGATGATGCCCTTGCCGCCTTGGTCCAGGTAACCGACGACCACTAGGATGTCACCGCCAGCCTGGGCCAACGCCGCTACTTCAGCGCCGTAGTCGCCTTTGCCGTCTTCGTGTGCTGCCACGATCGTCACTTCACCGCCAGCCGCTTCAAAGTTTGACTGGATCGCGTCCGCCAAGCCTTTGCCGTAGTCGTTATTGGTGTAGGTCATCGCGATTGAGTTAAAGCCTTGCTCTTGCAGGACTTCTGCAATCACCTGACCCTGACGCGCGTCAGAGGGGCTAGCGCGGAAGAACAAATCGTTGTCTTCTAGGGTGCTCAATGCAGGCGAGGTCGCTGAGGGCGAGAACTGCAACGTGCCAGTAGGCATAGCAACGTTTTGCAGGATAGAAATAGTAGCGCCTGAGCACAGGCCACCGATGATAGCGTCGACCTTGTCAGCGTTAACCAGACGGTCAGCAGCCGCAGCGGCAGCCGATGCATCAACACAGGTCGAGTCAGCACGGGTTGAGCTGATTTCCTGCCCACCTAGGATACCGCCGGCCTCGTTGACTTCTTTGATAGCCAACTCCGCACCACGCGCCATGGCTTCAGACAAGGATTCAGCAGGACCAGTGAAACCAAGGGCAACGCCCAACTTCACTTCAGCCATTGCAGGGGTAGAGATGGCAGCAGCGGCGGCCAAAGCTAATAAAGTTTTCTTCATTTTTTGTCTCCAAACATCTTGGGGCGTTCTTATTTTCTGAACGGGCGAAGAATACGCGGATCTTTTGGGCATTTACAACTTTCGAAGGGGGCTTTCAGCAATTGTGTGAGTGACAATTTGTCAGCTTGCTTAATTAACCCGGCGCCCCCAAGGTTTAGCCCATGGAAAAACAACAACAGACCGTTTGCGTAACGGGAGCGACCGGTTACGTCGCGGGCCACCTCATTCAACAGCTTTTGCAAGCCGGCCACCGGGTGCATGGCACAGTGCGATCACTCTCTAAGTCCCCCAAACTGGCAGCCCTGTATGAGCTCGCGGATCAGTACCCGGATCAGCTGGAGCTGTTCCAAGCCGAGCTGCTAACCCAGGGCAGTTTTCGGGCAGCCATGCGCGGCTGCTCGGTGCTGTTTCATACCGCCAGTCCTTTCACCATGCGAGTCGCGCACC
>CBFHLC010000001.1:0-130152 GCA_965656605.1 Litorivicinus sp. | reverse complement strand
GTGAGTCTAACCCTGACTTCAAGCGCATCTACGACGACATGGTTGCGTTCCAGAAAGACCAGAACCTGTGGGCCGGCGTAGCCGAAGGCCGTCAGGACGCGTTCATGCAGAGCATTTCTCGCTAAGCAGATCGCATCATAAAGAGGGGGAGCTTCGGCTCCCCTTTTTTATGCCTGCTGTATTTGTTCGGCCAATCCGCTGCTGCGTCGCGGCACACGTTTTAATGCCGCAGCAAACACCTCGGCGGTGGTGCCTAGCGATACTTCGCGCATTCCACGGGTCACCCCGGTATACATCAGTGCTTTCGAGATACCCCGTGCCTCGGGATCATCACCCAGCATCAAACCGACCGATTGATATTCGCTGCCTTGGGATTTGTGCACGCTGATGGCCCAGGCGCTCTCGTACTGCTGGACCAGATGCAGCGGCACTTCGCCTTGATCGGTCAGCAAGTTCTCGCCACTGATCACGCCCACATCGCCGTTGGCCAAGCCTAACGCGGGTTGATTGCGGGTCACCATAACCATCCAGCCATCGCCAGGTTGCGCGCTAATCAGTCCTTGGTTAACCAGTGCGCTTTGAATCCGCAGGTTCATGGCCACGCTGCCCCAGGGCCCGACACGTGTGGCACATAGCAACTGGTACTGGGATAGGTTCATTAGGTGTTGAGCCGGATCGGGATCATGCAGTTGGGCGTATCGCTGTATGGCTTGATCCAGCAAGGTTTGGGGTGTGCAGTCGGCGCCCTGCATGTCGGGCTGGTTGTTTTGGATGGCGCGGGCCAAGCGCCCTAGCGCGGTATCTGCGCTAAAACGATAGGTGGTTTTTAGCGTGCGGGTACGCGGTGCCAGACGAGCGCAAGCTGCCAGTTCAGCCAAGATCGAGCCTGGCTCGACGCTGTCCAGCTGCTGCGGGTCGCCGACCCAAACCAGCACCGTGCTGGGGGGTAGCAGATCCAACAATCGGCGGGCGTTTTCCAGATCGATCATCGAGGCCTCGTCGACAATCAGCAGATCCAGATGCAATCCCTGACGTAACTCGCGCTCCATCCTAGCCAGCGTCATCGGCGCCACGCCAGGCACCAGGCCCGCGAGGCGCGCGGCCGCCTTGCCGGTTGGAGCGGCCAGGCCGATTGGTGCCAGTGGGTTGGCCAAATCCAGATAGGCTTGGGCCATCAGCCGAATCACGGTGCTTTTGCCGGTGCCCGGACCGCCCAGTAGCAATCCAAAATCCCCGGTCACGGCCAGATCGATGGCGGATCGTTGCTCGGGATTTAGCGGATGCACGGTTTGGCTGGCCATGGCATCTAAATGCTGGTGTTGCTGGGGTGTCAAATCCTGGTGGTTGCTGCGCGCCGCCAAGGCCTTGGCCAGACTGAGCTCTTGGGCATAGCCCCGTGCCAGATAGACAAAGCCGTGGGACTCAATCAGGCATCCCGCAGCGACGGCCTGCTCGATCTGTCCTAGCCTGCGCCGCTCAATCGCGGTGCTGCCTGATAACCAAGCCTGCGCCAATGGCAGTGTTTGCTCGGCGACCTCGGCGCTGAAATGACGGGTCAGAGTGTCAGCCAATTGGGCTAGGTGCTGGGACATAGAAGCTCCTCTAATTCACCGATGGCCTGCGGCGTAATCGACCAGACGCAAGTAGCGGTTGGGACCCGCACAAAGTGGTAGATCGCCCCACCCAGATGCGTGGCCGGATCGTAATCGGGCAGTCGTAGTTTCAGCAGCCGGTGCAGTGCCACTAAATACACGGCCGCCTGAACGTCATATCGGTGCTGGGCAATCTGCTGCTGCATCGCGTCTTGGGTGTAGTCCGCCTGGCTGCCCAAAAAGTTAGATTTGTAATCCAGCACCCAGTAGCGCCCATCCGCCTGCAGGGTTAAATCCAAGCTGCCTTTCATTAATCCCTGCAGGTAATCCCCCGGCAGGTTAGTGCGGCTCGGCAGAGACCAATGATGCTGAACCGCCGCATCAAAGGCCTGGCCATCGACTTGGCCGAGGGCGAAGTGGAAGTCCATTTCCGGCAGCGCCGGTACCTCTTGAATACTCAGGCCGCCCGGTAGCACCGGGGTCGTTACGATCGACTCGATCCACGCCATTGTGGCCACGGTATCCTCTACGCCCAGCCCGGCCAGCAGGGGGTCTGCGCGCTCAGGTGTCAGGGTGCCTTGAATGCGCCAGTCCAGCAGTCGGTGCAGTACGTCCCCAGCCTGCGCCCCTTTGGGATACTCGCCGGCGGCCCCGGGCAGGTCGTGATCACTGCGCGAGCCGTGGGCCAAATCCATCCCAGCGACCCAGCCGGAAAAGCTGTGAATCCGCCAGTTATCGTTCAGGGCTCTGCCATCGTAACCGGGGGGTAATTCGGCTTGAGTCGGGCTGCTAAAGCCTTGCGGGCGAGCCTGTGGTGTAAACGTGGATGCGCAGTTCTCTGGCCATTCCATCCCCACCAGGGATTTTTCATCGCGATGCATCAGTAACAAGTGCTTGGCCCGGGTCACCGCCACGTACAGCAAACGTTGGCCCTCGGCATGGGCATCACGCAGAGATAACGCTTGTGCGGCCTCGTCCGGTGCCAGATCAATATGCGTGTTGCGACCATCTGAGTGAACACGCCAGGCCCCGGCGGATTTATTGGGCGCTTTGGGCAGGATTACCACGGGATACTCCAACCCCTTGGAGGAGTGAATGGTGGTGATCACCACCGCAGCATCATCCGATGGAATCGGCGCGTTGGCCGCGCCGCGATCCGGTCGCTGACACCAACGCAGGGTATCGATGGCACTGCGCGCCTCGGCCTGCTCGGCCAGATCTAAAAACTCGGTGATGCAAGCCAGGCCCTCGTCGGAGCCCTGCAGCTGATCAAAGTCCGGGCCGGAAAACACAAAGGCACGAGCCGCGGCAATCGCTCCTTTTTGCTCCCACAGATCGGCGCTGCGCTGTATGCGCTGCATCATCTCTAGTGCTAGCTTGGGGTCGGGTTTCCAGCGATCCGGCGCAATGCCGCTGATTCGATAGGGCACCAAGGCTCGGCCTAGAGCGCTGTCGCGTGGGGCGGCGCAGGCTTGCACGAATCGAATAAAGCCCTGGTGGCCTTCGCTGTCGCGGCTGTGTTTAACCCGCAACCGAGCACCTAACCCAAACTGAGTCAGCTCGCGACGCAGCTTTGCCCCTTCGGCCCACGAGTTCACCAGCAGAGCGATGTCGCCGGGCTGCAGGGGCTTGCCGTCAGGTTTCAGGGTCTTGGATTGCAATAAATCGGCGCAGGCCCGCGCGGCCAGTACCTCAGGTTTGTCCTCGCCAGCCAACCAATGCAGCGGGGCCAACACTGATCCCTGACGGGACAACGACCCCGCATCTTGACCGGCGCTGATGGCCTGGTACTGCGTGGCACCCGAGAAGGGATCCGGCTGTTGCTGGTAGGCCGAATTGAGCGCATCCACCATCGCCGCAGACATACGGAAACACTGATCGATCGAGTGAATGTTGTTTGGGTCGACCCAACTGCGGGCTTTTTGATAGGCCGCAATATCGCCACCGCGAAAGCTATACAGCGCCTGTTTGGGGTCGCCAATCATCAGCACGCAGCCGCGATCGTCATACACCCGTTGCAGGATCTGTAACTGATCTGGATCGGTATCTTGGAACTCATCAACCAGCGCCACGGGCCAGCGATCGCAAAGGGCCTGGGCAAAGTCGGGGTCGCTCAAGGCCTGTTTTAGCTGCAGCACCTGATCGTCGGCCTCGACTTGGCGCGTGCTGGTTTTTAAGGCGCTGAGCTGATCGTCCCAGTTGAGGAACAGCATGCGTTGGATCACACCGCGCACTTGGCAGGCGGATTCGATCAGCTGTACAAATTCGGCGGCGAATTTGGCCGGTTTGACCTCGGCCGCGGCGATCGGGTCGCGCATCTGGCAGGCCTGCGCGAGTGCCTCGCGATTCGCCTTGGTCGGCCCGCCTTTGAAGCTGCTGTCCAGGTTCTGGGTGGCGTCGAGTTGGGCATTGAACGCCTGCAGTGCCTGATCCAGCGTGATGGCGGGTTGGATCTGTCGGGCTTTATAGTTAAACAGGCTGCCCAGCCCGCCGCTGGCCAAACATTTCTGCGGATTACGCAGGGCTTGGGTTAACCAGCGCTTGCGCTCGCCTAGTTGCTGCTCGGTTTGCTGCCACGCCCGCTCCAGCGCCTGGGCGCGTAGGTGTGGCAGGTGATCTGAGACCTCAAAGCTCAGCAGACGATCGAACTCTCGAATCGCCTGTCCGGCCCAGCCATGCAGGGTGGTCACGGCGGCATCGTCCAGCGTTTGTAGGCGCTGGATCAGCGTGTGACGCAAACGCTCGCCTTGAATGCCGATGGATTCAAAATGACTCAGCAATGGATCGGCGTTGCCTTGGGTCTGGTTGGCCAGCAACTCATCGATGCGCAGCTTTAGGCGCTCGCGCAGCTCGGCCGTGGCGGCTCGGGTGAACGTCACCATCAGCACCTGATGGGGCATCAGATCTTGCTCGATGCTGGCGCGGATCCACAGGATAACGGCGTTGTAGGTCTTGCCGGTGCCGGCGCTGGCCTCGATCAGGTGGCGGCCATTGAGTGGCAGCTGGTAGGGGTCAAGACGTGCCAAGTAACACCTCCGGATCTGGGGTTTCGATCGGCGTGGGCCAGGGGCCCAATAAACCCAGCGTATCCATAATCAAGTCGTTATCCGAGGTCAGGGTCGCGCCTAAACGATCCGCAAAGGCCATGGGGGACACATTGGATTTGACCACGCTGGGCTCGCCCTTTTTCAGTTTGGTCGCTGCAAACCAACCCAGCGATACCTGCGCCAGCTCCTGCTGGTTTTGCCAGAACTGAATCTTCCACTGCTCAAAATAACGCCGGGCGTTTTCTGGGACGATGGGATCCCAGCGCAGGGTCTGCTCGCTGCCTACTGCCATAGAGGTGACTTCAATGCCCTGACCACACAGCCACAGGTGACGCAGCAACGACACACTGGCCACTCGCGGTGAGGGTTTAACGCCGGCGGCCAGTGTGATGGCATAGCCCTGATGCGCGTTCTCGATGCTGGCGCGGTAACCACACCAATCCAGGCGTAGGTAGCTAGGTTTGGGCAGGCGCTGTTGCCAGGCCTTTAGGGTGTGCAGGCGGTCATCGATATGCTCGGCTGATATCTCACCGCCGGCGCCGGTGGCCGCCATGGCGGTGTCCAGCCAACGAATGTCGCGCTGTTGATGCAGCTCGCCTGACACCCACAATCCCACGCGCTCCTCGCTAATGCCCATGGGCATCAAATCGTCTCGCGGCTCGAGTGCTCGCAGGCGCGTATCCAACCTGTGCTCTAGGTAATACTGAAAGGGCTCCGTGATCGCCTGTCGTAGCGCATCTGGACTGATCGGTAGCGTATCCAATGGTGGATACTGGGCGGGTTTGGGCGCACTGCGATGTTGGCGCCGTGCATCAATCAGCCGATGGCGCTGGCGCATCTGGACGCTGGCGGTATTGATCGGCGCAGGGGTGGGTATCTCGCACTGCAGATGCTGCAGCAACAATCCCAAGGGCACACAGGGCGGTACTTCACTGCCGTCGCTGGGCTCAATCCCGCTAAAACTGAGGTAGATCGCCTGCTGAGCATTCAGCAAAGATTCTAGAAATAGGGCTCGGTCTTCTTGGTTGACCTGACGGTCCCCTGCGCGGGGGTGTTGCGCGATTAAATCCAAGTCCGAGCGCTGCGCAGGTCGGGGGAAGGCGCCGGCCTCAAACCCCAGCAAGCAAATGATTTTAAATGGCAGTCCACGGGCGGGCAGTGGGGTGCACAAATTCACCCGTCCGGCGGCGAAACGCGCATTTTGAGCGTTTCGCTGGGCACTTTCCCGGGCATAGCTGCGCAGCACGCCTAGGCTGATGGGCTGGTCAAAGTCCAAACTCTGAGTGTCCTCGACCCACTGGGCCAGGGCATTGTCAGGGGCCAACCAGCCCGCGGCAATTGGCGTTAATCGCTGCCACCACTGCGCAGGCGTGGCGTCTTGATCCAGCTGTGCCGCCAGATCCGCCAGGTCCTGAAAGACCCGGCATAGCTTGTTCAGCGTATCGGACTGACTGGTTTTTAGCGGGGTATCGATCGCCCAGCCTGGTGGATGCTGCTCCATGACCCAGCTGAACATCAGCCGATCCAGCATGCCTTGAAAATGATGACGCTGCGGGCTGTGATTTGGGGTGTCAGGATCTAACCCGCGGATCCAGCCACCCTGCAATGCCCACTCACGAATCTGATCCAGATCACTCGGTGCCAGCTGATAGTGAGCGGTAACCGGCTCTAGGCTTAGCCAATCTAAGGTGGCGTCGCAGCCCACATCATCCAGCAGGCTGAGCAAACTTAACAGCGCGGCCATCGCAGGATCCGCATCCCCTTGGGTCCGATCCAACACCGCCACGGGAATAAAGCCCGTCTCGCCCTCTTCAAAGATCGCTTTCATCAACGGACCGTAGCGCTCGACATCCGGGGTCAGCACCAACACATCCCGAGGGTTCAAATCTGCCTGTTCCAGGCGTGGGACCAGCCACTCTTTGAGCTCCTCGACCTCACGGACTGCACCGGGTGCGCAGGCTAGGGTTAGGCTGGCGTCCGGTTTGATGGGCTCGGGCAGGGTTAGCTGAGTGATCGAGTGTTGCAGCTGCTGAAGCGCCGTCTCAGGGGTGCTGGGTATCTCTAACGGCGTAATCTCGCCGTGCTCGCTTAGAAAATCCAGTTGGGCTTTTAGGCCGCTGACCATCGAGCCGACAAAGGGCAGCTCGGCTAATTGGTTTTGTCGGCTGGCCTGACGAGGCGTCTGCAGATCCCCAAAGTAGTCCGTCGAGGGGCTGAACTGGAACCATACCACGGTGTTGTGTTGCGCAAAGGCGGCGATTTGTTCCAGCATTGGGCGCGGCACCGGGCCGGGGTTGAACACCACCAGTGGCGTCTCGCTGTGGAAGTCCGCCAGTGCCTGGGTCACCATGGCCCATCGTGCGGCTCGATGATCCGGTTGGCCTAGCGCCTGGTACAGCCGTCCCCACAGCTGGCCCTGCCAGTGATGCTCGCCGGGGCTTTGCCACTCCAAAATCCAATCCGGGCGATACACCAGATAGCGATCAAACAACCCACCCAACTCGCGGGCCAGCAGCCATAGGGCCGCCTCTGCATCATTCAGGGTGCCCAGGCGCGATTGATACGCGTGATCCAGCTCAGGTAGATCCGTTTCAAGCCAGCTAGGTAGGTGTTTGAACAGTGCCCAACTCAGCTCACTCTCGCCTAGCGGATCCGGGGTTTCAGGCAAGCCTGCCGCTTGGTTACCTAGACTCCAAATGGCACGGGACAGCAACGGGGTCTCGATCCCTGCGCAGATCGGCAGGTGTTGCGCCAAATACTGTTTTAACCAGCGGCCCGAGTCGGGGTTGCCGACGGTAATCGCCTGCAGCTGCAGGGGGTCGGCGGGGGCGGTGGCGTGCAATACCGGCAACAGGGCCTGGGCGAGCAGGTGCGCTTGGGGGGATAAATAGACCTTTAACATTTACCCAGTCTATCTGAAATAAACCGGCACAAAGCGGGTTGTGCGGCGCAATAAAAGTGTTAGACTTTAGTTGTGGATGCATGAGCCTCAACCCGCTTTTCATCTTACCAATGCTTCTTCATAAGCGAATACCTTTAGGGCGCCTTGTGCGCCCTTTTTTTATGCTCCACACTCGCGCCCAACAAAGGAGTCATCATGGAAACTTGGGCTGTCGCCATCACACTATTTTTGATCATGGATCCGCTGGGCAATATTCCGGTAGTTTTGTCGATCCTGAAAAATGTGCCCGAGCGCCGCCGCCTGTTCGTGTTGGGGCGCGAGTTGATGATTGCCTTGGTGATCATGTTGGCGTTCTTGTTCTCGGGGCCTTCTTTGCTCAAGGCGCTGAGTTTGTCACGCGAGGCGGTTTCGATCGGTGGTGGTTTGGTGCTGATGATTATCGCCATTCGGATGATTTTCCCCTCGCGCGGTGGCGTGATGGGTGATGACGAGGACGACTCCGAACCCCTCGTGGTCCCTCTGGCAGTGCCGATGATTGCCGGCCCTTCCGTGTTGGCGACCCTGGTGTTGGTGGTCGAGAGTCACCCCAACCGCGAGGTCGACTGGCTGTTAGCGCTGCTCGGCGCCTGGGGTGTCAGTGTGGTGATACTGCTGTGCTCGAATGTGCTGTATCGTGTGCTGGGCAAGCGCGGCTTGAAGGCGATCGAGCGTTTGATGGGAATGATCTTGGTTTCAATCGCCGTTCAGATGTTGCTAAACGGCGTCAGCAGCGCGCTAGGGTAGCTCGAAGCCTTCGGCGCGCAGTTCAATCTCGATCGCCAGACGGGGAAAGAACGAGAAGGTATCTTCGCGTGCCACTCGTGCCGTCAGGTACCCGCCCTCGACGGTGTACAACGACGAGAAGCCAACCCAGCGAGTGTCCGGATCATCAATGTCACGACGGGCAATCGAGCAGAAGTTGTTCTCACCATATTTGGCGCACAGACGGTTTACAAAGGCGACTTGGTTGACCGGCTCGTTGGATAAACCGGGCTGGCGATAGACCACACCGACGACCTGATCGTTTTCGTAATACACCCGAATCCAGGGCTTGGCGCGCGGGTTGATGTTTTGCTCAACGCCACGGGGATCGCCCAGCTTGATGCCTGCCACGTCTTGGGCCTCAGCCGGGCCGCGGGCCAGGGCTGTGCTAGCAAAAATCAGCGTTAAAATCGCAAGTAAACTCTTCACGTCAGGCGTCCCACCAGTATCAAATGCCACGCCATTAAAACCGCATAGCCGAAAAAACACCAACGCAAAAGCGTCAGCGCACCGGGCCCGCGATGATTGGGTGAGCGGCTGGCTCGAATCAGCAAATACACGCCACAGCCCGTCAGAGTCAGCTTGCCGGCAAAGAACCAGATTGTGCCCATGTTGATTAGATAGGCCATGATCGGGTTGGCCTCACGTGCCCCTAGGCTGAGCACGTTCAGAGTAAACACCGCATCCAGCAGGCTCATCACCAGGATGCCAATGGCGGTAAAACGCGTCTGCAATACCACCATGTGAGTTTCTCCTAGGCGTTTAGGGCTGCCTCGAGTCGCTGCAGTCCCAACGCCAAATCTGCTTGGCTGGTGTTCAAGGCGGGAGCCAAGCGAAGCACGTCCGCACCGGCCACCAAAGTCATCACTCCGTGATTTAGGCACTCCTGCACAATCGCAACGCCCTGTCCCTTTCGTTCGTGAGACAGTTCACACCCAAACCACAAACCCAAACCTCGGACATCAGTGAAAGCCTGTGTCCTGTGGCCGATGGCCGTCAGTTCATCGTGCATAAAGGTGGTGTTGGCTTGAACCTGAGCCAAAAACTCGTCTTGGCAGATCTCACTAACCGCCGCCAGCCCCACCGCGCAGGCCAAGGGATTACCACCCGAGGTGGTGCCGTGAGTGCCCGGGGTTAGCACCTGGGCGATCTCGCTGCGGGTCAAAATCGCACCCATCGGGAAGCCGCAGCCCAGGGCCTTGGCTGAGGATAAAATGTCGGGGGTGACGTTGTAGTGCTGATAGGCGTAAAGATAGCCGGTTCGACCCACGCCCGATTGCACTTCGTCAAAGACCAACAACGCATTGTGCTGATCACACAGCCTGCGACAGGCGGCCAAAAATTCAGGGGTGGCCGGGGTCATGCCACCCTCGCCTTGAACCGGCTCAACCATGATGGCGCACACATCGTCGCCCATAATGGCCTCGAGTGCGGCGATATCGTTGTAGGGCACATGATCAATACCGGCCGGGGTCGGCCCAAAGCCCTCTTGGTACTTGGGCTGGCCGCCGACCGAGACGGTAAACAACGTGCGTCCGTGGAATCCGTCGTTAAACGCCACGATGCGGTGTTTGCCCTCGCCATGGTGCTGCCAGGCATAGCGGCGGGCGAGTTTTAATGCGGCCTCGTTGGCCTCGGCACCCGAGTTAGAAAAGAACACGCGCTCGGCAAAGGTCTGCTGGCATAGCAATTGCGCCAAATCCACCGCCGGCTTGTTGGTCATCAAATTTGAGACATGCCACAGGGTGTTGGCCTGCTTCATCAGCGCATCGTTTAATGCCGGATGACAGTGTCCCAGAGCGCTGACCGCAATGCCGCCTGCTAAATCGATGTACTCGCGGCCTTGGGTGTCCCAAACACGGGCGCCCTGGGCTTTTTCGGGCACCACGGCAAAGGGGGCGTAGTTGGGCACCATGTATTGGTCAAAGCCCGCGCGAATTGGATCCATGTATCAGTCCCTGAAAGTCATCTGAGGCCAGCCCATCTGTTGGGCGTGGGCGCTGAGGCGTTCGTCGCCGTCGACCACCACAGGATAGTCGGCCTGCTCTAGCAATGGCAGATCGTTGTGGCTGTCTGAGTAGAACCAAATCTTATCAAACTCTGAGGGGTGCTCGGCGCGCCATGCCTGCAGGGCATCAATCTTGCCGGCTTTAAAGGTCGGAATGCCGATCAGCTCGCCGGTGTAGTTGCCATCGACGATTTCGTTCTTCAGCCCCAGGTAATCTTCGATGCCGATCAGCTCGATAATCGGGCCTGCGATAAATTCGCTGGTCGCGGTGATGACCAAGATGTGATCGCCTTGGGCGCGGTGCTTGGCCAGCACCTCTGGCGTTTTAGGGGCAATCATGGCCGGGCCACGTTCGCGCACATATTGATCACGCCACTGGGTGACCTGCTCGGTGCCATGCTCGCGATGCAGGCGGAACGCCCAGCGGTTGTACTCGTGGATATCCAGCGTGCCGCCGGTGTACTCGCGGTACCAGCGCTCGTTGGACTCGGCAAATTCGCTATCCGAGACAACCCCGATGTCGACCAAAAACTGATTCCATCCACGATCGCTGTCGTCTTGTAATAGGGTGTGATCAAGGTCGAAAACTGCCAAGTTCATAACGGATCCGTTGCGTGAAGTGTCAAGGTGGGAAAGAATGCGGGACATCTGAGGGAGATTCAACGTGTTGGACGGCGACGGTTTTCGCCTAAATGTCGGAATGGTACTGATTAACCAAGCCGGCCAAGTGTTTTGGGGCAAGCGGCCGCGCAATGCAGGCTGGCAGTTCCCTCAGGGCGGTGTGGATGACGGGGAATCCGCAGAGCAGGCGATGTTTCGTGAGCTGGCCGAGGAAACCGGCCTGCTACCCGAGCATGTTCAGGTCCTAGGCCGCTCGCAGGATTGGTATCGCTACCACCTACCACGGCGCTTTCGGCGCAAACCGCCGGGCTGTGTCGGTCAGAAACAAAAATGGTTTCTGCTGCAGCTGACCGGACCGGATGATGCAATTCACTTTGATACCGGCTCTAAGCCCGAATTTGATGGCTTTGAATGGGTCAGTTGGTGGTATCCGCTGGGCCAAGTTGTGCCGTTCAAGCGAGATGTCTACCGCCGCGTTTTGTTGGAGTTTCTGCCGCTGCGTGACGCCCGGGTAGGCTACGACCTTGATTGATGCGCTACGCTCGATTGTTCAGGGCGTAGCCAATGCCCGTGACCTGAATACCGCAATGGAATTGCTGGTGGTCAAGGTCAAAGCCAGCATGAAAGTCGGCGTGTGCAGCGTTTATTTAGACGATCCCAAGCGCGAACGCTTTTTGTTAATGGCCTCGGATGGCTTGAACCGCGCCAGTGTCGGCCGCTCGTATTTGGAATACGGCAGTGGCCTGATTGGCTGGGTCGCCGATCGCGCCGAGACGCTCAACACCGACAATGCCCCGGCGCATCCCAACTATCTGTATCTGCACGAAACCGGTGAAGAGCGCTACCACGCTTTTCTAGGGGTGCCGATCCTGCATCAAAAGAAAGTCCTCGGGGTTTTGGTGGTTCAGCAAATCGAGCCACGCGCCTTTGATGACGGCGAAGTGTCCATGTTGATGACGCTCAGTGCTCAGTTGGCGGCGGTCGTGGCACACGCCCAGGCCATTGGTGATCAGCAGGCGTTTTCCTGGCAGGTGCTGGGTTCGGATCGCCGTTTTGCCGGTCTAGGGGCCGCCCAGGGCGTGGGCATGGGCATCGCTCACGTGGTCGAGAGCCAAGAGCTGGCCGCGATTGCCAACACCGTGGCGAGTGATCCGGTGGCCGAAGAAGCCCGATTTAAAGAAGCCTTGGCCGAGGTGAAAGCCAGCCTAGGCGGCACCGCAGATCGTTTTCAGGAGCGCATGGGGCAGGAAGAGCGCACCCTGTTTGAAGCCTACGCTCGGATGTTAGATGACGACTCGGTGGCCGGCGCGATTTTGGGACGTATTCGATCCGGTCAAGGCGCGGTCGGCGCGATTGCCCGGGTGGGTGATGAGTTATCCATTCGTTTCTCCAGCATGTCCGATCCGTATTTGCGCGAGCGCGGCACCGATGTTCGTGACCTAGCCCGTCGCCTGATTGCCGCGTTTAATGCCGACGCGCCTGCGATTACTTGGCCTGATCAAGTGGTGCTGGTGGCGGACGAGTTAACCCCCGCGGTGTTGGGCGATGTGCCCTCGAAAAACTTAGCGGGCCTGATTGCGGTCAAGGGCAGTGCCAGCTCGCACGTGGCGATCATTGCCCGCTCGATGGGCGTGCCCTGTGTGGTCGGCACCAAAGACTTGCCGACCGCTCAGCTGCAGGGTTTGGACATTGTCGCGGACGGTTATCGGGGCTTGGCGGTGGTCAATCCGTCCAAGCCCACCCGGGTGGCCTATAAGCTGGTGCGCCGCGAGGACAGTCAGATCAATCGTGAGTTGGACCGTCTGGGGGATACGCCGGCGGTCACCGCCGATGGCATGCCGGTACCCTTGTTGGTCAACATGGGCTCGGGCGAGGGGTTGCACGCCTTGGCCGCGCGGGCCGAAGGATGCGGGCTGTCGCGCACCGAAATCCCCTTCATGCTCGAGACCAGTTTTCCAACCGAGGCGGCTCAGGCCGAGGCCTACCGCGAGCAACTGGAAGCCTTCTATCCCAAGCCGGTGACCATGCGGACCCTGGACATTGGTGGCGACAAATCCCTGCCCTACTTCCCAATCACCGAGGCCAACCCGTTCTTGGGCTGGCGCGGCATTCGAGTGTCGCTGGATCACCCTGAGCTGTTCATGGCCCAACTGCGCGCCATGATCAAGGCCAGCGATGGCTTGGATAATTTGCAGATCCTGCTGCCGATGATTTCCAACATGGCCGAGCTGGATGAAGCCAAAAGCAAAATCCAACGGGCTTGGGAGGAGCTGGTTGTCGAGGGATACGACGTCAATCCACCCAAGGTGGGCATCATGATCGAGGTCCCGGCCACGCTATATCAAATGCCCGAGATTGCCGGACGAGTCGATTTTGTCAGCGTCGGCTCGAACGATTTAACCCAGTACTTGCTGGCGGTGGATCGTGGCAACACCCAAGTGGCGGATCTGTATGACAGCTTCCACCCGGCGGTGATCCGCGCGCTTTCAGCGATTGCCGCGGCCGGCCGCAGTGCCGCGTTGCCGGTGTCGATCTGTGGCGAGCTGGCCGGCGATCCAATTGCTGTGCCGCTGCTGGTGGCCATGGGCTATGACAGCCTATCCATGAGCGTGACTCAGATCTCGCGGGCCAAACGAGTGCTGCAGCAATTCACGCGCAACGAATGCGCGGCGATTCTGGCCGAGGTCCTGAACCTGGAAACCGGTGAGCAAATTCGAGAGCGCCTGTTGGCTGAGTTTGAACAACGCGAGATCACCCAGCTGATCGCGCCTAAATCGATTGAGCGACTGGCCCAGGTCGACTCACAAATCAGCGATGCGGCGAACGCCTTGTAGCGGCCCGAAACACCGCTCCGACGCACTGAATTTTTCGTTGTCCAGTTGCACGTATGTCACGGCCCGAGTGCCGTAATCTGGCGATTCAATAAATGCACTGGACAGTCGGCGCTCCCACTCGATTGCAACGCCGGTATCGGGCAGTTGATGATCCGGATAGGTCTGTGTGTCCAGCATGGCCTGCTCAACCTGACCTTGCGACCAAGCGTCTACCACCGATGTCAGTTTGGGCCAGGGGGTGTTCAGGCTGGCGTTGGACAAGCCGTAGTGCCCAGCATCCAAAGGGCGTAGCGGCTCATCACTGGCGCCGAAATACAGGCCAGTCTGGTCCAGTAGCAGCAGATTAAACCTGCCGTACTCGTCCCGTTTCAGCGACTGGAAATACTCGCTCGCAGATAGGTTTGAGGCCATAAATCCGGCCACTAGATCCCCACGGGAACGCGCCCCAGTGATCCGATCGGGGGCGCGAATATTGGTCAGCGCCGCCATGCGCGCGCCCTTTTGAATCGCTAGCCAGCTACCCCCGGCCTGCAGATCCCGTCCGCCCCAGGTGATGCCATCGCGCCACAGATCCGCAGGGGCCGTGGGGCGCGCATAGAACTCATCGCGGTTGGCCCACAGCTGCAATGCGCGGGTTTCAGGCTGCCAAGCAAAGGTGATCAAACACATATAAACTGCGCGCTCGGAAAAAGGGGCTGTCATGTTAATTGCTTTATACGCGCTGACCGGAGTTTTTGCAGGGTTTGCCGCGGGACTGTTTGGTGTCGGCGGTGGGCTGGTTGTGGTGCCAGTGCTGTTGGCGCTGTTTGCTATCAAGGGGATTGATCCCAGTGCGGCGGTTCATTTGGCGATCGGAACATCGCTTGCGACCATCGTGATCACCAGCGTTTCTAGCACCCTGACCCATCGCAAGCGCGGTAATGTCGATTGGTCAATCTTCAAGCGCTACGGCCTGGGCTTGGTGGCTGGCGCGATTATTGGTTCGATCACCGCGGACATGACACCCGGGCCAATCCTGCGCATCGCCTTTGGCGTGTTTTGCATCATTATGGCGGCCCAACTGGCCTTTGGTGGACAGCCCAAACCCAGTCGTGAGTTGCCCAGTTTCGGCCCGCTGACCGGCGCAGGGATTGTGGTGGGTTGGATCTCTAGTTTGTTTGGCATCGCCGGGGGCGGCATGACCGTGCCCTATCTGCTTTTCCACAACGTCAAAACCAAAATGGCGGTGGGTACCAGTGCGGCGGCGGGCTTTCCGATCGCCGTAACCGGTGCGATCGGTTACTACTTCACGGGGCTGGATAACCTGCAATTGCCGCCCTATTCGGCAGGGTATTTGTACATGCCGGCGTTTGTCGCGATCGTCGTGCTAAGCGTACCGACTGCAAAGTTTGGTGCGGACTTGGCATCGCGCCTAGATCCTTTGCTGCTCAAGCGCTGCTTTGCCGGATTCTTGACCTTTGTCGGCTGCATTTTGGTGTTTGGCGGATGAACTACCCTCAGATTGATCCGGTGGCGTTTCAAATCGGGCCGGTTGCGATTCACTGGTATGGGCTGATGTATCTGGCCGCGTTTTTGTTGTGCGGCATCATTATTTCGAAGCGCGCGGCACGCTCGGATCTGCCACTTCAGCCGACTCTGATTGGGGATTTGATTAACTCCGGTGCCCTGGGTGTGATTTTGGGCGGACGTTTGGGTTACATGGTGTTCTACGATCTGTCCGGCTGGCTGGCCGACCCCCTCAAGGTGTTCCAGATTTGGGATGGCGGTATGAGTTTTCATGGTGGGCTGATCGGTGTGATCTTGGCGATTGCTTACTTCGCTAAAAAGCACGATGAGTCCTTGATCCGTGTCGGTGATCTGATCGCCCCGGCTATCCCGATTGGATTGATGCTGGGGCGGTTGGGCAACTTTATCGGCGGCGAGCTGTACGGCCGGCCGACCGACTTGCCATGGGGCATGGTGTTTCCCAGCGCCGATGAGCTGGCGCGCCATCCCTCACAGCTGTACCAAGCCGCCGGCGAAGGGCTGGCACTGTTCATCCTGTGCATGGTGTTTGCCCGTGCCACTCGCGCCCCCGGCCAGGTCGCCGGCGTGTTCCTGATGGGGTATGCGGTATTTCGCTTTTTGGCGGAGTTTGCCCGCCAGCCCGATGCCCATCTGGGTGCGGTCGCGTTGGACTGGGTTACTATGGGTCAGGTGTTGTCGGTGCCGATGTTTATCGCCGGCGCCGTGTTGTTTGTGAGAGGGGCCAGCTGGGCCAAAGGATTAGCCGTCAAATGAGTCATCCCGAACGTCAATATCTGGACCTGATGCAGGATTTGTTGGATCACGGCGATCAGCGTATGGATCGAACCGGTGTGGGCACCTACTCCAGCTTTGGTAAAACCCTGCGCTTTGATCTATCCCAGGGCACCCCGATTTTCACCACCAAAAAGGTGGCTTGGAAGCACGCACTCAAAGAGATGCTGTGGTTCCTGCGTGGCGAGACCAATATTCGCTCGCTGCTGCAAGGCGCACCGCGGGTCACCATCTGGTCGGATTGGCCGCATAAACGCTACGTCACCGAGACCGGCGATAACATCGATATGCGTACCTTTGAAGACCGTATCCTGGCGGATGAAGCCTTTGCCGAACAATGGGGCGAGTTAGGCCCGGTCTACGGCAAGCAGTGGCGCCGTTGGCAGGGTGCAGATGGGCGCGAGTTTGACCAAGTCGAGGACGCGTTGGCGCTGCTGCGGGACAATCCGTCCTCGCGTCGGATTATCGTCGAGGGCTGGAACGTGGCCGAGTTGGATCAGATGACCCTGCCGCCGTGTCATAAAACCTATCAATTTTGGGTCTCGGATCAGGGGCGTTTGTCCTTGATGTTGACCCAGCGTAGTGCCGATGTGTTGTTGGGCGTCCCCTTCAATATGGTCGGTGCCAGCGTGTTTATGACCTTAATGGCCGCCAAAGCGGGACTAGCGTTGGGTGAATTGGTCTGGAGTGGGGGTGATGTACATCTTTACGCCAACCATTTGGACCAAGCGCGCACGCAAATATCGCGTACGCCCGGCGAATGGCCTATGCTTCGCTATACCGGTGGCAATAAGCCTTGGGAATCGATCAGCGTCGAAGATTTCGATCTGATTGGGTACAACCCGCAAGATGCGATTGCGGCCCCTGTTGCGATATAACAAGGGCGCTCTAAACGAGATGACCAAAGGTTTATAACACATGAACGGCAAGTTAAGCGGCACGCTATTGATCGTTGAGGACAACGACGACGACTATCTTTTCACCGAGCGTGCTTTCAAAAAAGCCAAGTTCGCCAACCCTTTGGTGCGTATGCGCGAAGGTCAGGCAGCTCTGGATTTTCTTTATAAAGTAGGCGAGTACGCCGATAGTCCACGCCCCGCGATGGTGCTGCTGGATCTGAACATGCCCGGCGTGAATGGCTACACCGTGCTCGAGCAAATGAAGCTGGACGAGTCATTGCGCTCGATCCCCGTGGTGGTCTTGACGACCTCGGATGATCCGCGTGATATCGAAAAGTGCTACGCACTGGGCGCAAACTCCTACGTTCACAAGCCGGTTGATTTACCCGGTTTCATTGAAGCCATCGCACGTTTGAAGGATTATTGGTTCGAGATTTCTCTGCTACCTGAGACCGAATAAATGACAATCCGATTGGCGGCCATCGTGGCGCAAGGCTCTAACCGGTGCATCGGCATCGACAATAAGCTTCCTTGGTATTTGCCCGAGGATCTGAAGTACTTCAAAGCCAAGACTATGGGCAAGCCGGTCATCATGGGCCGCAAGACCTACGAGAGCATCGGCAAACCCCTGCCCGGTCGCACCAACATCGTGATTACCCGGGACACTGAATACAAAGCTCTAGGTATTCGTGTTGTGCACGATCTGATGAGCGGGATCACCATGGGCAAAGCCCAGGCAGTGGTCAGTGGCGCTGACGAGGCGGTCATTATTGGCGGTGCGCAGATTTACGCGAATTCGTTACATCTTCTGGATCGTTTGTATTTAACCGAGGTCAACACCGCGCCGGACGGCGATGCGTTCTTCCCCGAGCTGAATATGGATGAGTGGCAGCAAATTGAAGCTCAGGGCCATCCTGCAATGGATAACCGCCCCAGTTATCGGTTCCGAACGCTGGGCCGGCTGAAGTAGCTCGCCCTCTACAGGTGAGCCACCAGATCGGCAAAGCGCTCACCTTGAATCGCCACATGATCCCGTGACAATTTAGCCGCCAACTCCGCGTCTCCGTTGTTAATGGCTGCGATCACGCCATCGTGTTCCTGAAACGATTGATTCATCCGTCCCCTGACGCGCAGCTGCAATCGGCGATAGCTGCGCAGGCGGCGCCGAATGTCGCGGGTCTCTTGGGCCAGAAAGCTGTTACCGCACCCGTCGTAAATGATCTCGTGAAACTCCACGTTGCGCTGGTAATACAGATCGGCGTCTTTGGTTGAAATGGCTTGCTTGCAGGCGTCATTTGCCTCGATTAGGCGGGCTATATCGCTCTCTGACATGCGTCGGGCCGCTAGCCGGGCGCAGAAACCTTCCAGCTCGGCCATGACTTCGAACATCTCGATCAGTGACGTGAACGAGGGGCTGGATGCAAAGTAGCCTCGCTGACCGGCACGCTTCTCGATCAATCCAGCGGAATCAAGCCGCGCAAATGCTTCGCGCACGGGGGTTCGCGACACGCCAAACTGTTCTGCCAAGGCGGCTTCTTCTAGTCGCTCTCCACTTTGGATGATGCCGGTGGCGATCTGTTCTTCTAGTGTTTCGAAGATCACATCGGTGCTGGATCCGGTCTGCGCTTTGGCCATGTTTCTCCTGTTGACATTCTTCTTTTGTATACATTAAGTTCGTTAGTGCATGCATAGCAAGACTACGTGCGCACAAAATAATGATAACAAACTTGGAGAACCGCCATGAAAGTAAAGCAACTGGTTGCAGCGGGACTGACAGCAGCCCTGGCCTCATCCGCTGCGATGGCCGCTGAACTTCGTCTATCTCATCAATGGTCTACCAAAGACATTCGTCACAAGGTCGCACAGATCGTTGCCGATCATGTGGCCAAAGCGGACGTGGATCTGGAAATTAAGATCTTCCCTTCCAAAGCGCTATTCAAGCCGCGCGAGCAATACAAGCCGTTGAGCCGTGGTCAGTTAGACATGACCGTGTTGCCACTGAGCTACGCAGGGGGCCAGCAGCCCGCTTACAACCTGACATTGATGCCGGGTCTGGTGAAGAACCACGATCATGCCGCTCGTCTAAACGAGTCGCCTTTTATGGACGCGATCGAAGAGAAGATGGCCGAGGATGATGTGATGGTGCTGGTGCACGGCTATCTGGCTGGCGGTTTTGTGGGTCGCGAGAAGTGCATTACCTCGCCCTCTGACATTGCAGGTTTGCAGACTCGTGCGGCTGGTAAAGCGTTCGAGCAAATGCTGGTCGGTGCTGACGCCTCAATTGCCTCAATGGCATCGAGCGAGATCTACAACGCGATGCAGACCGGTGTTCTGGATGCTGCCAATACCTCGTCTTCGTCCTTTGTCTCCTACCGCATCTACGAGCAGGTCAAGTGCTTCACCCCTGCAGGTGATACCGCCTTATGGTTTATGTATCAGCCGATGTTGGTCAACAAGTCGACCTTTGAAGACTTGAATGCCGAGCAGCAGGCGGCCCTGCGCGAGGGTGCTGCGATCGCAGAGGCTTTCTATCTGGAGCAGGCCAAAGCCGAGGACGCCAATGCGGTGAAGGTCTATCAAGAGGCCGGCGTTGAGGTGAAAGAGATGACACCTGCTGAATTCAATCAGTGGCGTGAAATCGCGAAAGAGACGTCGTACAAGCAATTCGTCGCGGATTATCCCGAGGGGCAACGCTTCTTGGATCTGGCACTCGCTGTCGAATAACTCGAACGGTCCGGGGCCTCGCGCCCCGGCCAATCTAGAGGCAATACCATGCAAAGCTTTATTCGGGTCGTGAATCACGTCAACCGAGCCGTGGGTGTGTTCGCCGCTCTGTTGGTGGTGGCCGCGGTTGCGGTGACCTGCCAAATGATTTTTATGCGCTATCTGCTCAACGCATCGACCGTTTGGCAGACCGAAGCGGTCATCTACATGATGTTGGGCGCAACCATGCTAGGCATGGGCTACGTGCAGCAGCTCAAGGGCCATGTAAATGTGGATTTGGTGCCGATTTTACTGCGCCCCGCGGCTCGCAAGATCTTGTTGATGGTGGCAGCGATCGCCAGCGTCATGGTGGTCGGTGTGATGACATTTTACGGCTGGGAGATGATGCACATTGCTTGGACGCGTAACTGGACCAGCGACACGGTCAATGCGGTACCGCTGTGGATCCCTTACTCCGTGATGCCACTGGGCTTTGGCCTCTTCATGCTGCAGCTGATCGCGGATGCATTAGAAACTCTGCAGACCCCCGCAGAGGAAATTGAATTGTCTGGGAGTGGTCACTGATGGATCCCTTAGTACTTGGATTGATCGTTGCCGTTGTGACGATCCTGATTTTGTTCTCTGGGGTGGCGGTGGCCAATGGTCTGCTGATCGTCTCAGCGATTTTTCTGCTGGCCTTTGATGGCCTGCGCTCGCTTGAGCTGATGCCCGAGATTTTGTTCGGCAAGCTGGACAACTTTGCGCTGCTCTCGATTCCTATGTTTATTTTGATGGGGGCGTCGATTGCCTCGACCCGTGCCGGCGCGGATTTGTACGAGGCGTTGGATCGTTGGTTGACCCGTGTGCCGGGCGGTTTGGTGATCAGCAACCTAGGTGCATGTGCGTTGTTCGCTGCGATGTCTGGCTCGTCGCCGGCCACCTGTGCGGCGATCGGCAAGATGGGTATTCCCGAGATGCGCAAGCGCAACTACCCCGACACGGTGGCGACCGGGTCGATTGCGGCCGGTGGCACCTTGGGCATTTTGATTCCGCCCTCGGTCACGATGATCGTGTACGGGATTGCCACCGAGACTTCGATTGGTCGCCTATTTTTGTCTGGCGTGATTCCAGGTCTGTTGTTGGTTGGATTGTTTATGGCCTGGTCGGTCTACTCGACCTGGCGTCAGGGCGGCGCTAACGCTTTGGCCGCGCAGTCCTACACTTGGAAACAGCGCTTTGAGGTACTGCCTCGAGTCATTCCCTTCCTAGCAGTCATCGTGGGTGTGTTGTTCGCACTCTACGGCGGTGTTGCAACGCCCTCAGAAACAGCCGCTGTCGGTGCATTGTTGTGCTTGATCTTGGCCATCCTGATTTACCGGATGACCGATGTGTCCGCGCTGTGGGTGATGCTGCGCGATGCCACCAAAGAGTCAGTCATGATCCTGCTGATCATCGGCGCGGCTGGTGTATTCAGCTACATGCTGTCCAGTCTGTTTATTACTCAGGCGATTGCTGAGTGGATTGGCACCTTGGATGTGAACCGCTGGGTGTTGATGCTGTACGTCAACCTGTTCCTGATCGTGGCTGGGTTTTTCTTGCCTCCGGTCGCTGTGATTTTGATGGCAGCGCCGATCTTGTTGCCGATTATTTTGGCAGCGGGCTTCGATCCCTACTGGTTTGCTGTGATTCTGACTATCAATATGGAGATTGGCCTAATCTCACCGCCGGTCGGGTTGAACTTGTATGTGATCAACGGCATTGCGCCAGAAATCCCCCTCAAGACCATCCTACAGGGCTCCGCCCCGTATGTGGCCTGCATGGTGTTGGCGATCATCATCCTGAGCATCTTCCCAGGCATGGTGACCTGGCTGCCTGACATGCTGATGGGCAGTGCGGTCTCATGAAGCGCTATCGGATCGGCCAGATTGTGCCTAGCTCGAACGTGACCATGGAGGTCGAAATTCCGGCTATTTTTCAGCTGCGCGAGCAGCATTATGCCGAGCGTTTTAGCTTCCATTCATCCCGGATGCGTATGCAGCACGTCACACCCGAGGCGCTGGCTAGCATGGATGGCGAGAGCGATCGATGTGCGGTTGAGCTGTCCGATGCGGCGGTCGATGTGATGGGCTACGCCTGTCTGGTCGCGATCATGGCTCAAGGTCTGGGTTACCACCGTACCTCTCAAGCACGACTGGAGGCCGCAGTGGGTGGCGCCAGCCCGATCGTTAATTCGGCCGGTGCTTTGGTTGATGCGCTGCATTTAATGGGGGCCAAAAACATCGCGATTGTGACTCCCTACATGAAGCCGTTGGCGCAAAAGGTCGTGGATTATCTCGAGCACGAGGGCTTCAACGTGCTCGATCGGGTCGCATTAGAGATCGCCAACAATCTGGAAGTAGCCGCGCAGGATCCGTTGCAGCCGCTTAGCCTGATCGATCGGCTTAGCCTGAATAATGTGGATGTGATTGTCGGTTCGTGCTGTGTGCAGATGCCCTCGTTGCCTGCGATACAAGCGATTGAAAATCGCACCGGGATTCCGACGGTTAGCGCGTCGATTGCCACGACCTTTGCCATGATGAAGCAGCTGGGACTGGATACCCGGATTCCAGAGCTGGGGAGTCTGATGACATGAGCAATGCGTTGGGTCAGTGGTTTCAACAGATTGCTCAGCGGGCACGCGAGTTGGTCGAAAGCCGTGATGGTGATCCGGTCGAGGCCGTCCTGAAGGACTGTCATGAGCTGATCTCGAGCCGAGGCGAGGCGACTGGGTTGGCTCTGGCCAGTGGGATTTTCGTTGGTCTGGGTCGAATGAGTGCTCAGCAATTAACTCAGTTTGTGATCCTGCTGGATACCGATTTTGGCGTAGACCACCAACAGCTAGCCGGCGCGCTTGAGGAATACGCCCGCGATCCGGATCTGGCGGCCAAGGTACACGAGGCCTCTGAGCCGCGGCGTCAGGAGTTATTTCGGCGTCTGAATTCAGCGCCCAATGGCACGTTAGAGCTGATTCGCCTGCGCGAGCGAATTATGGATCTAGAGTTGGATCGCGCGGTGCGCCGGCGGGTCGATGCTGATTTCGTGCATTTGTTTACCAGCTGGTTCAACAAAGGCTTCTTAACTTTGACCCAAGTGGATTGGACGACTCCGGCTGATCTGTTAGAGAAGCTGATTCAGTATGAATCGGTTCACGAGATTCAGGGCTGGGAGGATCTACGGCGTAGGCTGGCGTCGGATCGACGCTGCTTTGCCTACATGCATCCTGCGGTGCCCAACGAGCCGCTAATATTTGTTGAAGTGGCCTTGGTAAAAGGTATTTCCAGCTCGATCACCCCTTTGCTCAATGACCCCGAATCGGATGCGTCTGATGCGGATACGGCGGTCTTTTATTCCATCAACAATTGTCAGCGCGGCCTGGCACAGATCTCGTTCGGTAATTTTTTGATCAAGCAGGTCGTGCACCAACTGAGCCAGGCGCTGCCCCAGCTAAAAACCTTTGTGACCCTATCGCCGGTTCCCGGTCTGCGCAGATGGGCGCAAAGCGAGGGTATCGCCTTGGATCCGCACAGTGATCCAGAGCAAGCTCGACTGATATGCCTGGATTACCTGACTCGACTTCGCCGGGACAAGCCGCTGGATCCGGTGGCCCGCTTCCATTTGGGTAACGGTGCGCGCCTAGAGCACATTCATGTGGATGCCGACCCCAGCGAGGCCGGTCAGTCACGAAGTTTCGGAATGATGGTGAACTACCTGTACGAGACCGACCGAATTGTTCCGAATCATGAGGCGTTGCTGTTGCGCGGCGAAGTCACTTTGTCTGCCTCTCTTAAAACACTAGAAAAACAATTAAACGTAGCGAGAAAAGCCCATGGCTAACCTATTTTCGACGATTCAGACGGCCTTGCAGGCGGTCCCAGAGAAAACGATTTTGCAGTCGCTGAGTGGCGATGCCCTAACGGCGCAAGCGCTGTTGGACTCGGCCGATAAAATGGCGGCGGTATTGGCTGGATACGGCGTACAGCCTGGCGATCGGGTGTCAGTTCAGGTCGATAAAGACTTTTTGAACGTTATTCTGTATTTGGGTGTGTTGAAAGCGGGGGCGGCCTATTTGCCGCTGAATTCTGGCTACACCGATGACGAGATCGAGTACTTTTTAAGCGATGCGGCGCCGCGGGTTCATGTCTGCACCACGCAACGTGCGCAGGCCTCAGAAGCCATTGCTGCGCGTCTGGGTGGCACCCAAGTCGCCACCTTGGATCTGGACGGTGGCAGCCTGCGCGAGCACTTTGAGCAGCAAAGCGAAGGCTTTGGTCCGGCTATCCCACGACAGCCCGCTGATCTGGCCTCGATTCTGTATACCTCTGGCACGACTGGCAAACCCAAGGGCGCCATGCTGACTCACCAGAATCTAGCGGCTAATGCTCAGATGCTGACGCAGGCGTGGGACTACTCGGGTCAGGATGCCTTGTTGCATGCATTGCCGCTGTTTCACGTACACGGCCTGTTTGTTGCGCTCAACTTGGCGCTGGTTAATGCCGGCAAAGTCGTGCTGTTGCCCAAGTTAGACATCGATGCGGTGATGCAGGCGATGCCGGATTGCACCGTGATGATGGGGGTTCCGACCTACTACACGCGCCTGTTGTCGGATGCGCGGTTCAATCAGGCCAGCGCAGCACACATGCGCTTGTTTATCTCGGGCAGCGCGCCGTTGTTGGTAGAAACCTCGAACGAATTCTTTGAGCGCTCGGGGCATCGAATTCTGGAACGTTATGGCATGACTGAAACTGGAATGAGCTGCTCCAACCCACTACACGGCGATCGTCGTGCCGGCAGTGTCGGGCCAGCATTGCCAGGGGTCACCGCACGGGTTGTAGATGAGCATGACGTTGCCTGTCCGGCAGGCGAGGTCGGCTCGTTGCAGGTTCATGGAGATCACGTGTTCGCGGGGTATTGGAAATTGCCAGAGAAAACCGCGAGCGAGTTCACCGAAGATGGCTTCTTTATTACCGGCGATCTGGCGACCTTATCCGAGGACGGGTACGTCTCGATTGTCGGGCGCGGTAAAGACTTGGTGATTTCGGGCGGCCTGAACATCTACCCCAAAGAGATTGAAGATGTTCTGAACGACATCGAGGGAATTGTTGAGTCAGCGGTGGTGGGCGTTCCCCATGCCGATTTTGGCGAGGGCATTGTGGCGGTACTGGTTTGCTCTACGCCGCTGGATTTAGCGCATATCGAAGCGGTCTGCCGCAAGAAGTTAGCCGCGTTTAAGCTGCCTCGCTCCTGGCACGTGGTTGAGGCCTTGCCGCGCAATACCATGGGAAAGGTTCAGAAGAACTTGCTGCGTGACGAGTATCAGAATGACTTTTCCTAAATATTAGTGGGTTACGTTGCCCGGTGAGTGCAACTAAATTGCATGCAAAAATACGACAGTAAATTCATAAAATTGTACGTTTTTCAGCTAGATTGAACGTCATGTTAATTTCCTGATTGTCGTATTTTTGTACCCCTGTTGGGTATTCTTTGCTAAGTTTTAATGATGGCAACTTAGGGCGCATGCAATGAAGCGCAACTCACTGAAATCAAAAGTTCTTTTGAAAATATCGCGCTCTAGGCGCGAGGTTTTTTTGCGATCTGATTTTAGGAAGTTGGCTGAGTACGACCAAATCGGTAGAGCGCTTCGGGAGCTGGTAGCGGACGGTACCTTGATTAAGATCGGCTATGGTTTGTACGCCAAAGCGCGGCTCAACCGCATCACAAATCAGCCGATGCTGGCCGCTCAAGGAGGGTTCATTCAGGTCGCCCAAGAGGCTCTTAGTCGCCTTGATGTGGACTGGAAGCCCTCAAAGATGACGGAGCAGTACCAAGCAGGGTCTACTCAGATCCCAGCGCGTGCTGAGGTGGTTGTGCTAGAGCGCTTCAACCGCCGAATAGCCGTCTCCGGAGTTGAGTTGAACGTAGTTCGCACATCGTGAGAGAGCTTGACTCCTCACTTTTTCTTGATGTGGCAGATGCGTTAGGAATCAGCAGCCCGGCTATTGTAGAAAAAGACTATTGGGCTACTCAGCTTCTGAAAGAGATTTCTGAGATAAGGATTGCTGGAGCTCGGTTGGTATTTTCAGGAGGAACTTGTTTATCCAAAGCCCACCAAAACACGTTCCGAATGTCTGAAGATATCGATATGAAGATCGTTTTGGATCAAAGCGCGTGTGGGCAGTCCAAGAGTCAGCAGAAAAAGATATTGCAATGGCTTCACCAGCAGATTTTGGACCTCATTGCGGGTTCTGATGTGTTTGCATTGGTAAAAGCGCCGAAGAAATTGAACGAGAGCAAGTATCAGCAGTTTCTAATTGAATATCCCCGAGCACAAAATGAAATTGCAGCGCTACGACCTCACCTTCAGCTCGAGCTAACTCAATCAGAATTATTGGAAAATACACTTGAGATGCCTTTGAGCTCTTTGTATGCAAAAGCACTCAAGCGGGACGAAGAAGTACGCAGTATGGAATGCGTGAGTATTAGCTCAATTGCAGCTGAGAAATTCGTTGCTTTGTTGCGGAGAACTGCCTTATCCAGAAGGGATGATTCTCGAGCTGATGACGAAACGCTCATCCGCCATTTATACGACCTTCACGTTATTTATAGTGAGGCAGAACCAGCCACTCAATGCAAAGACTTGGTCAAGCAGGTTATAAAAACTGATAGGCGCAACTTTGGTAATCGGCATGCTGACTTCGCATTGGATCCGATAGCGGAACTGCGAGTGGGTTTGTCGCTGCTGACGACCGATGAGAGGCATCAACGAAGATACAACCAGTTCATCGGACCGCTTATTTACGACGCTGCACCCGCTAGCTGGAACACAGCTATTGAAACGGTTCAAAAGCTTGCAGCCCGTTGGATTTGAAGAGCAGGCCAGTAATTTTTTCGCGCCAACAAAAAGGGGAGCCTAAGCTCCCCCTCTCACCTACCACTCAACTTTTCAGTCGAACTTAGGCGTAGTCACTGCACCTTGGCTGGCCGGCGCAGCCAGGGCTGCGAACTTGGCCAACATGCCTTTGCGCGGACGCTCTTTGGTCATCTTCCAGCCTTTACGACGCTCGGCCAACTCTTCATCGCTGACGTCGACATTGATGGTGTTGTTGACCGCATCAATGGTGATCTTGTCACCGTTTTGAACCAGCGCGATGGTGCCGCCAGTCGCCGCTTCAGGCGTGATGTGACCAATCACGAAACCGTGCGAACCACCCGAGAAGCGACCGTCGGTGATCAGTGCGACGCTGTCGCCCAGACCTTTGCCCATGATGGCACCGGTGGGCGATAACATCTCGCGCATACCCGGGCCGCCGACGGGGCCTTCGTAACGAATCACAACCACGTCACCTGCGACGATCTCGCCGTTCAGGATAGCGGCCAGTGACTCTTCTTCTGAATCAAAGCACTTGGCGGTACCGGTGAAGTCGGTGCCTTCTTTGCCTGTGATCTTGGCCATTGCGCCGTCGGTCGCCAGGTTGCCGTACAACACACGCAGGTGGCTGTCGGCTTTGATGGGGTTGTCCAGCGCGCGGACGATGTCCTGCTCGGCGGGATACGGCTTAACTTCTGCCAAGTTCTCGGCCATGGTTTTGCCGGTGACGGTCATCACATCGCCGTGCAGCAGGCCGGCATCTAGCAAGGTCTTCATGACCGGCTGGATGCCACCAATCGCGATCAGCTCGCTCATCAGATAGCGGCCGGATGGCTTCACGTCGGCCAGTACCGGGACGCGCTTGCCGATGCGGGTGAAGTCTTCGAGTGACAACTCAATGTCGGCTTCGTGTGCGATCGCCAACAGGTGCAACACCGCGTTGGTCGATCCGCCCAGTGCAATCACCACGGTGATCGCGTTTTCCATTGCCTTTTTGCACAGAATGTCGCTGGGCTTGATGTCTTTTTCGATCAGGTTCAGAACCGCTTCACCTGCGCGCTGGCAATCCACCAGCTTGTCGCCCGAGACCGCTTCTTGTGCCGACGAGTTGGGCAGTGACAAGCCCATCGCTTCAATCGCACTGGCCATGGTGTTGGCGGTGTACATGCCGCCACACGAGCCGGGGCCGGGAATCGCTGTTTTCTCGACAGCAATCAGTTCTTGGTCGTCGATCTTGCCGCCGGCGTGGGCGCCGACTGCTTCAAATACGCTGACGATGTCGCGACGCTGCTCGCCGGGTTTGATGGTGCCGCCGTAGACGAACACGCTGGGACGATCCAGACGAGCCATTGCCATGACGCAGCCGGGCATGTTTTTGTCACAACCGCCGATGGTCACGATGCCATCAAAGCCCTGGCCGCCGGTGACCGTCTCGATCGAGTCGGCGATCACTTCGCGGCTGACCAGGCTGTAACGCATGCCTGGGGTGCCCATGCTGATGCCGTCAGACACGGTGATGGTGTTAAACAAAACGCCTTTACCGCCGGCGCCATCGATACCTTTGACCGCCTCGCCTGCCAAGTCGTTGATGTGCATGTTGCAGGGCGTGACCATGCTCCAGGTGCTGGCAACGCCGACCTGGGGCTTTTTGAAATCGTCGTCTTCAAAGCCGACCGCACGCAACATGGCGCGGCTGGGGGCCTGGGGGACGCCGTCGACGATGATCGACGAGTACTTACGTTTGTTATCGCTCATAGTGATCCTATAAGGGTTTTGTTAAGACTTTTGAGGCGCGCTGATAGTTGTACAGCGCTTGGCGTGAGTCGGGTAAATCCGCGACCTGCGCCGGTTTGAATCCCTGCTCTTGGAACCAGTGCTCAGCCACCGTGGTCAGCACCCACACTTGTTGGATGCCTCGGCTGCGAGCTTCACGCTCCAATCTGGCCAACAGATTATCACCCAGATCCCCGCCTTGGTAATCCGGATGCACCGCAACGCAGGCGATTTCGGCATGATGATCGTCCAGCGCGTACAGCGCGGCACACCCAATCAGCGATCCGTCACGCTCGACCACATAGAAGTTGCTGACTTCGGTCTCTAAACGTTCGGGCTCGCGTTTGACCAACCAGCCGGCCTGCTCCATCGGTTTGAGCAAGTCCATCAGGTTGCCAATATCTGCGGCAGTCGCCTGGCGCAGCCGCTCATAGGCAGTGCGGTAGACCAGCGTGCCAACACCGTCGCGGGTTAGTAGCTCGTCTAGCAGCACGCCATCTTGACGCCAATTTAATAAGTGAACGCGCTCGACTCCGGCCTGACAGGTATCCCCGGCCAATCCCAAAATCTCGTTGGGACCCTCGCGATCGGGCAGGGCAGATAGCAATTCGCCGGCTGCAATTTCACGCAGCAGCTCGCCTGCAAATTGGGCGGGCCAGTGTTTGCCCAGAACGATCAGCTTGTCGGCCTCTAGGTTGATCGCAAGCTTTTGCGCGACTTCGTGCAGGCGCAAATTGAACATCTCGCCGGTGGCTGAGTGGCCCAGGCAGCTGACCAACACCAGATCGTTGGCGGCTAAGTGTCGCTCGATCGCACGACGATCCACCGAACGCACCGTGCCGGTGTGCTGCATATCGACTCCATCCATTACGCCCAAGGGACGCGCCTGAACAAAGTTGCCGCTGACGACCCGAATCTTGGCATGCGCCATGGGCGTGTTGGGCAGGCCTTGGGATAACGCGGCCTCGAGTTGCAAACGGGTGGCACCGGCGGCAGCCAGCACATGGGGTTGAGCATCGGCGGGGGTAATGCGGCGCTGATTATGGAATTCCGGACGCAGACCGTTTTGCGCCATCAACGCATCCAATTGCGGGCGATAGCCGTGCACCAAAACGATGTTCAGGCCCAACGCGTGCAGCAATGCGACGTCGGCAATCAGGCTGTCGGCCGCACCGATCGCCTCGCCAGGCAGCATAATGACCACGCGCTTGTTGCGATGGGCGTGGATGTAGGGCGCGATCGCGCGAAAGTCCTGCGAATTCATCCCCCCATACTCGGGAATTGGGGCAGGATCGGCAAGTGCTGTGTAAGCTGGCGACATGATTGAACAAGAAATAAAGCTGTGCTGGCTGGGTGATGTGCCCGATTTGACACCGATGTTGGGCTCGAGCGTGCAGATCCGCCATTTGGTGAATACCTATTTTGATACCGCAGATCAGGCATTGGCCGCCAACGGATACGGTTTGCGCCTGCGTCGCAATGGTGCGTCGATTGAACAAACGCTGAAGGGTCCTGCGCCGGATCAATCGGGTGTGGTGGTTCGCAAGGAATGGAATTGGCCGCGGGCAGAGTTCTCGATTGATGCCACGCTGTTGCCGATACCCGTGGGGCCATTGCAGGCGGTGTCGTCAAACGAGGTAACGCGGCAGGTTTGGCACGCTCAGGGATGTGAAGTCGTGTTGGATCAGGGGTTGGTTCGCGTAGGTGAGGCCGCCAGTCCCATTGCCGAGATCGAAATTGAAGCGGTGGATGCCACTTGGACTGACGTGTTGGCGCTTGCGGCCGAGCTGGCCGCAGCATTTCCTTGTTATATCGGATCGATCTCTAAGGCCGAGCGTGGCCATTTGTTGGCAGGGCGCAAGTCCCCTGCGGATCGCTCTGACTTGGACGGATTGGGCCGCGCATTGGATCGGATCAAAGGGCCTAACTGGCAGCAGGCCGAGCGGTGTGCTGCACAGATTTCACCGGCGGTGCTGGAGCGAATCCAACAGCGCAATGCCAATGTGGCTGGGTTGTGTTTGGAGCAGATGGGTTAGCGTTGCTCGCGTAATAGGCGACGAACACCCTCGGCATCAAAATGAATGTCGCCGGGCCATTCAATCTCGCCGCTGGGCCCAATCATGGCTTTGCTGAAAAAATCGGGATCTTTGAGGCCCGCGACAGTGGGTCCGGTTAAAACCGCACTTAGATCAACTGTACCTGATGTGCCTTCACTAAAAGTAAGACTTAGGCGACAGCCACCGGCATGCTCGAGTTCAGTGACTCGGGTCATAGGTTGCATAGTTTTGGGCTCCTTACCAAGGCAGTCGACTCGAATCGTTCTCGATCGGCTCTGCCGCGGCCTGCTGAACAGACTCGGCCAATCCCGGAATGGAATTCAAATACAGCGTCTCTTGAAGGCTCTCCCAGTGGGATTGGCTGATTAAAATGGCATTGCCCCGCTCGCTAGTGACCAAGGTGGGTTGATCGTCTTGTTCAACATTTGCGATAGCCTGCGCGATGTTGTGTGCTGGAGTCGTCCGCATCGGATGTAACCTCAATTTGTTAGTTATTGTGAAAACGTACGCCCCTCGTCCCATCGGTCCAACCTCCCAAGCAAACTCTTTAATCTGATCCATACTTCAGGCATGTCTGAACTGGCCCCTGCACTCGAACTTCCGCAACTCCAAAACGCCTTGGTGGAACAAGGGGTGTTCGATCAATCCGTCCTGAATGAAGCGGCCCCCAAAATGCCGCGCCACCTGCCTGCGTTACAGGCCTTAGGAAGCTCGGACTTGACCGATGTACAGGGCCAGCGCTGGGACGAGGCCCGTTTTACCCGCTGGTATGCCCAGCAAATTGGTTGGGTTTTCCAGCGCATTGATCCGCTGAACACCGATGTGGCCAGCGTCACGCAGGTCATGAGCGCGGGCTTCGCACAAAGCCACAACATTTTAGCGCTCGAGCTGACCGCCGATTCGGTGACGGTGGCGGTGGTCGATCCTGCCGATACCCGCTGGATTGCGGGGCTGGAGCAAGTCAGTAAACGCCGCGTGATTCGTGTTCTGGCGCCACCTTCTGAGATTGCGCGTCACCGTGATGAGTTCTACAGCCTGTCCCAGTCCATCGGCGCGGCGATCCAAAAGGGTGACGCCCAGCGGCTATCTGATCTGGAACAGCTGCTGGATCTGTCCGATGCCCGTCCAAGCGCGGACGATCAGTCGATTGTCGAGGTGGTCGATTGGGTGCTGCGATATGCCTTTGAGCAGCGCGCCAGCGACATTCATATCGAGCCTCGTCGTGAGCAAGCCAACGTCCGCCTGCGCATCGATGGCGTCCTACACAGCGTATATAAAATGCCGGCGCAGATTGGCGCGGCCATGGTCAGTCGCTTCAAAGCACTGGGCCGGATGGATGTGGCTGAAAAGCGTCAGCCGCAGGATGGCCGCCTAAAGACTCGTAGCCCCGCTGGGCGCGAGGTGGAACTGCGTTTATCGACTCTGCCCACTGCCTTTGGTGAAAAGCTGGTGGCCCGTATTTTTGATCCCGAAGTGCTGCAAAAAGACTTCAGTGCGTTGGGATTCAGTGCGCAGGATTTACAGACGTGGCGGCGCATGACCGGTTGTAACGAGGGCATTGTCCTGGTCACCGGGCCCACGGGTTCGGGCAAAACCACCACGCTGTATTCGACGCTGCGCGAGCTGGCCAGTGACGAGGTCAATTTGTGCACGATCGAGGATCCGATCGAGTTGATTGAACCGGCTTTTAACCAGGTGCAGGTTCAACATGGCATCGGGCTGGATTTTGCGGCGGGCATGAAATCCCTGCTGCGTCAGGACCCCGACATCATTATGGTCGGCGAGATTCGCGATCGTGAAACGGCCGACATGGCGGTGCAGGCGGCATTAACCGGCCATTTGGTGGTCAGCACCCTGCACACCAACGACGCCCCGAGTGCGATCACGCGATTGCTCGAGCTAGGCGTGCCGGCCTACCTGCTACGGGCGACCTTAATTGGAGTGATGGCCCAGCGGTTAACCCGAACCCTGTGTTCGCACTGCAAACAGCCCACCGATACCGATCAGCAGGCGTGGAGTGAGTTCATTGCGCCCTTTAATGCCCCAGCACCCGCACAAACCTATCAGGCAATCGGTTGCGAGCACTGCCGGGACACTGGCTACAACGGACGGGCCGGGGTGTACGAGATTTTAGAGTTAGACGATGCGTTGCGGCAGGGGATCCAGGCCGACACTTCGCTTGAGCACTGGCGCGCCCAGGCCTGGAAAGGCGGGATGAGCCCCCTGCGTGTGGCCGGTGCCAGGCGGGTCGCCGCGGGTCTGACCACACTGGCCGAGGTGGGCCGCGTGACCCCGTCGTTAGATTAACGCCGACGCAACACTTCCGATAGACTTCAAAAAAGCCATTCAGAACGAGATTAATCCATGAAAATTCTAGTGACCGGTGGCGCCGGCTTTATCGGCTCGTCGGTGGTTCGGCACATCATCAACGACACCAACGACAGTGTCGTGAACTTGGACAAGCTGACCTACGCCGGCAATCTGGACAATTTGGATTCTGTTGCGGACTCGCAGCGCTATGCTTTTGAGCAGGTCGATATTTGCGATCGCACCGCGCTGCAACGAGTGTTCGATCTGCATCAGCCCGATGCGGTGATGCATTTGGCGGCCGAGAGCCATGTGGACCGTTCAATCGAAGGGCCTGCGGCCTTTATCGAAACCAACGTGGTGGGCACCTTTACCTTGCTTGAGGTGGCCCGCGAATACTGGCAACGCTTGGATGATGCTAAACAGGCGGCCTTTCGTTTTCATCACATCAGCACGGACGAGGTCTACGGCGATCTGCCCCATCCTGACGAGCAGGCCGATGCGGATCAGCACTTGTTCACAGAGCAGACAGCGTATGCACCCAGCTCGCCCTATTCGGCCAGCAAAGCAGGCTCTGATCACCTCGTCCGAGCCTGGGCGCGCACCTATGGCCTGCCAGTGTTGGTGACCAACTGTTCAAACAACTACGGCCCCTTCCACTTTCCTGAAAAGCTAATCCCCCACGTCATCCTCAAAGCATTGGCGGGCGAGCCCTTGCCGGTCTACGGGCAGGGCGATCAGATTCGTGACTGGCTGTATGTCGAGGATCATGCGCGGGCCTTGTATCGGGTCGTGACCGCCGGTCAGGTTGGCCAGACCTACAACATCGGTGGGCATAACGAGAAACGGAACATCGATGTGGTCCACACGCTGTGCGACATCCTGCAGGACTTGGCGCCGGCGGACTTTGAATACCGCTCGCTGATCACCCATGTGCAGGATCGCCCGGGTCATGATCGCCGTTACGCGATTGATTCGACCAAGATGGCGCAGCAGCTGGATTGGACGCCGCAGGAAACCTTCGAGACCGGTATGCGCAAAACAGTGCAGTGGTATCTGAAAAATTCAGCGTGGTGCCAGCGGGTGTTGAGCGGGTGTTGAGTGGGGATTATCAGCTAGACCGGATCGGGGTGGCCTAAGCCCTGCCAGTGCGCCAGCTGAGATGGCGTCACGCCCAGCCCAACAATTGCCCCCTCGTGTAAAAACGCCAGATCCTGCAAGGTCATGGCGACGAATTTATCAATCTGTTCGATCCCCTGATCGCGAGCGAACGTGCGCAATCCGGCTTCAATCGCAGGCCCGGTTAACCCTTCGCGAATAATCTGCCCCATTGCGGCCTTGCGCTGGCGTCGGGTGAGCAGTCGCCATGCATCCACCTCGCCGATCGACTGTTTGATTTCGCTGTATTCCTGACACGAGCGCAAATATGACCAAGCAAAGACCTCGCGCATCGGGGCCACATCTTGCAGCTCGTAGACGGCCAGTAAGGCGGCGGTGTAATCCTTGGGTTCTAAATCGGTAAAGCTAAGCGGGCACAGATTGGCCTTGATCAGTGGCAGATTGCAGGCCAGGCGCGAAGTGCGTTTGTTCACGTCCTCGAATGCCTGCAAATAGGACAGGTGGATTAGTAGAAAGAAGCTTTGCTCGATCGGGTGTTCAATCTGGCGCGCTTTGATTAGCACCAACTCCAAAAGCTCAGATAGCAGATGCCGGTTATCCAAGGGCAGGTAGGCCGACTGGCTGATTCGAACGGGGATGCTGCGAATTTGTCCGCAGGCGCTGGGGTTAGACAGCAAGTCCTGCGATAGCAGTTGATGCAGGTTTTTGATCATCAGGCTGCTGAGGTCGGCGTCGGAGCCGTTCTCGATTAAAAACTCGATCGCTTCTTTGTGATTCAAAATCATGGCCGATTCCGTATCGGCCTTTCCTTTCGCGGTGATCCCGTTTTTGACCAACTCCCGGGTATCGGATTGGGAGTAGGTGTTGCCCTCTAGTCGGCTCGAGTTATAGGACAAATCCACCAGCAGTTTTTGGGCGATCTCATGAGCATAAGTGCCTGCCGCTAAGCTTTGATCAAACCGCCGGCCCTCGGCTAGCAGGCCATCACGCGTCTGTTTAGGCAGATAAAATGTCTCATTGGGCTGATAGTCGTCCAACCAGCCCCGCCGATAAGTCACCGGTGGTCGTGAATACGCAGGTGTTCTTAAAAACGCCAAGCTGTCTTTCGCCTCTGACGAGTAGGCCGGCGTGCTGGGCTCCGCCACGTCTAGGCCATGGGTGATCAAAGGCAAATAACGAGCACCCTTGCGCTGGCCGATTCGCTGAATGCGCTGCTCGACAATCAGCTGATTCAAGCGGCGCTGCAGGGTTTTCTCGTGAATCTGAAAATTCAGCTGGTCGTGGATCTGGCCACGGGACAGCCCAGTCGGTGTCTGCCGAATCAAATCGATAATGTTCTCACGCCAATCCACACTAAATGTCCCATAACTGTCTTATAAGTAATTTAAGGACAAATAAAGGACATTGCCAGTCGGATACTGTGCGCCACGCCCTACGTCTGCTAAAAACATCCCATGTCATACAGCCAATGGTTGGACCGCCAACCCCAATTCGCCCCCGTCGCACTAAACCCCGACGACATTCGGGCCAGCTTCGATCATCAAATAACGGACGAGGCCGATTTGCATCGGCATTTGCGGGTCACGGCTAACCAATGGTTCGCGCAAATCATCCGTGCCGAGTTCGAGCAAAACCAATCGTTGGAAATCATCGGCGCAGCCTTGTCCGAGGTCGCCGCGGCCGCCGTCGATACCGCATTGAGTTACTACCGGCCTCAGTTGGCTGAACGCTTTGGTGATCCGGCGGATGAGCAGGGTAACCCGGTAGGTTTATGCGCCCTGGGCATGGGAAAACTGGGTGGCTGGGAGCTCAATCTATCCAGCGACATCGATCTGATCTTCGTTCATGAAATTGACGGTGAAACCACGGGGCGCAAATCCACCACCTTTGAAGACTTCTTTGCCCGCCTGATTAAAAAAGTCACCCCTGCGCTGGATACCCTGACCGGCTTTGGCCGTGTGTTTCAGGTCGATCTGCGTCTGCGCCCCTGGGGCAGTGCCGGGCCGACCAGCATCAGTCGGGAACGTTTCGAGAGCTATTACGAGCAACACGGCCGCCCTTGGGAGCGCATGGCGATGCTGCGTGCGCGTCCGTTGGCCGGCGACTTAAGTGTTGGTACAAACGCGCTAAAGGATATCAAGCCGTTTATCTACCGCCGCTACTTAGATTTTGGCGCGATTGAATCCCTGCGCGCGCTCAAAGCATTAATTCGCCAAGAGGTGGCCAAGAACAGCCTTGAGGACGACATCAAACGCGGTGCCGGCGGCATTCGTGAGGCCGAATTTGTCGTGCAGGTCCAGCAGCTAATTCATGGCGGACGCTTCGCCCAGCTGCAGACCACGCGATGGCTGGCCGCCGCGCAGGTGCTGCAAACTTGCCTGGATATCGACACCACCCAGCTGATTCAGGACTACCGGTTTCTGCGCCATCTAGAACACGCGATCATGTGCGATCAGCTGGGTCAGACTCATAAAATTCCGACCGATCCGGATGCGCTTGAACGTATCGCGCAGGCATTGCAAAACCCCGATTGGCAGGCGGATTTACAACAGGTCAGGACCCGAATCCAAAACGCGTTCGAGGCGGTGGTCGAGCCCGAAACCGCAGAGCCCGAACCCATACAGGCCTGCCCTGCGGTGTTGCAGTCGCAGATCGATGGCCTATTCAACGATGCTGCCATTCAGCGTCTGGATGACACTAGCACCGAGCGTTTGAATCGATTTGTGGGTTTCGTGAAATCCGAATTGGCCGATCATCCAGAGCTGGAACAGCTGGCTCCGCGCATCCTGAAACTGGTCGCCACCATTGCTCGGCGTAGCGCCTATTTGTCCTTGCTCAATGAAAGCCCGCAGGCGCGCCAGCTGTTGTATCGCCTGTTAGGCACCAGCCCCTGGATCAGCGAGCAGCTGAATCAAATGCCGGCCATGCTGGACGAGTTACTGGATGCCCAAAGCCTGTTCGAGGCCGCGGATCCGGAAAAGATCGAAAACGAGCTAACCCTGCGCCTGTCACGCATTACCGATCAGGAACAGCAACTCAATGTGCTGCGCGAGTTCAAGGCCGCTCACACCCTGCGCACGGCGGCCACCGAGTTGCTGGGCCAGCGCGCGATCAACGAGGCCAGTGATCATCTGACTTGGACGGCAGAGGCGATCTTAAAAGCGGCCTGTCGTCTGGCCCATCAACAGGTCCAGGCCAAGCACGGCCAACCTAGGCGTATCGATGGCGACATTGCGGTCATTGGCTACGGAAAACTCGGTGGGTTAGAGCTCTCCTACGGCTCGGATTTGGATCTGGTGCTGATCCACGGCATTGACGAGAATGCCGAGACGGATGGCGATAAACCCATCAGCGGCCAACAATATCTGCAGCGTTGGGTGCGCAACTTCATGCAAATCCTTAGTGTGCGAACGACATCAGGGGTGCTGTACGAGATCGACATGCGCCTGCGGCCCAGTGGCAACAAAGGCGTGCTGGTGGTTAGCGCCGAGGGCTATCGCAAATACCTGCAGGGCGAGGCCTGGACCTGGGAGCGCCAAGCGCTGGTGCGGGCCCGCTGGGTTGCCGGGGATGCCAATCTAAAACCACGCTTTGATCAGATTCGTCATCAGGTGTTGTGCTTTAAACGTGATGCCGACGCGCTCAAACAGGACGTGCTGAGCATGCGTCAAAAGATGCGCACGCATCTGGCCAGTCAGGACCCCAAAGAGCTGGATATAAAACACCGTCAAGGTGGTGTCGTTGACCTAGAGTTCATCGTACAATATCTGGCACTACGGTTTGCCTTGGACTGCCCCGAGCTGACCCGCTGGAGTGACAACCTGCGCCTGCTAGAGACCCTAGCTGCGCGTGACCTGATGCCGACCCCTATGGCCCAGGCGTTGTCCGATGCCTATCTGCACATGCGCGCGATGTCCCATCGCTTGACGCTGGGTGCCCCGGTTCAGGCCGCGGCGCTGCAACAGGCCTCAATCCAAATTGCGGACGCCTGGCAGTACTGGATGAGCGATAATTAAACACAGAGGCGAGTACAACATGACACCTTCATTTGCCGACCGCGACGGTCTGATTTGGTTCGACGGTCAAATGGTTCCTTGGCGCGACGCACGGGTTCACGTGCTGACGCATACCCTGCACTACGGTTTGGGTGTGTTCGAAGGTGTCCGCGCCTACCAGACCGATCAGGGCCCTGCGATCTTTAAGTTGCAGGCGCACACGGATCGTCTGTTCAACTCGGCCAAGATCCTGAACATGAAAATCCCCTTCACAAAAGAAGAGGTCAATCAGGCGCAGATCGCATCGGTTCGCGACAACAATCTAAACAGCGCCTACCTGCGCCCGATGGCCTTTTTCGGTGCCGAGGGCATGGGTCTGCGTGCGGACAACCTAAAAACGCACTTGATCTGCGCAGCCTGGGAATGGGGCGCCTACATGGGCGAGGAAAACCTGACCCGCGGCATCAAGGTGCGTACCTCTAGCTATACCCGCCACCACGTCAACATCACCATGACCAAGGCCAAGGCGAACGGTAACTACATCAACTCGATGCTGGCGCTACAAGAAGCCATCAGCGGCGGTGCGGACGAGGCCCTGTTGCTGGATACCGAGGGTTACGTGTCCGAGGGCAGCGGCGAGAACTTCTTTATGGTCAAGGGCGACACGATCTACACGCCTGAACTAACCAACTGCCTAGACGGTATTACTCGCGCCACCGTCATGCAGCTGGCCGAAGAGTTCGGCTACAAAATGATTGCCAAGCGCATCACCCGTGACGAAGTCTACGTGGCGGATGAGGCGTTCTTTACCGGTACTGCAGCCGAAGTGACCCCGATTCGTGAGCTGGACGGCCGCGAGATCGGTTCAGGCTCGCGCGGCCCGGTGACTGAAAAGCTACAAACCGCTTACTTCGATATCGTCCATGGCCGCGATCCTGCGCGCATGGATTGGTTGACGATCTGTAAGTAAGCCATGCGTTTACTGGCAGTGACCCCCAACTGGTTGGGGGACATGGTGATGAGTGCTTCGCTGTTGCAGGCGCTCAAAGCCCGGCTGCCAGATGTCCACATTACGGCCCTCGGTCCCGCGTTCGCATCCCCCTTGTTGCAGCGCTTAGACGCGGTGGACGAGGTCATCGAGTCGCCGTTCACCCACGGCGGCTTGCAGTGGAGCCAGCGAAAAGCTTTCGCAAACACTCTGCCGTCATTCGATGCGGCCGTCGTTTTACCCAACTCGTTTAAATCCGCACTGATTCCTTGGATGGCCGGCGTTCCCAAACGTGTCGGTTGGCGAGGCGAGATGCGTTACGGCGCTCTGACCCATCAGCAGAAACTCGACAAGGCGGCCTACCCCCGCATGGTTGATCGCTACACCGCGCTGGCGGGGCATTTTGGGGTATCACCCAGCTCGCCCAACCCTGCGATGACGCCAGAGAGACAAATTGATCTGCCCCCGACGGTTGCGATTGCGCCCGGTGCCGCTTTTGGCAGCGCCAAGCGCTGGCCGGCGGATCGATATGCTCAGGTCGCGCTGCGCGCTTTGGCAGCCGGCTACGAAGTGGCGCTGGTGGGCGGCCCTTCCGAGGCCGATGATTGCGCTGCGATTATGAATGCCCAGCCGCAGGCCTATCAATCCAAAATCCATAACCATGCAGGCCAGCTGAGTCTGGGTCAGTCAATCGATCTGATCGCAGCCTGTCAGTCTGCCATCGCAAATGATTCTGGAATGATGCACATCGCCGCCGCTTTAGGGGTGCCCTTGGTGGGAGTGTTTGGTCCGACATCCCCGGAACATACACCGCCGTTATCTGAGCAAGCCGAGGTGGTCTGGAGCCGACCCAGCTGCGCGCCTTGCTTCAAGCGCACCTGCCCACTGAAACATCACGAATGCATGCAGTCACTGCAGCCCGAGACGGTGGTGCAGGCCATGAATCAGGTGATGGCATGAGGGTGCTAATCGTCAAAACCAGCAGCATGGGTGATTTGATTCATACCTTGCCGGCTTTGACCGATGCCAAGGCGGCCATTCCTGATATCGAATTCGATTGGGTGGCCGAAAAGCCTTTCGCCGAGATTCCGACCTGGCACCCTGCAGTCCGTGACGTGATCCGATCCAATATCCGTGGTTGGAAAAAAAGCCCGCTTGCCAGTTGGTTCAGTCGTGAATACATCGCCTACCGACGTGAACTCAGCAGTCGTGATTACGACTTGGTGATCGATGCCCAGGGCCTACTGAAAAGCGCGTGGTTGGTTGCCCGCCTGGCCCATGGCGAGGTGCATGGTTATGACAAGCACAGCGCCCGCGAGGGAATTGCCAGCTACACCTACAACCATCGATATTCGGTAGATACAAAATTGCATGCGGTCGAGCGCACCCGTCAATTATTTGCTCAGGTTCTAGGCTATCAGATAAACAGCACCGCAGATGCTGGGATTGCCAGCACAGATGCCAGCAGTAAAGAGGTCTGGTTAGTCCATGGTACCAGTCGTGCCGATAAAGAATGGCCAGAAGACGACTGGTGCGAGCTGGCCCAGGCACTCGACGCCAAGGGCTACATCCTGAATATTCCTGCGGGCTCAGCGGTCGAAGTCGCTCGTGCGGAACGGATCGCCAGTGGTCTTAACGCTAGGGTCTGGGCGGGTTGCAGCTTAACCGACATCAAAAATTCGATCGCGCGGTCGCATGCGGTGGTGGCGGTGGATACAGGCCTCGCTCACTTGGCCGATGCACTGCAGCGTCCGCTGGTAATGCTATTTGGCCCGACGGATCCTGGCTTGGTAGGGCCCAAGGCCGATACCAGCCAATACCTATCCGGTGACAGTGTTGCAGACATATCCCCTGAGCAGGTGTTGGAGGCTTTGGATGTCTGACACCTATCCGGTCAGTGCCATTCTGATTACCAAAAACGAAGCGCATAATCTGCCGCGTTGTCTAGGATCACTGCAGTTTTGCAGTCAGATCGTGGTTGTTGATTCGGGCAGTACCGATAACACCGTACAAGTCGCACGTGACTTGGGCGCTGAGGTTCATCAGACGGCTGATTGGCCCGGTTTTGGTCCGCAAAAGAATCGAGCGTTAAGTTACGCCGATCAAGACTGGGTGTTGTCTGTGGATGCGGATGAGTGGATTGAACCCGAGTTGGCCGAGGCCATCCAGCAGCACATCAAGACGCACGTTGCGCCGGCTGAGATCCTCAGAGAATCCAGCTTCTGCGGCCGAGTCATGAAATATTCGGGCTGGGGCGATGACTGGATTTTGCGTTTGTTTAAGCGCGACGGTGCGGCGTTTAGCGACGACCTGGTGCACGAGCGGGTGTTGGTATCGGGTAGTCCAGTTAAGTTGAAAGGCGCGATGGGTCACGAGTCGTTTACGGACTTGAGCCAAGTGTTGGCAAAGATCGATCTGTATTCAGGCGCGTGGGCTCAGCAAAATTTTGCGAATGGGCGTAAGGCGACCATTGGGTTGTCATTGCTTAAGGGATTCGCAGCCTTCGTGAAAACCTATTTGTTCAAGCAGGGATTTCGCGACGGCGCCCATGGGCTTTTGCTATCAATAACCAATGCCCACGGAACGTTTTATAAATACGCCAAGCTATGGAATTTGGGCCGTTGAGCGTTTCGGTCATCGTTACGACCTACAACTGGCCTGGCGCGCTTGACCTAGTCTTGCAGTCGCTGTTTCGGCAGACGCGCAGGCCTGATCAGGTCCTCATTGCAGACGATGGATCGGATTCAACAACGGCAACGCTGATAAAACGCTGGCAGGATCGTTGGTCGGCCATTGAGCATGTCTGGCAGCCAGACGATGGCTTTCGCGCCGGCGAGGCGCGCAATCGGGCAATACAGGCTGCAACGTCAGATTGGCTAGTGATGATTGATGGCGATTGCATCTGTCCGCCCACCTTTGTGGCAAACCACCTACGATTGGCTGCGGCTAATCGGCTGGTTCCGGGGAATCGGTTGTTGCTGTCACCGGAACAAACTCAGCGCGCCATTCAATCAAGCGATGTGCGGGCTATCATTAATGAAACCCAAAATCATCGAAAGTTGCGCACCCTTCCGCTGGGCCCTCTTCGTGACATGACGCCAAAGGCATGGACAGCCGTTCGCACCTGCAATGTCGGCGTGTCGCGTGCCATGGCCTTGCAGGTGAGTGGATTCGACGAAACGTTTAAAGGGTGGGGCAAAGAGGACAGCGACTTTGCCGCCCGGTGTATTCATGCTGGCGCTCGGGTGCGATTGGGCAAATTTGCGTGCACGGTCCTGCACCTTCATCATGAAGAAGAGACGCGACACCAATTATCGCGGAATCAGGCGAAGCTAGACCGCGTACTGCGCGAAAAGCGAATTCAGCCTGAGCAATCACTTTTAAGGGATGATCAGTGAAAGTCAGCGGTTTCACATTTTTAAAAAACGGCGTGAAGCTGGGCTATCCCTTCGTTCAGTCCATCAAATCAGCTCTGCCATTAGTCGATGAATTTGTAATCGCGCTAGGGCCGTGCGATGACGATACTCAAGCTCAAATCGAAGCTATTGCTGATCCCAAAATTCGCATCATCCACACCCAGTGGTGCGACAACATGCGCGATCGTGGTTACATCTACGGCCAGCAAAAAATGATCGCTCAATTTAACTGTACAGGCGATTGGTGCCTATACATCGAGGGCGATGAAGTTCTGCATCAGGATGAAATTGAAAACATTCGTGCTCGAATGGAAATGTTCAAAGACAACGACCAGGTCGAGGCCATGTTCTTCGACTTTTTCCACTTCTACGGCGATACAAATACATTAGGTATCTCGGGCTATCGCCGCGCTCCGCGCATCATTAAATCCAGTGTGCGCAGCTACGCCCCCGATGGATTGTTTTTTGTCGTGATGGATAAAAACAAAAAAGGTCGCTACCCCCGAGCCGTTCATGCCGGTGGTAACGTCTACCATTACGGGCATGTGCGACCCAAATCCAAAATGGCTGCCAAGGTCAGTGATGTGGGGCAGTACTGGGGCGAAGACCAAGCGAAGTTCGACGGTTACGGGCAGATTGATTCTGCGGTGTTAAGGCCGTTCAAGGGTACGCACCCTGACTTAATGCAACAGTGGGTGGCCGAAGAAGGCGAGAGCAACTTCAAGCCAGACCCGGACTACCGCCTGACCAAGCGCGATAAAAAGGTCCGTCTAAAATTGGCGATCGAGGATCGATTTAATCTCGAAATCTCAAAGAAGCATTACACAGACCTGACCAAGAAGCTGGGCTGATGCACGCGGTTCATGTGGTCAAGCGATTCGGTTCAGTCGGTGGGATGGAGCGCTATGTGTGGGAACTGACCCATGCATTGGCCAAGCAAGGCTGCAAGATCACAATTCTGTGCGAAAAGGCTTACCACCAACCTGATTCAAAAATCGACGTAATCGAGTTGGGCCCGACGCGCCCCAAGCCGCGTTGGCTCAGCATGTTGCGCTTTAGCCGACGAGTGACAAAGGTGGTTCGCCAGCAAGGTTGGAAACACCAGCCTAATACGGTGATTCACAGCCATGAGCGGACGGGCGTTCATGACTTTACGACTTTCCATGGCCCACCGATGGCACCCATCAAGCGGCGAAAGCTATGGTGGCTATCACCTAGGCTGATTACTTGGTTGTGGCTAGAGAAGCGCGAGCTGTTAGGGCCGGGCGTAACGGTGCTAGCCAATTCACAGCAGATTCAAAACGAGTTGCAGCGTGAATACCGTGGTATTCAATTCGGACCCATCGCTTGGCCTGCAGTCAGTGGACCGATGCCAACCTGCCCGAACCCAAAATCGGATGTGGTGTTTATCGGGCATGAATATCATCGCAAGGGCCTAGATCGAGTGATCGAAGCTATGGAAATTGCACGGAGGCAGCGCGCATTAACTTTGTCAGTTGTGGGTGCAAAACAAGACGCGGGTCTAGAAAAGTTGTTGGCCGGTCGCGAGTGGATTCATAACCAGCCGTGGGTTGAGGAATTGAATCCCAGTGAATGGGGTCGTGTCTTGGTCCACCCGGCACGCAGTGAGCCCTATGGAATGGTAGTCGCGGAGGCTTTGGCGAGCGGGATTCCTGCTGTGGTGACAGAGAATTGTGGGGTGGCAGGGCATTTGGCATCGATTTATTGCGTATCGCCGGAGTCCCCTCCCTCAAGACTGTTTCACGAAATACTATCAGCGCTTGATGGGGTTGCTCGCTCATCGGGCAATCAGTTTACATGGCTCGACCTAGCGGAAATACACAATGAACTCTACCAAAATTGACACCTTTTCGAACTCAATAGCTCTCATTGGGCTGGTAGGGGCATCGATTTCGATCGTGCTGTTTGGCATTGCTTTGACCAATGCCTTTATGGTGATTTTGCTGCTCGGATGTTTACTTTCACCGCGGCTTTATCGATTGAATGAATGGAAGTTACTGCCAGCGGGACTTTGGTTCGGTCTGGCTTTGTTTGCTTGGATGGCATTCAGCGCACTATGGAGCGTCGGCGAGCCAGAGTTCGTCTCGGAAACTTTGCGGAAATACCGAGAATTTCTGTTTCTACCTGTGATGTGGATCGTTGCCAAATCAATTAGGGGTAAGGTGTTTGCAAGCGAGGCCATGTACTTCGCTTTGCTCGCATCAGTCTTCGCGACCTACGCGCTTTGGCTGGATTGGATGCATGTTAGTGGCGCACATTTGAGCTTGAAGAACCGAATATTCTTTGGCGTCTCTACGTCAGTCTTTTTTTACTGGTCGCTACTGCGACTGTCGGAGGGCGGTTGGCGTCGATACATAGCCTGGGTTGCCGTGCCTCTTTCTTTGGGCTCACTTTTGTTTATCGAAACGGGCCGAACCGGTTACGTTATGACGGTAACTTTACTGCTTTGGTATCTGGCCACACAGCTTTCATCAACTAAATTGAAAATGGCCGGTGTGGTGTTTGCAATTGCCGGGATTGGCGCAGCTTACTATCTACACAGCGGATTTAATTCTCGTGTTAACCAATCAGTGTCGAACACCGTGGCTTACTTCGAATCCGGCAAAGGTTCCTCTATTGGTTATCGGCTAGAGTTTTATCGAAACGCCATTGAGTCGTGGAAGATGTCCCCGGTAGTTGGCAACGGCGTTGGCAGCTATCGAACGACAGTGGAACAAGTCGGCGATCCTGAGCGACCGTGGGGCGTGGGTGATAATCCACATCAGCAGTATTTATTATTTGCGGCCGAGGGTGGAGCGTTAGCCTTTGTTTTGTTTATCGGCTTTTTACTAACTTATGGTTTTAGATCACTTCGACACAAAGATCGAATCCTGCAAGGTGTTGTGATCGCCATGGCTATCAGTTGTCTGTTCAACTCATCATTCCTAGACAGCGGCGATAGCCACTTTTATTGGTTAATGTTGCTATTGCTAGCTTCGTCGTCAACATATTGTGCCGAGAATAAAAGCGCATGAGGGTCTTAATTGCCTACGGAGACGATCCCTTCTACTGGCAGGCTGCGTTCTACCAGGCAGCAATAGCTCCGTCTGATATGCAGGTGTTGGTCGTTAGTGACCGCCCCGAAAGGTACCGTGCCCTTGGGTCAAATGTTCAGACTCTGCAAATTGCTGCCAATCAGGTGAGCGATTGGTCGTTGGCTGGCCAATATCACTTCCGAGTCAAAACTCAGGCTCTCATTTATGCGACTCAGCAAATCAAGTCTGATAAGTATCTGTTTACGGACTCTGATATCGTTTTACGGCCGGGTGGCATGGGCTATCTCTTGGCGGCGATTTCAGAAAAGACCTGCGTATTGTTCCGAAACGAAGGTCGCATACTGGGTCGAAAACGCTTTGCTCCATACCATAATTGGGTGTCGAATCCTGCAACAGAGATGTGGGGTTCAGCGATCATTGGTTTGACCCGGCAGAATACGCAGATCCTGACTCAGGCCGATGATTTGTTACTGAAATTGTTGAAGTCTGTTGATGCTCATACGGTTGAGCAGTTTTCATTGTCAGAGACAGCAGTGGTTGCGGGTCTAGATCTTGTCGAAGGTCGAAAGTGGACTCAGCATTTCAGCACCTCTGGACGTCGTCGTTATGCCCAAGCGCGGTTATCGCCGATCTTTGATCTTCCCGAGTCGAAGTGGGTTGCTGCGTGCCTGACAGCAACGCCCATGCGGGGCTTTTGGCAGACTGTTATGAGCAAGCTGGCATGATCCCGATTTTGATGTATCACTCGATCTCGGAGGTTCCTAGTGGCGAGGTCATGCGTAGCTTGCATGTCACGCCTGGCGCTTTCTCTCGGCAAATGTGGATGCTCAAGACGCTCGGTTTCAAGGCCCTGAGTATGCGTGATTTGAAGCCTTACCTTGCGAATGAAAAAACTGGAAAAGTAGTGGGTCTCACCTTTGACGATGGATACAAAAACACACTGCACACAGCACGCCCTATTTTTGAGAAATATGGTTTCACCGCGACTTGTTACTTTGTTAGTGGACAAGTAGGCGGTTATAACCAATGGGACGAGTCAAAGGGCATTGCTAAGAATTTGCTGATGGATGCGGATGAGATACTCCAATGGAACGAATTTGGGAACGAGGTTGGCGCGCATACTCACACCCATCTGAACTTTATGAATTCGACAGACGCTGCGATTCAAAACGAGCTGGGTCAATGTCAGCGCGCTTTGGCAGACATTGTTGGCGAGCCAATCGATGCCTTTTGCTATCCCTACGGCGCGTGGAAAGAACCTCATGATCAGTGGGTTCGAGATGCGGGTTTTGATAATGCGACGACCATGCGCCGTGGTAGAGCCTCGACCGAGTCTGATCGGTTTCGGCTACCTCGTGTTCCAGTTAACAACAGGACCAGTCTCATTGCGTTTGCTCAGAAAGTTTTGACTGGGTATGAAGATAATAGGTAAATCCTTTAGTGCGGTGGATAAACTGGTTCAGCACCGCCTGGCCGCGTCTTAAACCTGCGGTGAACCCACATATATTGAGTCGGCTCCCGGGCGACCTGCCCCTCAATGATTCCATTCATCGTCTGGGCGAACTGTAAATCATCAAATTCCGCTGCTTCTGGCCACGGAATCAGCGTCAGCCGATACCCCCCCGAACTCAAACGGTGAAACGAAATACTCAGCGGCACCGCCCCTCGACGTGCCATTTTCCGCAGCCCTGCATTGGTCGCTGCCGGCACCCCAAAGAAATCAGCAAACACGTGGGCATGATCGCCGCCCAGGTCTTGATCTGGTGCAAACCATACGATTTGGTTTTGATCTAGCGCTTTAAAAATCCTGCGGATGTCATTGCGATCAATCAGATCCATAAACCGCCCACGGCCAGTTTGCAGCTCATCCTCTAGACGCTGAAAGTTGTGTGGGCGATAGGTCGCTGCAAAACGCGGTGCAATCTTGGCAAACAATAGCCCGCCCAGGTCCAGCGCTGAATAGTGTCCGCCGATCAACAGGACTCCCCGACCTTTGGATAATGCGGCGTCCAGATGTTCTTGCCCTTCGACTTCTAACGAATCCCAAAACGGTTTTGGGTTTGCCCACCAGGCCCAGCCAGTCTCGATCAGCCCGATGCCGTTGTTCTCGAACACTTGGGTGACGAATGCTTCGCGTTGCTGCGGGCTCAGTTCTGGAAAGCACAATGCCGCATTGGTGCGGCATACGTGACGACGGTCTTTGGATAGCGCTTTGGTGAGTCGACCCAGCATGCAACCCACGACGCGTCCTGCAGATTTCGGTAATCGGCAGACCAGCTTCAACAGCAATATACCGAAATTGACTGCCAGGTTTTTGATTGCGCTATGTTGTGTTGCCATGGTCCGCCTTGTTTTGCGGAAGCCTATCACGGACTCCCTTGGCCCATGTATCCTGTGGTCATGGATCAAGGAGTTCGCATGCAAGGTTTGCCAGATTTCTCTCATTCTCGTGTTGCCGTGATCGGCGATGTGATGCTGGATCGCTATTGGCAGGGTCATGCGGGTCGCATTAGTCCAGAGGCACCAGTCCCTGTCGTGAAAATGGGGTTTGAGGAAAATCGTCTGGGCGGTGCGGCAAATGTGGCGCTGAACCTATCGGTGTTGGGCTGCCAAGTTCAGCTATCCGGACTAATCGGCCAGGATGAAGCTGGCGGAACCTTAGTTCGCGAGGCGCAGCGGCGGGGCATTCAAACCGATCTGCATGTTGATCCGCACCGCCCAACGATTTTAAAGCTACGCGTGCTGGCGGGTCAGCATCAGGTCATGCGTGTGGATTTTGAAGAGGCTTTCGAAGGCTCCCCGGAATTATTATCACTGCCCGAATCTTTGGATGCGTTGGTGTTAAGTGACTACGCCAAGGGAACCTTGGCGCAGGTAGACCAGCTAATCGCACAAGCTAAAAAACAAAATCTGCCGGTGCTGGTTGATCCGAAAGGGACGGACTGGCGAAAGTATCGCGGTGCGACCTTGTTGACGCCGAACTTCAGCGAGTGGACGGCGGTGGCCGGCATACCTGCGGATGAGGATCAGTTAGCGGCGATGGCGCAACGCATGATCCATGAGTTGGATCTGCAGGCAATTTTGATCACCCGCAGCGAAAAAGGCATGTCGCTGTACCAGCGCAATCAAATGCCAGTTCATATCGCGACCGAAGCCAAGGCAGTAGCGGATGTGACCGGTGCGGGTGACACGGTAGTGGCGGCACTGGCCGGTGCACTCGGAGCGGGCCAGTCATTAGAAGAGGCTTGCCGGATAGCCAATACCGCAGCTGGGGTTGTGGTTGCCAAGGTGGGTACATCAACGGTCACACCCCGCGAGCTGGCAGAAGCTCGTGCCCACGAAATCAGTGGCGTGGCCGCGGATGTCGCACAGCTACAAGGGTGGGTGCGTAGTTATCAAGCCGCTGGCGAAACCGTTGTGTTCACCAATGGGTGCTTTGATATTTTGCATGCGGGGCATGTGTCGTATTTGAACGAGGCGGCCAGTCTGGGCGATCGCCTGATTGTGGCGGTGAATTCAGATCACTCAGTTAGTGAGCTAAAAGGACCCACTCGACCGGTGAATCACTCTGATCAACGTATGGCGGTGTTGGCCGGTTTATCAGCGGTCGATCATGTGATCGAGTTCGATACCGATACGCCGCGAGAGCTGCTAAGTGCCCTGCAGCCGGACGTGTTGGTTAAGGGCGGTGACTACAAGGATATTAGTGAAGTCGTCGGTCACGAAATTGTCGAAGGTTATGGCGGTCGTGTTCAGGTGCTGGGCGTGGTGGCCGGGGTCTCGACCACACGCATCATTGAAAAGGCTCAGCGTTAAGCTTCGATCAGGGCGCAGATCAAATGCCCGATGGTTATGTGACCCTCTTGGATATTGGCGGTGCGGGTGCTGGGGCAGGCGACCCACACATCAGACATCTCAGCCATTACACCGCGCTTGGAACCGGTCATCGCAATGGTGCGAACACCTTTTTGTGCGGCTACTTCAAATGCACGAACCACGTTTTTACTGCCGCCGCTGGTTGAAAAGCCAATCAAAACATCGCCGGTCTGGCCTAGGCCAGCCACCTGGCGGCTAAAGACTTCTGAATACCCGTAGTCGTTGCCAATGGCGGTCAGGGCCGAGGTATCCGTTGTCAGGGCGATGGCTGCCAATGCGTCGCGCTCTACTTCAAACCGGCCCACTAATTCGGCTGCAATATGCTGGCAATCGGCTGCACTGCCACCATTACCGCACAACAGGATTTTATATCCGTCGGCTAACGCGTCACGGCACAGCTGAGCAGCGTCCATAATCTGTTGATGCAGCTCAGTGGATTCCAGCATGGCTTTTTTGTGATCCAAGCTTTGCTGCAGTCCGTGTTGAATGGCGTCTAGCATGATAAATCAGTCCTTTTGGATAAGTGCCTGGGCATTCGCGCGCAGGTGAGCAGGATTTAATGTTCCGGTGATAATAGCGCTGACCCCCGAGGTCGCGGCAACCATGGGTAGTGATTCTTGAGCGTTTAGGTGTCCAGACCCCATGGCTTTTTTAACCAACACACCGGCGTTTTGTCGGGCTGCTTGTTGGGCGGCAGGGATCTCGTCTGGGTACTCTGGGTTGATCGTCAGCATTACGATGTCCATCCCCATGTCCAGTGCTTGCTGTGCACCGGCTAGCGTTTTAGAACTGATGCCAATCGCCCGAACCCAACCGGATTGTTGGGCTTGGACCAATGCTTCACAGGCACCGCTGTTTAATACGCTTTGATCCTGCCCATCTGAGTGCAGCAAAACGTAGTCTAAGTAATCGGTGTTCAAGCGTTTCAGTGAGCGCTCTAACGATGCGCGAGCACCGACAGCGCTGAAATCAAAATGGCTCTCGCCATCAAAACCCTCGCCGACCTTGCTGCCCAAGATCCATTGATCACGCTGGCCAGGTAATAACTTCCCGATGCGCGCCTCCGCTAATCCATAGGCCGGTGCGGTGTCGATTAGATTGATGCCTAACTCTTGTGCGCAGGCAAATAGATCTCGGACTTGATCGTCTTCAGGCAAATCAAAGGCCTGTGGATATTTGACGCCTTGATTGCGGCCCAGTTTAACTGTGCCCAGGCCCAGCACACTGGTATACAAGCCTTCGGCCAGGCGGCGCTTTTCAAGCATGTTGTGACCAGGGTGTAGAGGCGATAGGTGGCATGGGTAAGTCCAACGTGGACTGAGCGCCGCCAGTAAAATGTTTCAGCGCTTGGTCAGCTAAGGCAGGTGATAGGGCCAGTTTCGTTGGCCAGGCAATGCCTAGGCGGCCTTGGTGACTGTAGTAGGGATGATCAGGACGCGCTTTGTCTTTACTCGCGGGCTCCGCCCGATTAACGCGAACGCTTTCCCAGCGAACACTCGATAGATCCACGCTGGGTATTAGTCTGGCTAGCGACGCGGGGGCCTGCTTTAGGAATTCAGTTTCGTTCAGCTCAACGCCGTTCTCGGCGATGCCTCCGCCGATGTACCAGGCCCCGTTGTGGGTGGTGATGGTAGCTAACGGTTTGCTGCCGGTACCGACGATATGAGCCCACAAGGGTGGCAAGTCCCCGAACCCGACCAGCATTTGTAGTGGGCGGCGCTGCATCCGGGGCGAATGGATTTGGCTAGATTTCAGGATGGCTTCATTGCCCTCGCCTGCGGCTAGCAGAATATTCTCGGCTTGCAAACGCACGCCTGATTGCAAAGTCACCACGCCAGTTTCGGGATCCAGCTGATCAACATGGCCTGCGTAAATGCCATCAGTTTGTGCCAGCGCTTGAATCAAGGAGCAGGTATCTATGACTGGCTCATTCAGCTGATAGACCTTGGCACTGGAAGGTAAGAATTCAGGCGGCGTGACTGTATCCACTCGACCGCGGAGGGCTTTGGAGGCAAAGAACTGGGTGACTTTTCCGCCTAGGCTGTCGTTGTTGATCATTAACTGATGGCGGCTGGCGATTTGAACATTTGTCAGATCGATTTCCCCGGTACCATTCAGGGCGGCTAGCCAGCGTTCGGGCATGCCTTTGATCGCTTCACTCGCGCCGGTTAACGCGCCATTCAAGGCGTATTTGGTACCGCCGTGAATGATGCCTTGGGACAATAGCGTCTGTCCCCCACCCAATTCCGGCGCAATCAAAATGCTGGGTAGTCCGCAGGCCTTAGCACGGGCGTGGGCCCACAGGCCTGCAATGCCGCCACCGATGACTAGGTTAGGGATAGATGTAAGTGCGGCGCTGTCCATGCCTCAAATGCTACCATGCCGCCATGCGAATCCTGTACACAATCCTGCTGACTCTATTGGCGCCGATCATGCTGGCCCGCTCTGCCCGAAAATATGCTGGTGATGTCTGGGGTGCCGCGCAGCGTCTGGGTTGGGGTGTCCCGAAAATTCAGCGACCCATTTGGATTCATGCCGCCAGTGTGGGTGAATCCCGTGCCATTGCCCCTTTGGCGCAACAGCTAGCCCAGGATCACAAGGTTCTGATCACGACTACGACGCCGACGGGCCGTGATCAGATCTTGGCGATGGCGCCGAACTGTTTGCACGCGTTTTTACCCTACGATCTGCCCTGGGTGTGGACGATTTGGTTTCGGCAACTGCAGCCGCAGGCTTTGATACTGGTAGAAACCGAGCTGTGGCCCAATCTGATTGCCGCGGCCAAAAAACGACGAATCCCAGCGATCCTCGTCAATGCCCGGATGAGCGACAAATCCGAGGCTGGCTACGCCAAGTTGTCCTCGATCACTCGCCCGATGATGGAATCTTTGCAGATTCTGGCGCAGACGGCAGAGCACGCCGATGCGTTCAAGCGATTGGGCGCCAACGCCCCCCAGGTGATCGGCAACCTAAAATACGATTTACCTGATTTGGTGCCAGATGACTCATTGGGGCGAGGCGTATGGTGGGTGGCGGCCAGTACCCACGAGGGGGAGGAAGCGGCCTGTTTGAAAGCGATGCAGCAGCTAGCGCCTCAGCACCCAGATTTACGCCTACTGATTGTCCCGCGCCACCCACAGCGCTTTGACGCCGTGGCACGGCAGATCCAGGCCCATGGATTCCCGCTAGTTCGTTTATCGAGTCAACCAGCGGGTGAAGCTGCAGTGGTGTTGGGTGATGCGATGGGGCAACTTCGTGGATGGTTGTCCCAGGCCCAGCTGTGCTTTGTCGGCGGCACGCTGATCAAGCATGGCGGACAAAACCCGATCGAGGCGGCGGTGGCCGGGGCGGTGATATTGGCCGGGCCGTCGCGGTACAACTTTCCACAGGTATTCAAAACCTTGGAAGCTGGTGCGCTGGTGGATGTGGATGATCAAGGTTTGGCTGTGGCGGTGGAACATGCGTTGCAGCTCGACGGCCAGGTGAATACGGCTTTGATGCAGCAGCACCGTGGCGCGATGGCACGGACGCTCGAGTTGATTCAGCAGCGGATCGGCTGATTTCAATCGCCAAACTCCCTATCGAATAAAAGCATCTCAATGAGAGATTATCCTTGTTTTGAACAGCTTAATGCCGTAAGTTCACGACCTGAACAAGTCCTAGAACTTGCCTCTCTTTAGCACGGACGCTGAACAGCACGATCCGTGCGGTAGCCTGCCCAAAGCCAAAATATGACCCCCGACGAAACCCGTTATCGCGTGATTAAAGCCCTAGAGGCGAATCCCGAATGCAACCAGCGCGAACTGGCGCAGGCGTTGGGGATGGCGCTGGGCAAAACAAACTACGCACTAAAGGCATTAATCGAAGCGGGCATGGTGCGTGCAGATCGCTTTGCCAAATCTGATCATAAGCTGGGCTATTTGTACGTGCTGACTCCCAGTGGCGTGGCTGAACGAGTCAAGCTGGCAGCAGCGCTGTTACAACGAAAACAAGACGAATATCGAGCGCTGGAAGCCGAGATTGAGCGTTTAAAGTCCGAGGTTAAATGAAGCTGGTCTGTCATAGCGCAGAGGACCGTACCTACTGGAAGTCCGGGGGTGTCTTGGTCTTTCTGATTGTGGCGTTGTTCGGTCGGAAGTTTGATGTGGCTGACACCGGCGTCTTGTTGTTTGTCGCAGTTATTGCCGGCAGTTTCAGTTGGTGGTGCATTGATTACGGGTTTACCCGTAGGCGAGGTCTGCGAGTCGAACGCGTAGGATTTCGTCAGCCCGTGATTGAAGTGCGTCAGCAGCGGCTTCAAGTGGCTCGAGTTACGCCTGAAGGTTTGACAGACTGGATGCAGAAAAATAGCGAGTGGATCGTCAGCAGTGAAGAGGTTCATCTGGTTGGGCTGAAGCGTGACGAGGTAATGCAGTTTCGGCGATTGGACTGAAACCGTCTGCCGCGAGCCGTTTATGCTCGCGAGTCAACTGATCATCAGCGCCTCATCGCTGATCCAGCTACGTAAATATCGTAAAGCTGTGGTTTCGCTTTTCCAGCCGCCGTGCAACATGATCTTTTCGATTGGTACGCCGCGCTCGAGTAGATCCAGCGCTCCGCCCACTCGAAATGAGTGGCCAGAAAAATTTGGTAGGTGATCCAGTCCAGCCCGTTTTTGCAGCCGCTGCACCACTAAGTTGATCTGTGCTGCGCACATGGGTTTTTCGGTTATGGATCCGCTACGGGTAAACCTTCGTAGAATAAATCCCGAGGGATCTGGGCAGTGTTCTTGCCACGTTGCGATTGCAGCGGCTAATCCCGCAGATACTGCAATCAGTTTACCTTTGCCGTATTGGTCGGTTTTGGAGCGCTTAAGCCTCAGCATGGGTGTGCCCCGTGGTGAGTGGCTTAAGTCCTCGAATTTGAAGGTGACGATTTCTGAGCGTCGGCGCATCGTCTCATAACCCAGACGCAACATGAGCGAATCGCGTTTGCCCTGGGAAGAGTCGTCGCATACGCTCAGCAGCTGTTGTAAATGTTCGTGAGTCAGCGGCGTTGCTTGCTTTTGTGCTGTGCCCAATTCGCGATAAGCGCGTTTAAGCGCGAGCACCACATCCGCGGACTTGGTCTTGTCCGGAATCTCTGCCAAGTTGAAAAGTCGGCTTAGACAGGCAATGCGCCGTTGAATGGTGGCGGCTTTTTTCTGACTTTTGGCCATGTGGTTAATGTAGTCCGCCAATGCTTGCGAATTGGGCTCTAGCGCCGTGGCGTGGGTCGCCGTACAAAAGGCTTGATAGTCAGCGAAATCCGAGCGATAGGCGCGAATAGTCGAGGCGGCGTAGGCGCCTTCGAATCGAGAGAGTAGTTGGTCGATCATGCGTTGTTTGCCCAATTGCTTTAGCAGTAACGGTACTGGGCGGTGGAGTGCTTGACCCGTAGCCGTTGTGACGCGAGTCATGTTCTGCACCTAACTGGCCGGCTTGCCTAGTTAGCAAGGCTACAGGTTTTTGGTACTGATGGCCGGAAGCGGCCCAATCGACGCTTTAATAGCGAGATAGCAAGCAATACCCGAGGTGAGTGATATCTTTACAGTTGTGATGCATTTTTGCATCATTCGCGTAGACTTAAAGAATGAAGCTAACCGAAACCATCAGAGTCTTACAGGCATTTGAAGACCGGGGCCGCTGCGTCTATCGAACGCGGGACCTTCGTAAACTCTTTACCGATTCATCGAGCGCTGCGTTTAGGTCCACGATCCAGCGGTTGAAGGCAACGGGTCGTCTTACGTCAGCCTGCCGCGATGTCTACGTGTTCAGAGATGGGCGGGCCAGCCGCATGCATCTTCTTGATGAAATTGCAGCAACAGCCCGCCGCGGGGATATTTGCTATGTCAGTCTTGAATCTGCCTTGGCCGAGTACGGTTTGATTTCTCAGATTCCGGTCGGCCGGATTACGGTAATGACGGATGGGCGATCTTCAGAACTTGTAACTCCTTTTGGTGTTATCGAGTTTACCCATTCGGCACGTGATAAGGCCGACTTGCTTAAGCGAAGCGTTGATGTGGGCCGGCCGTTGCGGCTAGCTACTCGCAACGCTGCGCTCTCGGACCTCAGGCGTGTTGGGCGTAACCTTCATCTATTAAAGAGTGACGCTAGTGTCGATATTTGAAGAAACCGTTCGATTAGCACTTGAACAAGTCGGCGGAACTGCTCAGCGAGCTGTGATCGAGAAAGAGATCCTGCACTACGACATCTTGTTTTGCCTAGATCAGGCTGGGCTTCTCGACCAGCTAACTTTTCAAGGTGGCACCGCCTTGCGGCTTTGCTACGGCAGCTCACGCCTCAGTGAAGATTTGGATTTTGCTGGGGGGGCTAGGTTTGACGCTAAAAGCCTGAGCCAAATTAGTCAGTGCATTGAGGATTACATTGGGCCCCGCTACGGGCTTCCTATTGATGTTAAAGATCCTAAGTCCCTGCTGAGTGAGCCTGGTTACGAGGGCGTTCAGGTCGACAAGTGGCAAATTGCTGTGACGACGGCACCCGCTCGCCGAGATATACCTAAGCAAAAGATCAAACTCGAAATTGCTGCGGTTGATGCGCATACCCGTGAGCCGCGAACCTTAGCTCACAATTATCATTTTCTACCCGCAGGCTACCAAGACACCTTAGTTTTGACTGAGTCAAAGTCCGAAATTATGGCGGACAAGCTGGTGTCGTATGTGGCGTCGCAAAAATACATTCGGTACCGCGACATTTGGGACCTAACCTGGTTGAAACGCGAGGGCGTCGTATGTGCTCCCAGGTTGGTAGCCCAGAAGGTTAGGGACTACAGGCTTTCCACTTACAAGGCGCTTTTGGCCGAACGCATTGATGGTCTGGAAAAAGCGGTGACTGATGGAAGATTTGAGTCAGAGATGCGCCGGTTCGTGCAGCCCAATGTTTACGGTCAAACTTTAGCGAAGCCAAAGTATTTGACTCACGTTGTGTTGAGCATGAGTGAGTTGTTGCGAGGGCTCGACATGGAGCTGTACGGGCCAGCAGCGTCTTAACCAGTATGTTGGCTTATAGGCGATAACGACGATTATCGCTGGCTGCTAACTGAAGGTTCTCCAAAAAGTTGATTTCGATAATGGCAATTATGCCTTGTTCTGCTCAAGCGAGGCTGCTGTGGATTTTTACCGCTCGTGGTGAGGTTGTTCGTTTCGGTTCGGATTAAAGATAACAGTGAAAAGCTCCAAAATTACTAAGCTGGAAATGCAGGGCTTTATCAGCGTTGTGCTCCGTGCCTCCCAGATGTTGTTGATGACTATCTTCTCGATTGTAGTGGCCCGTGTGGCAGGGCCAGAGGCATTCGGGCTTTATTCCTATTTTATCGCTTTGGTCATGGTTTGTGTGGTGGTCGCTCAATTTGGGACTCCTGTGTTGATTGTTCATGAAACTGCGAAGATGATTTCGGATGCGGATGCGGCACAAGTAGCAAATCTTTGGGCGTCTGTGAGAACGTTTGTTTTACAAACCTCGTCTGTGATTGCGGTAGCTATTTATGCTTACCTAGTCACAATCAATCCCAACTCTCTGCTTGAGCCCATTTTACTTGCCGCCAGCATCCCACTCATCGTGGTCGCTCAGTGTTATTCCGCTCGATTGCGGGGTTTGAGAATGGTAATTCTGGGGCAAATGTACGATGCGTTATTTAGACCTTTAATGCTCGTGACCTTGGTGGTCGTTTCGATAAATTTCGGCGGCGAGACTTTAACAGTGGGTAGTTTAGTAGGTAATTACTTTCTGGCTGCGATTCTAGGCCTGTTCGGGGTGAAAATAATCTCGGATATCAAAAGTAATCTCCAGTACCCTACAGCTGCTCTGACTCGGCCAAAGATGCATTGCTGGATCCGGCGCAGTTTCCCTTTCGCGATTCTTTCTTGCATCCAGATTTTTTCAACCTACATAGACACACTGATGTTGAGTTGGATGGCAAGTGATGAAGATGTAGGCATTTATCGCGCCATGGCTCAATTTACAATGCTAATTTCATTTGGTCTTGCTGCTGTGAATCAGATGCTTCAACCGCATCTCTCGCGATTGTTTATCTTGGAAAAAAAATTAGAGCTGCAACGACTAGTAACCTGGAGCTCCAGAGTTATACTAATTATTGGTCTAGCGCCATTTTGCATTTATCTAGTACTTGCAGACTTATTAATCGATTTCATATTGGGGCCCGCTTATTCTTCCGGCCTAGCAAGTTTGTACGTTCTGAGCGTCGGTCAACTTGCAAACGTTATCTTTGGATCTGTTGGTTCTATTCTCAACATGACGGGTAATGAAATGATTACGGTTCGTGCAATGGCAATTGCATTGGTCTTAAATTTAATCCTTGGGGCAATGCTAATCCCGAGTTTTGGATTATTGGGCGCCGCGATCTCTACAAGCGTCGGTCTTACGGCTTGGAATTCGATATTGTGGTGGGCTATATGGAAGAAATTAAAGCTTGACAGCTCGCCACTAGGGCTGGTCCGACGAAGTGGTTTTTGAGGGATTTATAAGTGAAATTATTAGTAATTGGTATGGATGGTGTCGATCATGAAGTTTTTCAAAGAGGGTGGACTCCTAATCTGCAAAGTCTTATTGCCACAGGGGAATCACTCGACCTGGAAGAAGACCTGATTAGTAGGGGTTGGGCTGAGATTATCTTAGGTCAACATGCGAGCCGGACTGGCGCGGTATATGAGGGTCCAAAGGCGGATGGGACACACGCGTGGAGCGATAAATATAAGCTATCAGACACTATTGGCCTGCACGAGACAGTCACTCCGATCTGGGATCGGATCAATGAAGCTGGTTATAAAGTAGGCGTGATGAACGTTCCGACGACTTTTCCTGCACCCGCCATATCAGGTTTCTTTGTGTCTGGCGGCGGTGGCGGGGGCCCAATTGGACAAAGCGTGTCTGCACACCAGTGCCATCCAAAGTGGATAGCAAAAAAACTTGGAGAGGACGGTTATATTGTTGATGAGCGTGTTCCGAGTTTGCTGGGTGAAAAGAAACTCTTCGACCCATTCGATTTTTTTTCTAGGCTTGAGTTGATGAATTCACGTCGGACAAAGTCTTTTGTGCGGCTTGCTAAATCTCAGAAAATTGATTTTGGTATGCTAGTTTATAGATCAACTGTTACCGCTGAAACTTTAGCGTTGCCTGAATTTGAGCGGAGTTCTTTGAATCTTGAATCAACAAAGTTTCTTAGTGCTACTGAGAGTTTCTACCGCACACTTGATAACGAGATAAGCAATCTAATTTCGAACTTTCCTGGCACAAAAATTATTCTAGTCTCGGACCATTCGATGGCTCTGCGAAAGTACAGTGTGAATCTAAATGTCTTTCTTTCGGAGAGCGGGCTGCAGGTTCCCAGCCGGAAAAAGGGAGTGCTGTACACGGCAATTAAAAAATTTAAGCATTTGATCCCTGGCGCCGTCAAGAATATTTTAAAGAGAAATGGTGCTGTAAAATCATCATATGAGTCGATGACCACTTTCGACAAAGCTAATTCGCTAGCGTTTTGCATGTCTTTTAGTAATGGACAGCATGGGATATTTGTCAATGACTGTGAGCGCTTTGGAGGTCCTGTTCAGAGAGAAAGTAAGGCAGAAGTGATAAAGCAAATTGTAAGCGCTTTTAACAGCTTTCCTGAATGCACTGAAAGGGGGTTCAAGGCTATTGAGGCCCCATCGAATCGATGTCCACAATTTCCAGATGTTTTAGTTAATCTTCCCGATGGTTATCTGACGTCTAGTGACAACAGATCGTTCATCACCGAGTATCAACCAGACATGAGTTCAAGCCCCTTAAAAGAGGCAGCAAAGGGCCGTTTACACAGCATAAAGGGTCATAAACCGTTAGCTGTTTTATGCGGAGACTCTTGGAAAGCTACAACGGTTCAAGGGGCAGGTGATTTGACAGCTGTTTACAACGAGATTGTGGCGCGTTTTCCATCGAGAGAGTGAGTAGATGAAAGAGAATAATTACCCTTCTAGGGTCGGTATATTGACTCAGACACCAAGTCATAATTATGGGGGTGTACTACAGGCGCTTGCTCTTTTTAATTTTCTAAAGTTCATGGGTTTGAAGCCAATCCTCATAAACAAAAAATTCTACATCAGTCCACTTAAGCGGTTTATTTTTAACGTAATAAGCATGGTGCCTGGCCAAAATTACAAGAATTTGAGGGTAAATCGGTTCCGGAAAGCAGCATTCCGTGATTTTATCAAAAAAGAATTTCCCAATATCACCAAACCGATAGTTTGTGTGGATGATCTCAAAGCCGTCGTTATGGAGGAGAGATTGGATGCCATTATCGTCGGAAGTGACCAGGTATGGCGATATGCGTACATCAACGATGGTAATTTTAACGTTTTTTTTCTCGACTTGGGCGAAGACATTTCCATTCGCAAGTTGGCCTATGCAGCTTCGTTTGGTGTAGACAAGTGGGAAGCAGTCGACGAAATTCCTCGCATCACAAAACTCTTGGACGACTTTGACTTTTTGTCCACTAGGGAGCGGAAAGGCGTTGATATTTGCAAAACTCAGCTTTTTGTGTCGTCTGAGGTACATGCAGTGCTTGACCCCACGCTGTTAGTTTTGCCCAGTTTTTACGATAGGTTTACCACAGGCAGAAGCGTGCAAGACAGAGGTGGTTATCTGGCATCGTATTTCCTGGACGAGGACTCTGCGAAGCGCTCGTTCAGCGCTTTTCTGATGAATAAGGTAACGCTGAATAGTCAACTTAAGCTAGGGAAATACTCAGGTGATGCACGGTGTCAAACACCCGATGAGTGGCTGCTGGCGATAAAAAATGCAAGATATGTCATAACGGATTCCTTCCACGGAATGCTGTTTGCAATAATTTTCAAAAAACCATTTTTTGTCTTCGCAAATGATTCTCGGGGCTTGAGCCGATTTGAAGATATCTTGGAGATTCTAGATTTGCAGAGTAGGTTGGTTACCACTACAACTACGCAGGCGGCATTAGGGCAGTTAATTGAGGAAAAAATCGACTATGAAGTTGTTCATCGAAAATTGGAGTCGGAAAGATCTCGGTCACATGAGCTACTCACAAGGGCGTTAACGCGTTGAAATTAGTCGATGTAAGCGTGGTTGTGCCCTGCTTTAATTGTATAAGCACAATCGAACGTGCCATAGCATCTGTCGCCAACCAAACATTCCGACCACAAGAATTAATTCTGATCGACGATTGTAGCGAGGATGATACCTTAAACAAATTGCACGAATTGCAGAATGTCTATGGGGCCAGTTGGATTTCGGTAGTTGCCCTACCCAACAATGTAGGGGCGGGGTCAGCTCGAAACAAGGGATGGGCGCTCGCCAGATGTAAATTCATTGCGTTTTTAGATGCCGACGATACGTGGTCGTCTAATAAAATCGAGCGACAGTTCACTTATATGGAGAATAGTAAGGCTGATCTGACGGGGCATCAGGTTTGTGTGTCGCTGTCAAAGACTCCTGAAGTGATACAGTCTTTACAAGAAAATCCGGTTTGGTCAAAAATTTCAGTTTTTGAACTTTTGTTCTCCAATCGCTTTAGTACCCCTACAGTGATGGTTCGACGAACGGTGCCTTTCCGTTTCGCGACGGGTGGTCGTTATAGCGAAGACTATGGATTATGGCTCACGATGGCGGCAAACGGACTAGAGCTTCATCATTCGTCTGAAACACTTACGCTTTTGCACAAAAAAAAATACGGCGAAGGTGGTTTGTCAAGCTCCCTCCTGAAAATGGAACTCGGAGAATTAAAAAATTACTGGAACCTCTGGAGAAACACTGAGCTGAGCAGAACACTGATTGCTTGTGCCGCTATTTTTTCATGTCTTAAGTTCCTGAAGAGGCAGGTATTTGTTTTTTTTAAGGCGTAATCTAACCGCTGAGGTTTTTTTAGGCCTAGGTCTGGGTCTGAGCCACGCGACAAGTCTCCGGTTTTTTGGGCCTGTCGGTATTGGAGAAATTTTTATCGCCGTTGCAGTTGGCTTGCTTGTAAAACGAGTTGGACTAAATCTTTTCCGCTTTTCAAGCGATCTGGATGGTGTAGTCAAATTTTATTTTTTTCTAGTCTTTCTATTGTTAGCTCCTGTCGTAACCGGTCTTTTCTATTTATTTTCTGGACATAAAAATATACAGCCGGAGTACATTCCATCATTTGCGTTAGCTGCATTGTTGTCATTCTCAATTGTTGAGGCGTTGAAAAAGGATAAGTTACAAGAGAAGTTGGTTGTACGGTTGTTCTTCTTTTCTTTTATTTTTTTAGTTTCATTTTCTTTCTTTTTTTTTCCTCGGTATTATGCGGAAACTCGATTCGTTGGGTTCGCAAGCGATCCGAATCAACTAATGTTTTATGTCTCTTCTTTAATGCTGTTGATGGCGTATTATTATTCGCGATCGATTGCGCTGTGGTTGCCTTGTTTGATTTATGTCGGATTTATAACCGGTAGCGACTCTTTTTTCTTGCAGGCTGGTTTGGCTGTATTCCTTTCGATTTTGTTTTTAGTATTTTACAAGAATAGAATGAGTTTCGTAAGAAGAACAATAGTTTTCTTGTGTTTGGTGCTTATTTGTTTTGTTTTTATTTGGTTGAGCTACGGTCAAGATTTGTTTTTGATTATGAGGTCGCTGTGGAGATCGGCTGATAATGGAGGATATAGGATTGATCTAATAATAAATGGAGTCAAAGCGGTTTTGTATTCCCCAATACTTGGGAATGGAGTCGGCTCGTTTTCAGGGGTTTTTGGCCCGTTTGGTGGTAGTGAAGCTCATAGCACTTTTATTGATTTGGCATCGCAATTTGGTGTTGGGATACCTTTGATAATTTATGGTATGTTTATATGTTTTATTTTAAAAAACCTTAAGTGGCATCAAGCTTTGGTTGCTGGGTTTGCGGTTGCATTTGTTGTGTCCGGAATCTTCCATAATAACGGGAGGCATTTCATTTTCTGGTTTGAGTTTGGTCTGATTTATTATTTTGTTCGTTTCAAGCGGGTCAATTGAAAGTGAAAAATATTGCAATTATTGCGCCACGGGCCTGGCCCGATATTCTTATTTTTAGGAAAGAACTCATCAAGCTTCTGGTCAGTAAAGAATATCAAATTTTTGTATTTGCGTCGGACTGGGATCAGAAGACTATTAGCGAAATTCAAAGTTGGGGTGTTATTGCAGTTCGATACGATTTGAAAAAAAATAGTTTTAATCCGCTTCGCGAGTTGGCAAGCATAATTAAATTGAGTCGGTTGTTGAAGAAATATCGGGTTGACATTGTTTTTTCGTGCCTACTCAAACCTTCGTTGTATGGCTCCATTGCTGGTCTCTTTGCAGGTGTTAACCGCAGGGTAGCTATGTTGGAAGGTCTCGGTTTTATATATACGCAAAATTCCAAGGACTTCAGCTATCGAAAATTGTTCTTGCAATTTGTTCATGGAGCTATTGCAACCGTCGGTTTTAAGTTTGCACACAGTGTAATCGTGTTGAATGAGCAGGACCGAGACGACCTGCGATCACGATCGTATATACCAATGAATAAATTCCGAGTTTTGGGGCCAATAGGGGTTGATTTGACAGAGTTTCCGTATAGTAAGCCAGTTGAAGCAAACGTCGTTAGGTTTTTATTTATTGGGCGGCTTTTGAACGAAAAAGGTGTTAACGAGTTTTTTGCAGCGGCCGAGGAATTGAAATCTATCGGAAGTTCTGCCGAGTTTACAGTGATTGGTGGGTTATATCCTGACAATCCAAGTTCGCTGTCGGACCTGCAATTGAAAAGTCAGTTGGATCGTGGCGTGGTGAAGTATGAGGGGGTGGTTTCCGACATTCCAGATAGGTTAAGGAAGTGCGATGTGTTTGTACTGCCATCGTACCGTGAAGGTTTTCCAAGGAGCACCCAAGAAGCTATGGCTATAGGGCGTGCGGTCATAACGACAAATGCGGCAGGCTGTAGAGATACTGTTCAAGATGGAGTAAACGGCTTTTTGGTTCCGGTTGGAGATAGTCGACAGTTAGCAATTGCGATGAAGAAGTTTATCGACAATCCCGGTTTGATTAGGTCTCAAGGATTTCAGAGTCGGATGATCGCGGAGCGTAGATTTGATTCCAGGGTGACAAGTGAGCGTTTGGCATCTTTAATTTTGGAACCGTAAAGTGGGTGTCAGTGAGATCTGCGGCAGGTCAGCGGGGTTTAGAAGCGGATTCGGCGAACCGACTTTCACGCCGGGTAGATGTCGAGTGCCCGGTGAAAGTAACATAAATTGGAGGCCTCCTCGTAGTCCGTCTATTGGTAACGGGGATTACGCTGCCTCGTCGACCCATTGCTGGATTTCGGAAGGCTTTAGATCAAACTCCCGCGCAGCCTCTGATGCGTTGGTCTTACCTCGGATGATGTCTTTGACAAGCGCCGCTTTACGCTTAGCTGTCCAGCGTTTCACTTCGTTGTTTTCGTTCATTGCGTATGTCCTTATTCAGGCCACTATACGCGGTGCAGGAATTTAGTGGGTTATTATAGGGAAGCATACACGTTCGCTTAAAATGTCCATTTAAGTTTCTCTTGGCTGACTACTTGTCGGCATAGAAGATTGTTCCAATTTTATAAAGTTTTGTTAAAGTCCTAATCCATTTTTGAATTTGATGTTCGGCAGGCTATTTTCCAGTTCTGAAATGGTTTGAAATCAAGCGATATAGATCTTTTACATGCTTGCCGCTGGAATGTTCTATCTTTAATGTGGAGAAAACGAAACCTTTAGTTTGATGCTCACCGTTCTTTATGGCAACGAAATGAACAAGGGGGCGCAGAGGAAATTGACCATGTTCTGTTATGACTTGCGTTTGTTCATCGATTTCAAATGGATAATCTAGCACCACAAATAACTCTTTGCCTCGGTTATCAATTTGACCGAATAGTCTTTCCCCGCAGTCACCAGAAACGCTCGCGAGTGAGGTGGCAGCGCGTGCGGCTTGACGCTCGTTAGTGAACTTGATTAAGAAATCTCTAGTCATCCTTGGGATGACTTGTTCAAACTTAATCCCCAGCTTTTCCAAGAATTTACGATGATCTTTGAGGCGATGATAAAACTTTATCTTTGGGTATGGCCTTTGGGATAGTCCTGTGGCGACAACCAAGTTAGAGTGAGTAGCTTCAGCTAATTCTTGGAATATTTCGTCATAAGACTGAAGCATTTCCAGTATGGGGTCTTCAGAACTCGCTACGTACCACTCCGGATTTGATTCTGTCTCACCTACCGCAGGAGAATTGAAAAAATAGTGATGCTGAATATGAGCTCCCGCGTTCAGGAACAGAGTCGAGAATTGCGTATTAGTCTTTCTTGAAATTGTTTTGTGTACCCCATACAAGAATATATCTAGAAACAAAGCTTTGTTCCACGGCTTGCCTTTCGATCTCATGGCTAGCTTGATTAAGCTCATTTTTTGCTTGAACGGTATCAAAAATACATAGCCGAGCATGATTGAAATTAAACTGTTGGCGCTTATACGGCCGCCCGAGTTGTCATTTACCGTTTGAGACACGGCCTCACTCAATCTTTTGACTAGCCAGTTGCCCGAGGTTTTGGTCCTTGTCCATGGATCTGGAATGAAATAAGCTGGATCTGAAAGATTGTTGGCTGCGTTCATTGGGCTTATCGCACCTACGCGAAATCCCTGCACCTCAATCTCCTCAAATATCTGACGGTGGTCAGTGTTTACTATGTCGCCTAGCCTGAAGATTTGGTGCTCTTCGAAGGTTTTGCCTGTATGCACCGATGGCCACTGTATCCATGGCTCTAGCTCCTCGTACTTGTCTTCTGCAAAGGTTTCTACCGGGTTTTGTTGCATCAGCCATTTGAAACCGGGTAGGGAATAGCCGTTTTCGATATACCACCGGACGTAGTCGAAATTTATTTCATTCAGTTCTAAGAGCGTTAGGTTTTTCATATCGCAGGGTCATCAATGTCCGACGTTATAGTAAACGGTTTGCGCTGATTTGTCTGGGTTTGAGCGCTAATCTACTGACCTTTTGTGGTTGAGTATTGGGGTTTCAGTCCAACTCCCATGCCCTCAAATACCGAATCACTGTTGACTCAGTCTTCCATCCACCTCGTAACATGATCTTCGGCAGACTCTCGCCTGCCTCGAGCAAGTCAAGCGCCCTGCCGACTCGGAAAGAATGCCCCGACAGTGGTGGTTCGATGTTGAGGCCTGCATTCGACTGCAAGTTCCGAAGGATAATGTTGATACTCCCAGGAGACAGTTTTTGAGTTAACGCGCCGTTCGGCTTAACGCCTCGCAGAATATGCCCTTCAATGGCAATCTGTTTCCAGTCGTTGATTAGTTCATGCAACCCTTTGCTGATAGGCAACAACTTGCCAGCACCGAACTGGTCTGTTTTTGAATAATTCAATCGGATGCCCACCTTGCCACTTGGGTGCAGAACCAAGTCTTCAAAACGAAATGAGCACAGTTCGCTTCTTCTGCGCATAGTTTCATAGCCAAGGTGCAGTAAAACTCTGTTCCGATGCCCTGCAATACTGTCATCACATGTTTCAATAAGGTCGGTTAATACGGATTGGGTCAGTGGGCTCGCTTGTTTTTGCCAACTGCCCTTTAGGCGTTGGATACGCTTCATTGTAAGGATGGCGTCGGGTGTATTTGTGGGATTGGTCCAGCCGCTCAGATCAAGAATTGTAGAGATGCTGGCTAGCCGTCTTCGGATGGTTGAGGTGGATAGGGTGTCTGCATGGTGAGTCAAGTAGCTGGCAAAGTCTTTGCCGTTAAGCTGCGTTACGTCGAGCTTTTGTTCATCACACCAGTAGAGCAGATGTTTAAAGTCGGCTTTGTATGCGCGCAGCGTGTTAGGGGCAAAAGCGCCATCAAATCGCCGAAATGTTTCTTCAAGCATGTTATCTTCAGTCATGTTAAAGCTTATTATTGATGTAAATTACATCATAAAAGATATCTAAATGATCTCATCTGGTCAAATAAAGGCTGCTCGCGCTATGTTGGGATGGTCGGCTTCGGATCTGGCCGCGAAGAGTGATGTGGGCCCGGCAACCATCCGGCGATACGAGATGCAGGAAGGCATTCCGAGTGCTAACACTCGTGTGCTGGCAAAGTTGCGATCTGCGTTGGAGGAGGTGGGTATTGAATTCACCGGCGACCCCCTGTCCAACCCCGGTGTGACCTTGGATCTCTCTAAGCGAGGTGGCTCGAATGAGTGAATCTAACGAGTTAACGACGCTATCTAATGCTCAGTATCTTCAGGCGCCCGAATACCAGGCGCATGTTCAGGAGATGCTTGCGAGTTACGACCATCCGACAGGCATCTTGCGTGAGCTGATCTCGCAGATGGCAGATTCCTTTTGGTGGATAAGAATCTACCGCACAGAAAAGAACCACTTGGTGGTTAGTGAAATGACCGATCGCCTCATCAACAAGAACGGATTCGGCCTTGAGCCTGAGAAGGAGTGGGGCCAAATGCATGAAATTCTGACAAAGGTAGCGTCAGGTGAATCGCTGACTGTAGATGAACAAAATGAATTGAAAGCGGCGCTGGCAAAAAAGGGGTATTCACTTCAGTCACTACGGACGGATGTATTCCGCCTCAAGCAACAGACTTTTGAGACAATTGACCGCCTCATTGAGCGACAACTCAAGAACGTCAAACTCCTAGTTCAAACCTATGATTCCGTGCGATTCGCTCCACAAGTTCATAAAAAGATGGCGCTGGAAATTGAGCAGCTCGAATTACAGGTAAAGCAGTCGCGTGAAGATCAGCACCTCGAAGTTGGTCGCCAATAGAGCGAACGCGTCTAAATCAACGGGCCCTCGTACGGTCGAAGGTAAGCACACCGCTTCAGAAAATGCGACGCGCCATGGTTTGGCTTCGTCGTCAGCTCTAGATTTTGATCTGCAGAGTCCAGTGCTGAGTGGCTTGGTGGCGGAGGCGAGAGAAGGCGGATTTTCGGCCTTTGAAGCGGAAGAACTTGTAACACGACTGGCTGCGGCCCGAAATGTGATTGACGCAAAGCACGCGTCATATAAAGAAAAGCCCGCGGCTGAGCGATTGCCCAATATGACGCCGGAGGCACTTTACAGCGTCATTAAAGAGATGGAGACACCAGGGTCAGACGTGACATCTTCCGAACGCCGAAAAGTCATCAAGACAATGTATCAGCAGATTAAAGAAGATAACGAATGGGGTAGGCGACTGGCGAAGAGGCTCGATGCGCATCGGAAGTTAGTGCGCTACGAGCAACGGGCTGTGAATCAACTTCGTAAGGCTGCGCGCATTAAAAAATAACAAAACGAACCCAAAGGGAAGCAGGTCTCGATAAGGGCGTTTATCAAAGACGTATTTTCTGCGGTTTGGCAGTTAAAGCTCCCACGCCCTTAGATATCGCATAACGCTTGATTCCGATCGCCAGCCTCCGCGCAACATAATCTTAGGCAGTGGCTCCCCTTCATTGAGTAAATCCAACGCTCTACCAACTCTGAACGAGTGACCAGACAGTGAGGGAGTGAGGTTCAGCTCCACTTCTCGCTGCAAGCGTTTCAGAATCAGATTTATAGAGCTGGGTCTCAGCTGAGCAGTTACGGTTTGATCAGGTTTGACTCCGCGCAGAATGTACCCCTGATCGCCAGCGACGTATTGCCATTGTTCTAAAAGTCCGGCTAACGAATCGTTAATCTTTATGATTTTACCGCGCCCATACTGATCAGTTTTTGAAAAACTCAAACGCAAGCCGCTCCGGCCATCGGGTAAACTCACTCGATCGGAAAACTTGAAGTTACATAGCTCTGAACGCCGCCGCATCGTCTCGTAGCCCAGCTCTAACATAACTCGATCTCTGAGACCTCGAGTGTCGTCGCCGCAGGCCTTAAACAATTGAGTTTTGACGTGAGAGGTCAATGGTGAGGCTTGGAGTTGGGCGCTACCGTCACGTCGGTGAATCCGCTTCAGTGCCAGTGTGACCTCGGGGTGTTGTGTGTTGTTCTCAGCTTCTGCAAGGTTAAGAACGGAAGAGATACTGGCCAGTCGGCGGCGGAGGGTAGCAGTACTTAGCCCTTCTGCGATTGATTCAAAATATCGTGCTAGGTCGGGCCCGGATAGACAAGTGAAATCTAATCCCTCGATTGCGCACCATTGAAGCAAGCAGTTCATATCACTGCGGTAGGCGCGGAGTGTATTGTCTGAGAATGCGCCTTCAAACCGGTTAAATAATTTGCTCAGCATGGTATTTTGATTCTCTTAAGAAGTCATTGATGCAAATGGAATCATATTAAGTGCATATGGTATCGTCAAGGCAGATTCGAGCTGCCCGTGCTTTATTGGGATGGAGCGCTCAAGTTCTCGCAAGCGAGAGCGGTGTAGGGAGCGCCACAATTAAGCGGTATGAAGTCCAGGATGGCGTGCCAAATGGAAACACGGCTGTGCTGCTGTCGATACAGCAATGCTTGGAAAACGCGGGAATAAAATTCATCGGGGATCCTTCGATTGACCCCGGAGTCGTTTTACAGCTCTCTTCGGTAGATAAGCTGAATTAGGCCAGCTTCGAGCGTTTACGTCGTAAGCGCTGCACTTCGATCAACTCTCCAAGGGTCCTAGACATCAGGCGTTCTTCCGCCGTCTTTACTCGTTGCATGTTGGCCATCTCAGATGAGGTCGGCATAGCCGCCCGTATGAGGTTTGGTCTGGATGAATAGTATTCAACCAGCAACTGCATGATTAAGAAGTGCTTACCCGCAAGCGATTGCAAATGCTCGGCACATTTTTGCAAGGCTTTCGCCTCAATATCTTGGGTTCTCAGATCAGGCTTGGGTTTAGGTTCCGCTTCGTTTGATCGATGGGTGGTAATAACCAGCGGAGGCAGCTCATCGATGGAAGGTGTGATTTTTTTTAGCAAATCTGGCAGGGAAAGCTGCTCCTGTTCGGCTGCCTCGATCAAATAGGCCTTGAAGAGTGGCATGGATTCGTCGACGTATTTCCAGCCAGTGATCTTATGTATAGGGTTGCTTGCGAGCTCTTCCGTTAATTCAACGTCGGGCTTGTGTTTTTCTGGCTGAAGGCCGGCGTAAAGTGCAGCCGCAAACCCCTTTTCTACAGCCTTGTCATCTACACCAAACGAATCGAGAAAGCGTTGCGGGTCGATGGCGCGTGACTGGGCTAAAGCGAAATTTGCCTCCTCAATGGTGTGGCATCGTAATAATCTGACTCGGCAGGTGGCAATGGTTTCAACCATCCCGTATTCAGTGGCTCCCACAGGTTCGAAGTCATCCAAGTAGTCGGATAAGAGGGCATCGTAAAGGGCTTGCTCCTCGGGGTTTTGCCAGTGTCTAGCCCACAGTCCCTGTTTGGTGGCGTTTTTAGCATGGGGTGCTGGAGTTTTTGTCTTGCCCATATCGTCCTCGGCTGACTTGTATATAAATACAGTGTGGACGTGTTTGATAGATCTTCAAGGGCAGGCGGGTGTAGGTCTTGCGAGTGTTTGGAGCGCGGCTTGCAGGTGCGAGCAATACTTGTTCGCATCTGAGGAGTATTTTGCGAAACAAGCAGCGATAAGCTCAATTATCGTTTGAGCCAGCCTTTGGCATGCTGGGAAATGTGTTCATATTCAAACCGGTCATAGTTAAAACAGAGCAAGCCCTTTTTTACGGTCGGTTTAGATCTCAAATTCGCCAAGTGGGCTATTGATTGCTGTGCGGCAGCCGAGTTACCTATTAACTAGGTGGCGTGAAAATCTTTTGACGACGAACCCACACTAAGATCTTCCAGATTCGTGCTTGGCCGATCAACATGGCCAAGGTGGCAGCGCAGAAGGCATTAAGCGACGCCAAGCTGCCCACGAAAATTTCAATCATGATTCCGAGAGTAAATGTAACGAGCGCCAGTAGTGCCAGCACACCCAAAGCTTGTTGCTTGGTCATCCCTGCGCGCAAGCAAATGTGATGCAAGTGTGTGCGATCGGCATGAAATGGTGATAGTCCTTTGCGAATCCGTCTAGTGGATACGGCCAGTGTATCCCAGACCGGCAGTGCTACCGCCCAAATGACCAAAGTAGGCGGCAAGCTGGGGCGGTCGCTTTGCGATAGGAAAATCAGGGTCCAGGCAACGACAAATCCTATTAATAGGCTACCAGCGTCTCCTAAAAAAACTTTTCTTCGGCTAGTCACCGTTAAATTCACACACAGGTATCCAATTACGGCGCAGCAGAAAATTAGAATGAACCCAGTGGCTTGAAAGAATCCCAGAAATGCCTGCCCAACGACTAATCCAAGGCAAGCAATTACGGCAACACACCCTGCTAGGCCGTCAATCCCGTCAATCATGTTGAACGCGTTGATAAGTCCAACTACGGCGATTACGGTCAACGGGATGCTGATCCAGGGTGGTAAATCTTCGAAGAGCGCAGTACCCGGCAGAAGTGTGTGAACTTGCAGCTCGGCTCCAAGCATCATGATTAGGGCAGCCAACACTTGGGTTCCTAGGCGTATAAGCACCCCAAGCGGTCGGTAGTCGTCGATCATTCCGATTACCACCAGCAGTGCGCCACTACCCATTAGCCAAACGACCTCGCTGGGAATTGACGGGATCAAAATGCTTGTCGCCCATAAGCTGAGGTATATAGCGATTCCGCCAGTCAGCGGGATTTGGCCAATGTGCTGCTTTCTAGAGTTGGGCTTATCCAGTAACCCAATTTTTTCAGCGATGGGGTTAAGTAGTTTTAATGTTGCCAAAACGCCTAGAAAGGCAAAAATCGCAGCGCTGGTGGTCTCAGTCACAAAAAGCCTCTCTGGTTGATAGCTAGCGTTGGAAAGTTACCAGATTTTGGCTGAAAATTATCATGGCAAGTGCGCCGTTTCCGGTCGGGACGCTTATTTTGAAGAAATGTAGACGTCAATGTTCCGAATTTGAGCCGGCGGATCTTAAAAGCTGCAGTGCCATCAAACTCAATTCACGATGGTGCGGTTTGGTAACGTGTTGGGCTCATCCGGTTCGGTCGTTCCTCGTTTTCGTGAGCAGATTCAGCAGGGTGGCCCGATCACGCTGACCCACCCGGATATCAACCGATTCTTTATGACCATTCCCGAGGCCTCCCAGCTGGTGATTCAAGCAGGCGCGATGGCCCAGGGCGGTGACGTATTTGTTTTGGATATGGGGCAGCCGGTCAAAATATATAGTTTGGCCGCGCGCATGATTGAGCTCTCTGGCCTGTCCCTATGGAGCGACCAAAACCCCGAAGGCGATATCGAGATCGCCATCACCGGGCTGCGGCCTGGCGAGAAGCTATATGAAGAGCTGCTAATCGGCGACAATCCACAACCGACGCCCCATCCGCGGATCATGAAGGCCCAAGAGGATTGTTTGAGTTGGGACGACTACCGCACCTACCTAGACAGCCTAGACGCCGCGCTTAGCGTCAATGATGTGGCCAGCATCAAGGCGCTGCTGCAGACCACCGTGTCAGGTTATGTGCCAGCCCAGAGCATCGTGGATTGCGTGACGGTGGAGCAGGGCACCGCGTAAGTTGCGCATTTAGGCATTGCGTCCTTAACTTGTGGAAATCAAGGAATCGGCTCAGATTTGTGGATTAGTGATCTGCCTGCTATTCGGAAAAATTAACGCTAATAGACAACCCAGCATCACACCTAAAACGATGGACAGCGCAATGATCAATTGCCACCGCTCTGTCAAAAACTGCTTATCAGTAGCGGGTACGCCCAATGGGATATAAAACGAGTCAATGGCCCTTTGCTGTTGCTCGCGAGCTTTACTGACTAGTTCGATATATTCGTCCACGATAATTTGCAATTCTTGTTCTGCCGCTTCGACAAACTCTTTTTCTACCGAAAAGCCTGAGCTTTGACTGCGCGCTATGTCTTTGAATAGTTCAGATCGCTGATTTTGAAGACTGCGTCGTTCTGTTAATACCTCGGTCAGATAGCTACTCAAAGAGGCCTGCCTTGATAGTTCGAGCACTTGATCCAAGGTGTTGTCAGTAAGCTGAACGGTTGCACTGCTGCTCACATCGCCACTCGGTACGCCTCGGGACCCCGCGTCTTGAAATCCTTTTAGATCATTTATGTCGTTGTCTAGGCTGTTAATATTTCGGCTAATCTCATCAATTTTTAATTGGGTTTCCCGGACAAACGACCGACTTACCTGATCCGAATTCTCAAACAGTCCTGTAAAGATTGGCTCGAAAAATAAACGGCGGAATCGGTCGCTTTCAGATATCAAGTCGGCTGCGTTATAGCCAGACTCAGTGGTCAAAGTCTCTAGCCGCTTATCTTGGGCAAGTGTCTCAGCCCCGGACTGGAGGCGGCTTAGTACATCACGTGAGTTTAGGACTGCGGCAGTATTGTCCATCGAGATGCTAGCTCGAGAAATCGAAAGGGAATCGAGCCCAGAAGCCTGAAGCACCCGGTACTTGGTTGTATAAAGCGTCGACCAGAGTCCTGGAATACGCTCAACAATTGCTTCGGCAACAGCGCTGGTTACGCCCAAGTCGCGATGATTTAATGACACCTTTAAGGTGGTGGCTTGGGCGGCGTCCAATTCGGCGTCGAATGCGGTGATGATGGATTCGATTGCGGTCGCGTCTTCACCCGCTGCGTCTAAGCGAGCTTCAAATTTTTTGATGACCCCGTACGTTAGTGGGCTGCCGTACTCTACCGACAGGGCGCGGCTGAGGGCTTGTCTCGACTCGAGGTCAAATTGCTTGACCATCTGGTCGAGTACTTCAGGTGACTTCAGGTCGGTTGGCGAGAAGCTTGACCCGTTGGGGTAACGATTTTTTTCAATGCCAACTAGGTCAATAAACTGGTAGCTGTCTGACTCCAAAGCCTTCGACTGCAGTAAAACAGTGAGGATACCCAGCAAGCTGCAAAAGAAAATGGCAGCAGCAATTAATCCGCGCCGCCTCCATAGTTTTCCAAACAGTTCGGTCAGTGAAATTTCATCATCGTATGACGCGGTTTGTTGTTCAGACACGGAGAGCGGATCCCTTGTAGGCTTGGTAAGTATGGGGTTAGTTTAGGGTACTATTGTTGCGCAGGCGAGCGTAGTCGTTGGTACCGGGTCTGGATAGTTCGGCAGTGTTCGCCAGTCATCTCTTGTGAATGCCTGACCGCTTCCGACTTTCCTCTCTCGTAGTCGTTGACTCCGTAGTGTTGCTGTTCCAAATCAAGATACTCATCGAAATAGCCGCAATTCATAAGCTGCGTGGCCAAGCGGCCTTTTTCACGCTCGTTTAGGTCAAAGTGGCCGTTGTCTAATGCAAGACTAGTTTGTACTGAGCTGGTCACTGTGATCAAAAATAAGAGTATTGTAGTTCTCACATGGGTACTTCCGTGGGTTGTTATGAGGTTAGCTCACTCGGCAGTTTTGATCAGCGACCTCGAATACTTTTGCGTAGATTAGAGCAGTAAATTATTCATATACGCAGAGTAACTAGGCGTCCTAAAGGTGTCAAGTAGACACTTATTCGCGGAGGTCAACACTCGCCTAAGCTGGCTCGGCTCAATAGAAATTAGTTGGCTCTTAGCTAGATCAACGGTGATTTGATCGATCCAAAGCGTAATTCCCTCGAGAGGCATGAGCGATCAGCCCTCAGTTTTCCGGTCACTGCGGTTCTGTAAGGTCCTGCGCTAGTCCCAGATCGCTAAATTTCAAAGACCGGTGACTCGGTGATGCTGATGGCTGGTCTGTTAGGTCAAATCGACATTTTAGGTAAGCCGGTGAAGGCTTTGAGCTACTAACTACGCCTCGGGTAGTCGAGCACTTACCGAACAATAAAAATCTGAGTGGGAATTTGGCAGGCATATATTAAGATGAGGAATATCTGAGAGGAACTTTGTAATTATGTTTGAAAAACTTGCCCCACTTTCGCTTGAAGCCCATAAAGATACTTGCATTGCGGAACAATCAGATTATGCCTTCGCAAAGGAAGTCCACCTCGCCGCTGTAATGGCAGGGGAGTTCATTCGTGCCGCAGCTCATTATCCAATCGTATTTATAGAAGACGAGCAGGCCAAATTTGTGCCCGTTGTTCTGCTGGGATTCCAGGCGGGTCAAAACCTGTGGGTAGATGGGGCAGGGCAATGGGATGCAGCCTACATCCCCGCTATCATTCGTCGCTACCCCTTTGCCCTAGCGCCCAAGCCCGATAGCGAAGAATTTGCGGTCTGTCTGGACATTGAATCCGATCTTTTCGGTAACCAGGGAGATCCTTTGTTTAAGGATGATGGAGCGCCCAGCGAAATGCTGGAGCGAGCAAGGCAGTTCCTGGGTGAATTGAACAACATGGAACTGGCCACCAAAGGATTTTGTGAGGTGCTAACCCAGCACAATCTATTGACGCCTTTAAACGTGCGTGTGCAACTTTCAACTGGCGTTCGTGACGTGGCGGGCTGCTATGCAGTTAATCAAGATCGTTTAAATAAGTTGGCGGACCAGGAGTTCTTGGCGTTGCGCAACGCAAATGTGCTGGCTCCGATTTTTCATCACCTCGCTTCGTTGCAGCAGATCGAAAGTTTGGTTAAGCGTGAGCAGGCTCGGGGGCAGTCATTACAGCCTGAGTATTGATCATTGCTTGGTATTTTTTGGCTTGCTCAAATCAATGCGGCATGAAAAACATAACCTTCGTGTCTTACGGCTTGTATCGGCAACGCCAGGCCCAGGTCGCGGACTCTTGACTTTAGGCGCGACAGGAGTACGTCAACTGCTCGGGAATTGATTTCCTCTGGATCCCGTCCCATAGCCTCAATTAGGGCGGCGCGGCCCACCGGATCAGGTGCGGCGGCGGTGAGTCGGGCTAAGACTGCAGACTCGTGTTCCGCTAGCGGTAAGTTGACCATGTGGGGTCCTATTAGTGATCGAGTGTTGGCGTTGAGTTTCCAACAATCCTCGCTCTGAAGGGCTTTGGCGCCTCGGTGCAAAGCTCGCAGCAGCGTCCAGTGTAGCTCGTCAATAAAAATTGGCTTTGTCATGAAAAAGTCAGCGCCGCTTTCAAGCGTTTCCGTTTTTGCGCTGTGGCTGCCATCAGCCCGGTGAACTGGTCGCGAAACTCATTGATCAATTGTAGGCCCGTTCGATAGGGCATGTTCAGGTCGACAAGAACCGCTTGGTACTGAGTCAGGCGATTGAAAGCTATAACCCGAGAGTCAGTCTCAAGTGACACTGGCCAGTCGCGGCCCGCTAGTTGTTCGGCTATTTGCGACCCAAAAATTTGATCGTCGTCGATGATTAGTGGGGGAGCCATAGTTGCACTACGCTGGGTTGTCTTGATTTTACAAGCACATCGCCTCCATGCACTCTGGCAATTTGACGGCTCCAGAAAAGGCCCTGGCCTGTTCCGCCGACGGCAGAGCTTGCATTCAAGCGGCTAAATCGCTTAAACGCCAGCTCATGCTGGTAGTATGGAATGCCTTCTGCATCTTTCGAAATGTTCATCGTGGCTTCGCCGCCATACTTCAGGGCGTTATCCATTAGATTTTCAAGTGCGGTGATCACTAAAAAAGGATCGCAGTGAAGAATAGTAGTGCCGATGTCTCTTTGAAAAGTGGGCTTCAGCCGAGAGAAGCGGTCTACTAAGGCGTTCACTGTGATCTTGTGAAATTCAGGTTGGTCCAATATACCGCTTAACTCGCGGTCTTCGTCCAGCCGGTCTAACCAGCGTTGAATTTCTTTTAAGTGCTGTTTTGTGGAGGCTTCCTGGTCGGATAGGCTTCCAAAGGCTCGGCTTAGCGGGCCTTTAATCTCGTGTGATAAGAGTCGTACTAAGTTGGTCTGCTCGTCTGCTCGTCTGCTCGTCTGCTCGTCTGCTACGGTTGCCAGCATTTGGTTAGATAAATCCAGGCGCGCACGCCGTATCTCTTCTTGGCCCAGTCTAAACCTAGCGGCAGCTAAAATAGCCGAACATCCCACTGCAATAGCATGCGGCAGTGAGTAGATAAAAAATACTCGATCGACGGCCTCAAATGCTGGCGTTAAAACTGATACAGCCCGCACTACCAAAAACGCGGAATAAATAAGCAGGATCCACCTCATCGCTTTGAGCGCCCTCGATTCCTCTTGCTGTAGCCCAGCGCATGGAATAATTGCGGCTGCAATTAGTAGCGAAACCACGCCAGCGCTGTGCTACCAAACACAAACAATAAGGATGCCCCCGCCCAATTTGCAAGTGGCCGGCCGCGCTCGTTTGAGGGCGCGGAGTGCCAAAGTGCGCCGCAAGCCACGGCGGTGACACACGTGATGATCCATAAAGAAAGAGAAAACCAAAAGGCGAATTGTTCTGCGGTCATTTTTTCTCGAATCAGCGAAGTGCTCCAAGCAAGCAACGTCAGGTTAGTCGAACCGGGTGAAACGTTGAAATATATTTCAATGTTTAACCATTGCGGTTATGGCTAGTTGCCAGTTACTGTACGGCAAGTTTACCTATCCGAAATTCGAGCAAATGAAAAAACTGCAAGTATCCCAAAAGGCACAACAGGCCAGCCTGCCGGCCGGCGTTTCGACTGAACTACCGTTGTGGCTGGTCGAGGAAGATGAAGAGCTCACGAAGCTTTTGGGTCTTCCTGAAGATGCACAGCCGGTTTTGCTGGCGCAGGTGGGCGGTGCGGCTGGTGCGGTAAGCGGCGGTGCGGCGGGTGCTGCGGGTGCTGCGGGTGCTGCGGGTGCTGCGGGTGCTGCGGGTGCTGCGGGTGCTGCGGGTGCTGCGGGTGCTGCGACGGCGGCAACAACAGCGGTGACCACAACAACGACTACGGCGTCGGTGGCTGTTAGTGGATCAACGGTTGCTGTAGTCGGGGGAGGCGTAGCTGTTGCGGCCGGTGGTGGCGGTGGCGGTGGCGGTGAGCCTGAGGTAACAGTCACTCCGCCGGCGGGCAACCCTTTCCCCGGGCCAGTGGATCCATTGCCTAGGTTGGATCCGGTTGGTCATCATGGCTCGACTCACGTTCATCAGACTACGCTTGCTAGCGGTGACCCGTCGTCGGTTTTGAATCAATCGTTGGTAATCGATCTGGGTGCTCGATCAGGATTGCTCAGTGGCCATTTGTACTTGACCCAAGATATTGGCGGAGCCGCAGTCACAACGCGTCACGCTTATAGCGGTATTGCTGACGTCAACGGCACCGAGGTGTCGGACTTGATTCAAGGAAATGTCAGCGCCAACCGGCTGGACGGGGGTGACGGTGATGACATCATCTATGGCGGTGGCGGCTTTGATACGCTGATCGGCGGTGCAGGGACGGATTACGTTCTCTTTTCAAACTTACTGAATCCCGATGCTTTGTCACCTTACCCCGATGGGGTTGCCTTGGATTTGGCCGATCAGACCTATTCGTCTGGTTCAGTTGCAAGGGCTGCTGAGTCATTCGAAAATGCCGTCGGATCCGAGTTCGCTGACACGATTGAAGGCTCAGCAGGCTCCAACATCTTAGTTTCAGGGGGCGGTGACGACAGTCTGTCTGGGTTGGCTGGCAGCGACACCTTAGTGGTCGGTGGAATTACCCAAGAGGGTGCTCAGCTTGCCGGTGGCGCCGATGCGGATCAGTTTTGGGTCGGCTACGATCTGGATCCTGCCGCCAGGGCTCAATCGCTACAGGCGACTGCGACCGCTCAACACGCTGATCTATATGCACTGGACAAATCGTCGGCTGGCTTGTCTGCATCTCGCGCAACGGGTGTTGTGCTGGATTGGGACGGCGCGAGCGACTCATTGTATGTCAGCAGCCAAGGGACCGCTGTCGTGGCGGGTCTAACGGGTGGCTCAACTGATTGGGACGTAAACAATACGGTTGATTTAACGAATGCGACAAACGCTGGCGTCATCAAGTTGGCTGCTGGGCAAGCGACAAACACGTTAACGCTGGCTTCAAGCGGCGCGCACCAGATCTTTACTGGCTACCAATACAACGCTGTCTCAGGCGTGATCGACGGCAGTGTCAGTCCTGATGTATCGGGAGGCACCGCTACCGACCTCATCTATGGTTGGGATGGTCGCAGTGCCGGGGTTGATCGACTCACAGTCGCGGCCAATAGCACGGCGGTCATTGCTAAACTCCGGGGTACATCTGACTTCTCAAGCGATGACGTACTCGACTTTCGCAACACCGCCACAAACAGCGGGACGATCGTTGCCTCGCTTGGTGCAGGCGATAATACCTTTTATGGCTCTGCAGGCGTTGACCAACACTTTGGCTCGTCAACTGCAGGGCACGTCAATCAGGTCTGGGGTGGAGCGGGCGTTGATGAGTTCAATGTCGGTGTAAATCGTACGCCAGCTGGTGTGGAAACCGACGTCGCCTCGACGGACATTTTACGCGACTTTACCCAAGGCGAGACGCTAAACGTTTCTAGTCTTGGGCGTGCTGTGATCAGTTCAACTGACTGGACTGCCGCAAACACACTTGACCTGTCTGGTGCAGAAGTAACCAATTCAGGCGAAATCGTTGTTGCGATGGGCGAGTTGGATGATCGGTTTGTTGGTTCGTCTGGTGATGACATCGTGTTTGGCGAAACCGCCGTGACGGGCAATCAGGTCTGGGGTGGCGACGGTGATGACCACTTCATGGTCGGAATTTTGTACGACGAAGTGGCCGCTAACGGCGATCTAAACGCGGCGCGATCAGTCCTCGGCGCGGGTCAGGTGGGCGTGGATGTGATTCGTGATTGGCAGAATAGTGGTGACACCATAACTACGGGTGTCGGTGGTCAGGCTGTAATCGCTGGTGTTTATGGCGTAGCGGGCAATGCCGTGACTGGCAATGACACGGTCGATCTGTCGGGTTCGACGAACGCCGGCACCATCGTTACGGCTTTGGGTGCAGGGGATAATTCCGTGACCGGTAGCGCGGGTGCTGATCGCTACTGGGTCGGTTATCAGTACGTTCCCGACGGCAGCGACCATATTAGCGGTTTGGCGAACCCTGCATCAGTAGGTGGAGCGAATGACATCATTAATGCCTGGGATGACCAATCATCGTCGCGGGATACGCTAAATATTTCGGCGAACAGCACAGCGACCATCGCGTCGTTGCAGGGCCAGATCAACTGGGATGGGAATGACACCGTAGATTTGCGAGCCCAGGTTGCTAACTCAGGGTTGATTCGCCTCGCCGCCGGCCAAGCGACCAACTCGCTCTATTTAAGCGCTGGCAGCGACCACGTTTTCACGGGCTATAACCCCGCCCGTACCCCCGTGACTAGCGGAGCGGCGATCGATTTTATTTACGGCTGGGATGCTCAATCTTGGTCGCACGTTCCATTTGATGGTAGTTACTCCAGCGCAACCTACTTCAATGGCGCGGTAAATTCGTCCGACGGAACTTACGATCGCTTAACGGTGGCTGCGGGTTCAGTGGCGCGTATTGCGGCGCTTGAAGGTATGGATGTCGATGCGGTGTCTCGCTGGTCGGGTGTTAATACAGTAGACCTCCGCTCTAACGTGACAAACAGCGGCGTGATTGAAGTCGCCACCGGCGATGGCACTGATACCGTGTTTGGATCGTCGGGCGTAGATCATGTATACGCCGGTTCCGGTCAAGACAATTTGTTTGGTGGTTTGGGCGACGATGTCTTTTTCGTTGGTTACACCCCTAGCTGGGCGGTTTCGGCCACGGCGGCCAGCGAGCATCGGGTTTGGGATTGGCAAAACGGTAGCAGCGCCGGTGCACCGGGCGATGGATTGCGTGTCGCGGCCGACAGCTTCGTGGTTATGACTGGCTTACATGGAATGGATCCGACCAGTGAGGCCCGCTGGGATGGTAATGACACGTTGGATCTGCGTTGGAACGTCGTTAACTACGGTTTAACGATTTCCGAATTGGGAGCCGGCGATGACAACTTCTACGGGTCTTCAGGCAACGACTATCTGAACCCTGGCAGTGGGTCGAATACGCTTGATTTATCGTTGGGCGGAGCCGATCGGGTTTATCTGGATGCCTACAACCAGCAGACTCAGATTTCTGGTTTTGACGCTGATGACAAATTGTTTTTGGACTCTCGTGTTTTGGAGAGTTTCTCGACTGTACGCGGGATCAATGAACTGGGAACTTATGACGCCTCCAGCACGGTCGATTTGCGCGTTGGGGCCACTGTGGGAGACGGTCAAGCGTTCGACAAAGGCTCGTTCATTACGTCGAAGCTCACGTATTTGAATACCTATAAGGGCGTTCTAGGTACTTACAATGAAACGCCTCGCGACCCCGACGACTTTAATGTTGCGGGTGTGCATAGTGGATCGGGTCCATATCCCTACGGTTGGGCCAGTAACGGTGCATGGAATAATTCTGCCCTTGACTACGCGCACGATGGTCCCACCTCAAAAGCGGCGGTGATCGCGGCAGGCACAGCGTCGATATTGATTGGTAATGGGCTTGCTCCGATACCCTTTGTTGGCATTGCCTTGGCAATCCCTTTCTGGGTCAATGGCGGACTGATGCTTAACGACGGCATTAATAATGTTCAGCCTCAACTCAACGCGACTTACAACGACGCCACTGGACAAGGGTTCTCGGGCGGGGCCGTTATGCTTGCGAAAGACTCTGGGGAATCGGTTGGTAGTAGTGTGGGGGTTTTCGACACCCCATCGTTCACGCAATTCTACAACACTCCAACTAACGAGTTTTTTGTTGAAACTCTTGAAATCAGTGGCCACCAGAGTGGAAACACGTTAAGTGGCGTCTCAAGTTACGTGCTGGTCGGAAACGGTGCCGAGACATTTGTTTACCTCGTATTCTCCAAAGATGGTCTTATTCAGAACAATGAGACTCGTCTAATCGCTCAGGTCAATGGCACGCTTAATGCTGATCAGGTTGTAATGTATGACGGTGTGAGTGACGAGACTTACTTGCGTTATTTCAACAACTCTGTTGTGCAGCCTGACTTCCCGCCGGCGGTTAGCTTTGGCGAGAACCTAGTGGCGTCTCAAACCGCCGGTAAGCAAGTCCTTTATCGTGTGACGTACACGGAAGGCAGCGAGAGTGTTACCGATTACGTGACAGCCAGTGAGCTTGCGGACCTTCGAACTGCCAATAAGCCAAACCTTCAAACGGGCGGGGCGTTCACGAACGATACCACCGTGACCTTGACTGCAAATTTTGACGCTGCACTTCGTGCATCTGATCAAGTGCGTTTTTACCTAAACGGCTCGCAGCTAGGTAGCACGCTAACAGGCTTGACCACGACAACGGCTGTTTTGGCAGCAGTTAACTTGGGTAGTTCAGACGGCACGCTCAACCTGCGGGTTGAAGTGGAAAGTGCTGATGGTCTGACGTCGGAGGCGCGCGGGCAGGTGACGCTGGACACCGCAGCGCCTCGATTCAATACCTCGGATACCGACGACACTGAGGTGACCATCGCTTCAACCGCCGACAAGTTAATTGTGACGTCCACCGAGGCGGGCACGGTGACATTTGGTTCAACTACCAAGGCCGCTCTTGAGTCTGCAGGAAACCAGGTCGAATTTGATCTGGTGGCGCAGAGCTCTGCGGATGTTGTGGGGCTCTCAGCCGCCGATGTGTTTGGTCATTCCGTCTCCCTCGGAACCCTGTGGTTGGGTACTGCCGGGAGCGACTCAGTATCGACTACTAACAGTCGCATTTATGGTTTCGGTGGTGACGATACGTTGACGGCGTTGTCACAAGGCGCCTACCTATATGGGCAAGCGGGTAGCGATACTCTGATTAGTAGCGCGGGCGCTATTTTTAATGGAGGTCTCGGGGCTGACACCATAGACCTTCGCAGCTCGAGCGATGTCAGCACGATTGCTTGGCAGGTTTCGTCCACTGAAAACGATTCGAGCGCGGGTGCGATGGACGCGGTATACGGCTACGAGTCGCAGGACGTTTTGTCGGTCGTGGCAACGGGCATCGCGAACTTCAGCGCAACTTCGGTGTTGGCGACCACCCGCACTGGCGAAAACGATACCTACACTGGGGTCATCAACGGGACGGCAACATTTACGACGCTGGGCCTCGACTTTAACGTAGATGGCGATTCTACCGACGCGAGTGAACTGCAAGTCGATTTCCTGGGTAGCTTCACCGCTGCGACATTCCGAGGAAGCCTTCAGTACGACCTAACTGGCACCGATGGAAATAACACGTTGACGGGTGGTGCGAAAGACGACCGGCTCAATGGTGGCACAGGTCAAGACACGCTGGATGGCGGTGCGGGCGCTGATACCTTCGTGTTTGCGTCAGGTGATTCCAATCTGGCGAGCTTCGATACGATTCAGGGCGCTGACCTGATGGATGCGAACTCAAGTACGCAGACTCACGACACTATCGATCTATCTGGAGCGGCCAGCCTGTGGGCAAACACCACAGGTGTTAACGAGACAGACGTCGGTGCTATTGGTTCACATAGTGTTAACAACGGCTTGGTGACCTTCTACAGCGATGATGCATTTAGCTCTGCCATAGGCGCGGGCTCGCTGAATCTGACCGATGCCCTCACCTATTTGTCAGCCAACCTAGCCGGGGCCGACGCTGATGGTCAAGTGGCTGCTTTCCAGCACGGATCGGATAGCTACCTGTTCCAGAATGTTCATAATTCGACAGATACGACGGACCTGGTGGTGAGGATTTCTGGTGAAAGCCTTGCCGGCTTGTCGAATCTGTCTACAGACGCTAACTCAAACTATTTGTTTATCTCATGAAAATAATTATTTCGATCCTCACGCTCGCTTTAGCCGGATGCGCCACTGGCCTCCGAATCGGTGAAGCACCGTCTGACCCTGCTCCCCAGATCGTTTTCATGGGGGCCAAAGACGTTGATGGCATCGACTACCTGACCTGGCGAAATATTCCATCCTTTGGTCAAGTGCCTGCAGAGCTGCAAGCTGGCGGCGATCACAGCTGTATGAACTACGACCTTGTGCTACGTGCCATTGGTTATCACCCTCAAGCGCGTGGCCGTGATGGCGATGTTTTGCCTGGAGGTGGATTTTATTGCTCCGTTCGATCCACCGGTGGTTTCTCAGATGTTGCGCCACAGTTGATAGACCAAAACGGGTCGGTAGGGTGGGATCGCCCATCCTCGTTTGGTGCAGTGCCCAGTGATCTATTGCCGTTGGGTCAGTCCCGATGCGCGCCATTTGGAACTGAGCCTTTGGCTTATCACCCTAATGCTCTCGATCTAGAGGGCGACCCCATTATAGATGGTGGCTTTCTGTGCCGCCTGCCTGAACAAACTCAATAATTAAGGACATTCTCGTGAAATTGACTGAAATGACACACCGTTTACGAAAAATTGGAAAGATTGCGGCGTCAGTGACGCTGTTTGGGTTTGCTGGGCAGGTGGTTGCGGACGATTTGAATCTCCAGTCGGGTTTATCCCTCTCTGTGTCGGGGTCTACATCGTTTGTAAATGTGTATCGTGACGATGGCGAGAACCAAGCGTCCGATACCTCCGACAACTACACCAGTACTTCGGCCTCCGTCACTTTGGCGTCCGGAGTGGATTTGTCTGGTGTCGTCCCTATCGGTACCGTACGTGTTGCTGTGTACTCTCGTGACAGTGACAACACCAATGGTTTTGACACCTACCGCTTCGACGGCAGTGGCATCAGTACTTTAACGTTAAACGGCAACAACGATATCGTAGGCGTCGTTGGATATCACTTCGACAATGACGGCGGCGGTGATGCCTTTGGAAACTATATAGCGGGTGGCGACGACGCTTTAACTACGATCAACATTAACGGTGCGAACGTTGTTTTCAACAGCGATGTTAATGCCTCGCGAATAGAGGTTAACCAGGGTGGTGCTCTAACTTTTAATGCGAATATTGATGCCGGCGGCAGCGCAGCAACCACGCTTGATTTTAACAACCACAATGTTGCTCTGACGCTTGACGATGGGGTTACTCTAACAGGCAGTATTGCAAAAGACTCGGGTACGCAAAACGGAACGATCATTTTTACCGGACAAGCCAACATAACCGGAAGTGTTGCAGGTGGAGCGGGTTCAATCGGTCAAATCACCCTCCAGGGCGGTTCTGACGATGTTGAGATCAATGGCTCCGCAACGACCGATCGTGTCGAGTTCGAGGCTCAGACCGTTTTTGCAGTGGGTGGATCCCTCGATATGAATGAAAACGTATCGGGCAGCGCTTTTAACGGCATCGATTTCAATGACGATAGCGGCACTGTGCAAATCGGCGGAGATTTGACGGGCATTGCCGATAAAATCGTCGCAACTACCGATTTAAATAATACGGGAACGCTTACTTTTTTGAGCGGTAGCCAAACAGTTACCGGCGATATTGGATCGAGCTCGGCTTCGATTGGTTTGTTAAACGTTGGTGGGGCCTACCAGTCAGGAACCGTCAGAGGCTTGGACGGCAACGACTCCGTTCGCTCTGATCTGACCGCTGGCGGAGACGTGTTTGCCGCTAACGTGCGTTTGAACGAGGATGGATCGACCGGCTCCTTGCTTACAATGGCCAATGACTACGGAATAACGGGTGATGTAACCGTTGAAGTTAATCAGCGCGGCGGGTTGGTTTTTTCGGGCGGTGAGCAAACGATGACGGGTGACGTTGGGGGAAGTGGTGCCGAGCTAGCGAGTGTGTCTGCTGGAGCTAACGCGGGCGATGTAACTAACTTCACCGCAGATTTATTTGCCAACACACTCAGCATTGGGGGCGGGACGGTAAACCTCAACACAGCGAGTGATGCTGCAACCACCAGTGACGCGAACGTTGACTTCACAGCCGCGGGTACTTTGAACCTGAATCAAGGGCTGATCGGTAGTATCGATTTCACCACGGACGCCATTGTGAATTTGATCAACACCAGCGTCGTATTGGGCGGTACAGCGCCAGAAAACACCTTATCGGGCGATCGAGCCATCACCAGCACTTTTACCACTGACGTTGATACGTCAGCGGACGGTGCAGGGCGCGGTGTTTTAAATGTCGACAGTAGCGGTACACTGAGTCCCACCGGTGGCACGGGTACCTCATTCAATACAGCGATTAACAAAATTTCTGCGCTTAATCTGAACAGAGGTGCAGCTGCGCGTGACTACTCGACGGCTGATGACTCGGCTAACTATCTAACCCAATTAAACGGTGACCTGTTCGCCGACGCGATCGTGTTGAACGATGGCGCAGAACTGCAGGTGGCTGACGGTGTAGACATCACTGCTGACATCACGAGTGCGGTAAACACCTCACTGGCACCGATTGCTGACGATCCAGCCACTGAAGGTGTTGATGAATCCGCATTCGGTGATAGCTATACCGATAACGTGCTTGATCTACAGGGCAGTCATACGGTAACTGGCACAGTCGGGTCGGCAGATAACCCACTAACTCGTATTGATGCAGGTGTGGGTGACGGAACTACTAACAGTGTGTCGACTTTCGCAGCTGGTGTGGTGCACGCAGACACCCTTGATTACAACGAAGGCCAAGGTGAAGTTCGTTTCAATGGTGACGGAACAGCCGCTAACGGAGGTTTTATAGGAACCGTTGTTCTGACGGCTGCTTCTGGGGCTACCGCTTCGGACGCGGTTTTTGCACTGGGTGACGACGTCAACCTATACACACAGAATTTGGCCAACGATGATACAGATGCAGCTAAGCGCACCACTTTTGAGGGTGCTGATTTAGCGACCTTGCGCTTCTACGGCACGAGCACGGTATTTGGTGCTCTGGGCTCGGCTGATGCATCGGCCACTCAGACGTTTTTAGATATTGAAGCTGGCGCTAATGGAGAGACGGTAACTTTTAATAACGATGTCTACGTAGGGGGAACCACTTTAGAGGTAACGGGTACTGGTATCGTGAATTTGTTGGGCGACTTGAACGGCCCGATCGAATTCCAGGCTGATGGGTCGGTGAACCTAGCGGATGGGCAATCCATTACTGGCGCGGTCACTAGCACGGCAGACAACCAGGGCATTCTGAATTTGGTGGGTGGTCATACTACGCAGGCCACCATCGGTACGTCGGCGTTGTCTCTCAACGAAGTTAACTTGCATGCATCGTCTACCGATACGTCGGCCGTTGCTGTCTCAACAGATGATGAGACCATTAATTTGGGGCACAGCCTATTTGCAACCGACGTCACAGTCGGGAACGCTAATAGCGCGACTACGCTGAACCTGACCGCTGACGTCGGGGTCGGTGATAACCTGACGTTAAGCGATAACACCACCTTCAATTTGGTCGGTGACATCCAAACCAGTTCAATTGGTGGCATGTTGACTTCAGCCAACGGTCCATGGGTAGCGACGCTGAACAACGGAACCTTGACAGCTAACGATGCGACCTTGAACTTTGCGATTGCGGGAACGGCTTGGGATGCGACAAACGGTGGCGGTCTCGTTGATTCTTCTGGTTCAAGTGCGGTCACGTCTGTCTCTGGAACCTTGGACCTAAGTGGGGACGAAACCATCAACGTTTCACTGCTAAGCAGCATGCGCAATGGTCAAACCTTTGCGATCTTTGACGGAACAAGCGTTACTGGCACTGTTTCGACCTTTAATGACAACAGCTATGTCATTGACTCGACTCTGGCCGAGAGCAGTGGTGATCTGGTGCTCACAACCGGCCGCGACGCCACCACTTACGTCGACAAATCTGGCCTAACCAGTCACTTTGCAGCGCCAGTAGCCCAGCGCCTCGGCGAGCTTGCTGCTGCCGGCACTGGCTACACCGCCGACATGCAAACCACCTTCAATAAGGTCGACCTGGACAACTGGGGTTTTGGTAACACCGAAGCAAATCTGGCACGTCAGATGGAGCTGGCGGCACCGGTGGCCAACAACTCAATCGCGTTGGCAAGCTTTGACGCCGGCACACTGATCGGGGACGAACTGGGCTCACGTATGCAGGCATTACGTTTGCCTGAGCCAGGAACGGACCCGGCGGGTTGGTGGATTCGTGCTGCCGTCGGTGAAGGCAAGGCGGACTCGGTCCAGAGCACGTATGCCGGCTACGAGACCAGCTATGCATTGACGACGGTTGGTGTCGACAAGCGTTTAACTGACACCAGTATCGTGGGTCTGGCGGCTAACTTCGGCAGCACCACGCTTGAGCAGCGTGGTGTTCGTGCTGGGGACGAAACCAGCCTGCAAAGCACCATGCTGTCGCTGTATGGTGCGGTCGACTTGTATGACGAGCGCTTAACTTTGGCCGGTAACTTGACTGGTGGCAGCTTTGATACTCAGTCCAAGCGCTCCGCGATGGTTGGCACCGTGGCTTCGGGCGACTACGACCAAGAGCTGACAAGTGTCAAATTGGCCGCTAGCTACGAGTTTCCTATCGAAGGGCTGAATGCGACGATTGCTCCCGTGCTTGAATTCGAGCGCGCGAATCTGGACCAGCCCGCCTACGTTGAAACCGGTGCTGAAGGCTCTAACCTAGACGTGCTGGCGACCTCACTGGACCGATCTCAGGTCGGGTTGGGCTTGCGCTACGAGCAAACCGCATTGATTGGCGGCATGGTTGTTAAGCCGGAAGCTCAAATTATGGCGACGCAAATGTCGGGCAACTTTGTTGAGGACGTTCGTGCCAGCTTCGTCGGTGATCAAGCGAGCGAAGTGTTCACCGTGGCAACCCCTGATGAGCACGACTACGACCGTAGCGGTCTATCATTGAAACTCGGTGCCACCTTGTTGATGTCTGAGAGCTCGTCGTTGGTGATCAATCTGGATCGCCGTCAAACTGGCGACAACGCGAACACCTCGTTTAACTTGACGAGTCGCTGGGAGTTCTAAATGCGCACCACATGGTGGTGGTTGGCCAGCTTGGCGTTCGCGCCGCTGGCCACAGGTCAGACATGGACACTATCTGAGCTTTTGAATAAAGCCAGCGAGGCCAGCCCCGAGCTGGCCATCGCTGAGTCGGAGCTTGCCGTTGCGGTTTCCGAAAGCGATCAACGTCGCTGGTCTCGTTTTCCCCTGATCGAGGGCCGCGCCGACGGTCAGAGTGAACGTAGTTTTGGCACCTTGTCTATCGAGCAAACCCTCTTCTCGGGCGGGCGACTGGCAGCGCAAGATGGTGAGGCTGAACTGAACCTGTTGCTGGCAGAGCAAACCCGCGACGAGACACATCACGACGTTTGGCGAGATACGCTGCCGTTGGCCGCTGAGTTTGAACGTTTAAGCCGCATCATTCCGGTGCTTGAGCGTAATCTGTTGCGTCATTCTCAGGTTGTGGACGTCATTAATCGGCGGGTTGTTGCACAACTTTCACCCGCCAGTGACTTGGTGCAGGCGCAAGCCTGGACTGCGCAAGCGCAGGCAGATCTGAGTCGAACGAAACGTTTACTGCAGGCCAGCCGGATCAGGTTGGAACAACAAATTAAGTCGGCAGTGAGCTCAATCGAATGGCCAGCGCTTCCTGATATTGCGTCGGCGGCTGATTTGTTTGTGGGTTTAGAAAGTGCGGCGCCGGCCTATGCTCGAATTGATACCCAGCGCAAGTTAGCTCGAGTCGATGTCGAGTTGGCCCAGGCTAACCGCCTTCCTGAAGTCGTATTCACAGCGACTCGTCGTTTCAATGCCCCTGCCATGCTGGATGAAGAACAGGTGGGGGTCGCTGTCCGCGGCACACTGGGACGTGGAAATGAATTGGCGTCAGCCGTAGAGATTGCAGAGCTTAAACGGATCACAGTAGAGCGCCAAAAGCAGGCTCTGGATGACAGTTTGCGGCTTGAGCTGAGCTTGCTGGAACAAGAACGCGAGGCGGCATTGGCTGATTTTGCTGCACAGTCTGGACTGGTCGAACAATTGGCCGACGTGGCTGCTGCCTATCAGCGCCAGGCGGAAGCTTCACGGCGTTCATGGCTAGAGCTTTTTACAACGCTGCGCGAGCTATCGGTCGCTGAACAGCGGCGCGCCGAGGCTGCGGTCTCAGCGTTGAATGCGGGCTGGCGGCTAGCCTTAATTGGGCAGGTTTGGGCCCCGGAATCTTGAGTCCGGCCGAATCACTTAAGTCCCTGGCGGGCCTTGCTGGGGATGCTATACCTCTTCATCGTTTTGGCGAGCCAGAGGCCGTGGCTGAGTCCCTGCGGCGAAGTTGGAAAGCGGTTTTCCCTGACCGTGCGTTGATTGAGCAATCGGACAACGTTGCGCCTGGAGATTTTCCGCTAATTGGCCTTTCAAAGGGACGGGTCTATGTCCTGACGGCCAAAAATAGTCAGGGGCAGTGGGTGGCTGTGGGTGGTTCTGCCCTCGAGTTTGACGAGTTGGCCCTCTTAAAGCCTGAACGCTCTAGAAATCAGGACTTGCGTGGCTCGGCATCCCAGTTATTTCGTAGAATGCTCGGCCGCCGGCGTGGCCCGTTGTTAGAAGCCGGTGTGGCCACTCTGGTCGTCAACCTGCTGGCACTAGTGACCTCGCTGTACACCATGCAGGTCTATGATCGTGTGGTGCCCACGGGCAGCCAATCAACGCTCTGGGTGCTGACGGTGGGTGTTGGCTTTGCATTGGTTTTTGACTTTGTCCTAAAACAAATCCGCAGCGTCTTGGTCGATCGCGCATCGGCCGATTTAGATGTCGACGTCTCCAAAGTGCTGTTTATGCGGGCGCTCAATATTCGCCTGGACGCTCGGCCCAAAGTAGTCGGCACGCTTGCGGCGCAACTCAAGCACTTTGAGTCGGTGCGTCAGTTCATGACGTCGTCGTCCCTGTTTGTGCTCGCGGACGCCCCGTTTGCACTCCTGTTTATTGCCTTTATTGCTTATTTGGCTCCGCAGCTGGTTTGGGTTCCTGTCGTTGGATTAACCACAGCACTGATCGTGGGACTAGCCTTTGGCCGCCCCATCGAACGGTGGGTTAACGCCCATATGAGTGAGAGCAACCAAAAGACTGGTTTGTTGGTTGATTCCATTGACGGTGCCGAGGCTATTTCGGCCTCAGGCGCAGAGTGGAAGGTTGCCGAGCGACACGCGGCGCTGACTGAAACGGTTTCAGAGAGTGATTACAACTTGCGGCGTATCAATTCTTGGTCATCAACAGCGTCGCAGAGCATTCAACAAATCCATTACATTGCACTGGTGGCACTCGGCGCGGGTTTAATCGTGGCTGGCGATTTGACCATGGGTGCGCTGATTGCGATCACGATCGTGTCGGGCCGTGCCTTTGCCCCCATCACGCAAATCCCGGGTCTGCTGGTGCAGTGGAAGCACGCAAAGATTGCGCTCAAAGCGCTGGATAACCTGATGGCATTGCCATCGACTCAAGCGCTGGATCGGCCGATTGTCCCGCAGACCCGCGCGCAAGAATTGGTGGTGTCCGAACTCAAGTTTGCGTACAGCGAAAACCCCCAGCCTGCGGTTGATGTGGCCGCGTTGCGCTTTGGCGCTGGTGAGCGCGTGGCACTGGTTGGATCGATTGGTTCGGGAAAATCGACGCTGCTGCGTTTGCTGAGTGGGCTGTATAAACCCACTTCAGGTCACGTGCGGCTCGACAATATAGACATCGACCAAATAGCCCGAGGTTATTTGAGTGAGCAGCTGGGCTTGTTGCCGCAGGATGTTCGGATGTTCCAGGGAACCCTACGTGATAACTTGACCTTGGGAATACCTACGCCCACTGATGAAGCATTGCTAGCGGCTTGCCAATCGGCCGGTCTCATGCCAACGGTGCAGAGCGACCCTAAGGGCCTTGACCGTCCTATTTTTGAAGGTGGGCGTGGTCTGTCCGGCGGCCAGCGTCAGCTCGTTGGCCTAACGCGTCTGTTGCTGGCAAAACCTGCTTTTTTGCTGCTGGACGAGCCCACGGCGTCCATGGATTCGAGCTTGGAGCGTCAGGTCATGGGGCATTTGTTCGCTGACCCTAAGCGTGGTGTGATTGTGGTTACGCACAAGTTAAGCCTGCTGCCGTTTGTCGATCGAATCGTGGTCATCGACCGGGGTAAGGTTTTGTTGGATGGGCCTCGTGAAACGGTGATGGAACAGCTAAAGCAGGCCGCAGGAGCTGCGTCATGAGAGGGCTGCTTTGGTTGGTCGTAGCATTGCTCAGTGGCTTTGTTTATTGGGCGCGCCATGCCGAGCTAGACCAGGTGGTTCGGGTTCCCGCCACAGCGGTTGTGAGTAGTCGCAGTCAGGTAGTCCAGTCCGAGCAGGGTGGCGTAGTCAGTCACCTAGAAGTGACAGAAGGCGACCGGGTGCAGGCCGGGCAGCTGCTCTTGCAGCTGGATTCAACGCAGGCGCAGGCAGGTTATTTTGAGGCGCTCAGTCAGGTGGCAGCCCTTGAGGCCCAGCAAGGCCGGCTGCGAGCGGAAGTGTTTGGCGGTGAGGCTGAGTTTTCTGATCGCGCGCAGGCCTACCCTGAGTTTGTCGATGCTCAAGCGGGCTTGCTGAATAAGCGCCGGGGTGCCCTAGCTGACGACATTGTCGCTCTGGAACGGCTTAAACAGCTTTTTCAAGAAGAGCTTGAAGTTGCAACGCGTCTACGCAAGTCAGGCGATCTAGGTTTGGTTGAGGTTTTGCGTTTGGAACGCGAAATCGCACAGTTGGACGCTCAGACAACACAAAAACGAAACGAATTTTTCCGTGAGGCGCAAACGCAACTAAACCAAGTACAACAGGACTTGGCGCGGGTCACTCAGACCCTGGCCCAGCGTCAGGCAATGCTGGATGCCACGGAGCTTAGGGCGCCGGTGGCAGGCGAAGTGAAGGATGTACGAGTGACCACCCTAGGCGAGGTGATCCGTCCTGGTGAAGATATTCTTCAGCTTGTACCCTCTGATGACACGTTAGTTTTTGATCTGCAGGTACCGCCAAGCGAAATTGCTTTTGTTAACGTGGGTCAAAGGGTGCAGATCAAAGTAGATGCTTATGATTTTACTCAATACGGTGCGTTGTCGGGAACGGTGACCTACATCAGTGGCGACACATTGGACGCAGTGGACAACCAGGGCCCGGCCTATCGTGCTCGAGTTGAAGTGGCTGAAGCCAGCAATTCAGACATTGCAGTTTTGCCCGGCATGACCGCGCAAGTAGACATCCAAACGGACCGTCAAACGGTTTGGTCGATATTAACTAAGCCGGTAACGAGGACCTTGGCCGAGGGATTGAGGGAGCGTTAGAGCGATTTTGAAGAGGCACTTAAAAAGTGAAATTTAGTAGCCCCCCATGGCTGCGGCGCTATTGTTCTGTATTCCTATACCAGCTGCTTAGTCGATTGGTGCTCCGCTAGCAGATGTCTAACTCATTGGTTCGCCAGCGGTTTGCTGCCCTGATCCCCACAGGCGACGCATTTGATCTTTCTTGGAGTCAAAGCGGCGCCCATCTTGAATCGCGCATGATGTGTGGTTGGTTCGCTGCGAACGCGCCGCGGCAGACTTTAGCTGAAACTGCTCTGCAGTGGGGCTTGCCAAATGCGTTGATCATGAACTGGTTGCAAGCGTCCAAGGGGCGTGATGTCGGGTTCACTGTGAACGCTGACCTGACGAGTTTTCGGCTTTACACCCATGGCTGGACCGGCGACGTGCCGACTAAAAATGAAACAATTTTTACAGGCTACAAGGCCCTTAGTGATGGTCGATATCGCGTAGATCGGTATGTCTTTAATGGCGACTTGCGCGATGCTGAAAACATCAGCCTGACTATCGGCTCTGAGCTGTTACAACCAGCCATTGGAAAGATTGTGGATCAAGCGCCGGCGGACGTTCCGCTGGCTTTTTCGACGATTTCCAACCCAGGTCGTCAAAGCTGGTTAGCGACTGTCAGGCATGGGAATTTCGATGCCGGCATAGTTACGCCTGACCTGAATGGATTCAAGCTTGCGCATTTGGCTGGTGGCGTGGACGCCAACAAAGGCGCTTTCGCCTCATTTTATGTAAGTGCTTCGCAAATTCAGGCGATGAAATTTATTTCAGGTTAAGCATCTGCCTCGCAAGTCGTTGTACTATTGGACAATCAATAGATTCAGCGAATGCACAGACATGCGATTACTTAAACTTTTGGGTGCGGCAACGTGCCTGACGGCGGGTGCGACTCACGCTGCCCCTCCTGCTTATTTGGTTAACCCGGTGGCCGCCAGCGGCGCAAACATTATTGAGCTTGAGCAGTCTCTTAATTTGGGCTTAAGCCTTGCGCGTGACACCGCGCTGACCATCGGCCAACGTAGGGCTGAGCTGGAATTTGCATCCGGTAGTACGGCGGTGGACATCGACAATGATCTGTCGAACATTAGCAACCAGGGTTCGCTTACGACCTATCTGTACAAAGCGTTGACTGCCAATCAGGCAGAGCCTGGCATTGTTGGTTCTGACAATGTTCGGCGGCTGTCGTTTGACGTGGGCTCTACCGGCAATTTACCGAATTTGCCGCTTTTGCTCGATTTAGGTGAGTACGAGCTGGATGTGGCCGACAAATTGGAGTTACAGGGTGCTCATCTCATTGCAACCGTTAACTCCAATGCTTCAAACGATGGGGCTATCCTCGATGGTCAGCGGTACTTGAGTGGATCATCTGAAGATGCCTTGCAAATCGATTCGGCGACCTCAGGCCGCATTGTCGCCGGTGAGTTTTTGGATGTTTCAACGGGGGTTCCGGTTAACTCCAAATTTCTCTTAGACCTGAACTCGACGTTTAAAAACGGAGCCAACTACGAAATTCTTCGAGAGGATTCAGGTACCTCCAACGTTTTTGGATTGGATCAGGTGCTCGACTCTTCAAACTCTCGTCTGTCTGACACCTCCTACGTAATGAACTCTTCGATTGAGCGAGCGGTCAGTGGGAGCAACGAAAGTGTCGTTGTCACCATTAGTCGCGACGATGAGGAATACATCGACAAGGCTGCAACGCGCAACCATCCGTCAGACAACGCAGCCCGGACCTTGGGCAGAATTGCCACCGATGGCGTTGCACTGGCCGATATGCAGACTGCATTGACCCTGCTCGATCTTAACGATTACGGTTATGGTAACAATCAGCAGAACCTTGCTGTTGAGGTTAAGCGCCTCGCGCCGATTGCCAACAATTCGCACGTTATCGCACACATCGATTCTATTGAGGCAGTTACTAATGCGGTTAACTATCGTGTCCAGGCGCGCCGCGGTAACTGGTCTGGATATCGCGACGCCAACACCTCACTGTGGGCGCGCACCATTCAGAGCAATACTCGCTCATCTGGTTCAGTGCCGATTGCAACGCCAGGTTCCCAGGACAATGCAGGGCACGACGGATTCACTTCACGTACCTTAGGTGGAACGTTTGGTCTTGATCGTCGATTCAAGCAGGGTTTGGTCGGCTTCTCATATTCAGACCTCGATCTTCGAATTCGCCAGAGGGATGATCGTACGGGCGAGAACTCAACCGGCAATCAGCAGGTTGCGACTCTGTATGCTCGAATAAACGGCCGTTATCAATACCTCATGGCCAACGCCACACGCTCAACCAGCACAATCAATGGGGTGCGTAAAACGGCCGTCGGCCGGACCGCGAGCCACACGGTTGATGCAAAAACCTATGATTATCGGGCCGAGATTGGCCGCCGATTTGACTTGTCAGATGGACGCACGGCGTTGACGCCTTATGTTAGTGCAACCCGCCAACACTACGAAGCTGATCCGTATCAAGAGACCGGTGCAGGTGCACTGAATCTGGCCGTGTCTGAGCAATATTTCGTTCGTCAGGCCCATGAATTTGGTTTGTCGATTTCACATAAGCGTCGGTTCCTGGGCGCTAAAACCTTGGTTCGAGTCAAAACGGCCATTTCCCGAGACGCCCGTGCTGACGACTTAACGATTTCAGCCCGTTACACCGGCGACACGCACACAGTTCATTCAAGCGACTACACCGCCTTTACGACACCTGCCGAGGTTTGGAGTCGTGAGGCTTTCAAGGCCAGTTTAGATTTGCAGTATGAAGTCGGTGAACGCGGCATGTTGAAGCTGGGACTGAACAGCGAAGCGCGCAGTAATCGCCAGCGTTTGGGCGGTGAATTTGGATTTGTTTGGGTATTTTAAGCATGAAAAATAAGTTTCTTTTGGCGGCAGTGGTCGCGGCGCCCCTTTTGGCGGTTGCTGCGACCGACGAGCAAATCGAAAGCGCTGCGGATGTCCTGGATCAAACGATTCAAAACGAGCAGCAGAGACGTGAGGCGACTCGCCCCGCCGAGGTTCCGCCTTCATCTGAGTTGCCTTCTGAGCTTGAGCTGGACCTGTCCAATATCCCAGCCGGTGAAAACTGCATTGAACTAGAACGCTTGGCGATTGATGGCGCGCGGGTGATGGACGAATGGGATCTTGAGGTTCTAGAAGCGCCCTTGGTTGGAAAGTGCATTTCGCCGGAACTGGCGTCGACGGCCTTGGCCAAGGCGACTAACTACTACCTACAGCGTGGATTTGTCACCACCCGTGCTTATCTACCCAATCAAGATCTGAGCGATGGGGTGTTGACAGTTTACATCGCTGAGGGTCGCGTTCAGCAGGTCGTGGCCAAAAGCTCTCCTGAGCTAAATGTGACCCCTGTGTACACGCCTGACGAAGACCTGCCGCTGAACATCCGCGACCTTGAGCAGGCCGTTGATCAGATGAATGCCATTCCCGGCAACGATGTGACTATGCAGATCGAGCCTGGAGACGTTCCTGGCGAGAGTAACGTCGTCTTTGAAAACCGTGGTGAGCCGAAGCCAGTACATACCTTAAGTATCGATAACTCCGGCAGCGAATCCGTGGGCTTAGATGCAATGAGCTTGCGCGTTGTGACAGGTGATGTCTTGAACAATCATGTGGTGTCGCTTTACTACCGCAAAACAAAAGATACCGACGACAAACACTCGTACAGCGGTAATCTGAATGTGGCAATGCCTTGGGGCTACAACACCTTCTCGTTAGGCCACACCCGGGGTGGGTTTGAAACTATTCTGACTTTTCCCGTCACCGGTACGCAGCTGGACAATGAGGGGGCAAACCAAAGCACCTACGCTGAGTGGAACCGCGTATTTTTCCGAGACCAAACATCCAAGCATTCGATTAACCTCAAGGCCAAGCGGGATTCTGTTGAATCGTATCTAGACGGCCAGTTGATCGGTGTGAACAGCCGTACGTTAGACGCGGTTGAGATTTCAACCAATAGCGTCTGGGGATTTGGAAAAAAAGTGCTGACCCTGAAACCCGAGTTTGCGATCGGGATCAGTGAAGTTGACAACCTGCCGGCTGGCGTCAATACCCCTGTCGAGAATCCGCAGTCTGAATACCTCAGGTTTAAGTTAACCGCAGACTGGCAGCATCCTTTCACTCTGGGCTCGCAATCTCTGCTTTGGGGTTCTAAGTTTGTCGGCCAAATGGCAACCGTTCCGTTGTATGGGTCTCAACAGTTGAACGTCGGTGGTGCCGCTTCAGTCCGGGGTTCGACAGACGTCACTATCAGTGGTGATGAAGGTAACTATTGGCAAAACACTCTGACGCTTAAAAAGCAGGTGCCCATGAACGGCGTCGTGGTCAATCAAGATTACTACATCGGTTATGACACAGGACGCGTCCGCTCAATTCGCGAAGGTCAGTACGAAGGTGACATGGAAGCGGGCGTTGTTGGTACGAACTGGAAGTTCGGTGCTTGGAAGCTCGACATCAAGCACTCCATTCCTGTCCGCGTGGACCGCCAAGATAAAGGCGACAAATTTACTACCACCGCACTTAGCGTAGATTTCTAAGGTAACGATTATGAATAAGGTTTTTCGAATTGTTCGACGCAAATGTGACGGCCGTTTGGTAGTTGCTAGTGAGCTGGCAAAAAGTGCGGTAAAGGGTCTGGGTTCAACAATGGCGCTGCTGTCGTCGTTGGCTGCTATGCCAGCGTTGGCGACTACGGTAGTGGGCTTCAGCGGTAACGCACCGACCATTACGTCGGGCGTAAATACGGATCGCGTCATCAGAACGGCGACCACCACGAACCTGTCAACCAGTCAGGCCCTAAATACGCCGGTAGTTCAGATTCGAACGCCAAACTCTAGCGGTATCTCACACAACACATACTCGCAATTTGATGTTTCTGCTACGGGGCTGATGCTCAATAATGCTGTTACCGCCACTGAGGCAGTCTTGGGAGCCGAGAGCACTGATTCTGGGCAAATACAGTTTGTAATTGGCGCAAACCCCCAACTTAGTGCCGGTGCCGCCAGCGTTATCCTGAATGAAGTTGTCTCGGCCAACGCGTCGACCCTGGCGGGAGCGATTGAAGTCGTTGGCGCCCAGGCCGATGTCATTATCGCGAACCCTTACGGAATTACCTGTACTGGGTGTGCGACCTTAAATACTGGCTTGACTGCTCTGGTGACCGGCTCTGCGACTGTAAGCGGTTCAAATATTGCTTTTGACCTCTCGTCGGCTGCCTTGACGATTGCCAATAATGGCACTAACGATGCGCAGCTAGACGCTGACAAACTGGCTTTGGTTTCGCGCGAGATTGATATTCAAAGCCGTATCAATGGCAGTGAAATCGAGGTGCTCGCCCACAACGGCACGGCGACGTTGAACACGTCCACCGGGGGGTGGTCAACTTCAGCTACGGGTGCGGAATCGGGCGGTGCGCCCTCATTTGCCATCGACTCTTCAGCCTTGGGTGGCATGTATGCGAATACCATTACGCTAACGGCCACTGAGGAGGGTGTCGGTGTTCGTGCGCTCGGTGACATGATTGCTCTGGGCGGTGAAATCACCATCACAGCCGACGGTCAGCTAGAAATGGGCTCTGCGGCTGAAGAGGTCGCGCTTCAGGCCCGGACTATTTCGATGGATGTCGAAGATGACATTTCGTTTGCCCGGGTGGCTATTGACGCGGTCGATACCGGCACCAACGGCGGTGGTTCCATTACACTCGACGCAACGGGTGATCTAACGATCGCAAAAGGGCGTATGGGGTCTACAGGTGACACCTCGGGCGCTGGCGGTGACATTTCGATTGCCGCGGCCAGCCTGACGGATACAACTGACGGTACAGATACCAATCGATCTGCTTCTGGCGAGTTAGCTATTGACGTGGACGGTGCTGTAAACATCAACAACGTCGCTTATGTGGGCGCAACGCTGGATTTGGACGCACAGGCTCTGACCCTAGGGAGCGGCGGTAGCTTGGGTTCGACCGACAACGCGGACCTGGACCTAATAGCGGCAGCAGCCATAAGCGGCACACTGGGCACGGGCGGCACCTCTACGTTGGATGCTGATAGTGTCACGGTCGCGAGTACTGCCGCAGTCGATGCAGAAAACCTCACATTGACGAGCGCAAACGTGCTGACCGTTGCTCAGGGCAGTACTTGGGCCGTCAGCGGTGACTTAGGTTTAGTGGGTGACGCAGTTTCAATCGACACAGACCTGTCTGTGTCGGGTGATTTGGCACTGGGTTCGGTGTCGTCTTCGTCCATCTCTGTAGGCGCAACAAACTCCAGCACGGTCGTATCGGTAGCGGGAACGGCGACCTTGCAGACCGGTGCACTGACATTGGCAGGTGCGATGTCAGTCACGGGCGTTACCACGGCCAACGTAAGTGGTTTGGCAACCCTGGCAGCAACCAGTGCTGTAACTAGCAACGGCGGTCTTAACCTGACCGCAGCAGACATGGCGTTGAGTGGCAGTATTGCGCAGCGCGGCCAAGTCACGCTGGCTACGACAGGCGCGATGACGATCAATGTGGGTGCGACGCTCTCGACCACGTCGGCAGCTGACATCACGCTTAATGCAGGTGGTGCGTTGGTAAACCGTGCCCTGGTTTCAGCAGCCGGTGATTTGAGCGTTGGCAACGGGGCGACGGGCAGCACAGTGACCAACACGGGTACGCTGCAGGCAGCAGGCGGTGTAGCGCTTAACATTGATGGCTTGGTATACAACCAAGCGGCGCTGGATGCCGCCGATACGGATGCGCAGGACGGACGTAACCTGGGCCTCGCGTATGATGGCAGTAGTTCTGCCGCGACCGCTACGTTCGAGAACCGCTTAACCGTCGACTTGGATCAAATCGGTGCGATTTATGCCAATGGTAGCGACTTAACGATTGCGTCCGGCACATTGGTTAACGAAGGTGAACTTGAGGCGTCCGGCACCATTGATTTGTCGAATACGGCCCTGCGCAACCAGTTGGCTGGGATTTTTGATGGTGCCGCACACGCCGGCGACGCCCGTGCGGATCTCATGTCTGCTCGCAGTCAGTATGACTACGCATCATCAAACGGTATCACCAGTATCGCAACCGACGAGTATTTGTTGGGCGGTCGAGCGGATTTCATTGCGTCCATTCGTTCACACAGCCTGACGTTAGGCGCGTCAGCGCTGAACCTTGGGGGTCGTGTCAATGCTGGCTCGATTTCCGGTACCTTAACCGAGGAGAATTTAGATTCCACGCGTTTGCAAAGCACCACGTCTGAAGAAGTGGCGCCGCCGAACATTGATTCAGCGGTATCCGCGGGTGTTTCAGTGGTCGCTGATGGCGGGACAAATACGTCTGTTGAGTTTGGTTCGAACAACGCGACGACAGTCGTTCACATTGCCCCTCCAACAGCCGGTGGTCTGTCTAACAACACCTACAGCCGTTTTGATATTAATTCCGCGGGTGTGATTTTAAATAACCAAGCGTTTAACCAAGACGTGACAGTCACGACGGATTTGTCGGCTGTCATTACCTCAAACCCGACGCTGGTGAACTCTGCTTCGGTCATTTTGAACCAAGTCACCGCGGGCAACTCGGCTTCTATCTTGAACGGTTTTTTGGAAGTAGCAGGTACGCGCGCTGATGTTCTAGTCGCGAACCCTGCCGGTTTGGTATGCGATAGCTGTGGTGTCATCAATGTTGATCAGTTCGACATGGTGGTTGGCACTGTCTCGTTGGTTGGTGGCAGCACCCCAGCGATTGGGCAGTTCGATACGACGAGCGCTAGCGGCAATCGTTTAGAGGTCGTAGGTGACGGTGCTGACCTCACATCGGCTGGATGGGTTTCGCTAGCAACACCCGAGATGTATTTGTCGGGCAGCTTGAATGCTAACAATCTGTTTGTTGGGCTGGGCTCTGGTGTTTACGAGCATACGGGAACAGGTTCAGTGCCCTATCAGCGTGTCTCATCTGGCGCGCAGTCAAACACCACAGCTTTGGCCATCGCTGAACCGGCGGGCATCTTTGCTGACAGTGTCACCATCGATAGTGAGTCAACAAACCAGAATGCGGCGCTGTCGGTTTTTGGTGAGATTGCGGCTAACAATGGCGCGTTAGATATTGACGCTGACGGCACGATTTCGATCGCAGGCCGCGTTTCGGCCACGGATGTAGTGAATATCGTTACGACGTCCAGTAACAACTCACAGAGTATTGCGTCTGCGGACATTCAGCTAATTAACGGCACGATAACCGCAGGCCAGCCAATGCTGTTAAAGGCTGATACGGGTTCCATCGTGACCAACGGTGGTCAGATCTACGGATTTGATGATTTGACCCTAGACGCCCTGACCATGGTGGATACAGCAACGAGCAATCCCGCCGAGTTCAATAACACTCGTTTTTCGAGCGGCACGCTGGATTTCATGATAGACGAGGTTTTGAAATTCGAAGGTACTCGTTGGGAAGCTGACATTTTTAAACTGTCGTCGACGGGCTTGGGTAGCTTGGCGCTGACGGTGGGTGATGGGACCATTCTTAAGGCCCTGTCGCTCATGGATGTGAATGCTAAAACGGTCGTCAACTCGGGCACCATCGCCTCGCTAAAGGCGTTCGATTTGGATGCGACCCAGTCGGTCCAGAACTTGCAGGATGGTATATTAACGGCGGGGGAATCGTCGACGCTCAGGACGCCATCATTTTCGAACGCCGGAACTTACGTCGGAGCTGAATCTGATACAGCGACGGGGTCGGTAGTATGGGAAATCAACGGCAATGTGAACGGCACCAGCACTGCTGGCACCATCACTAACTCGCGCGGTGCAACGGTATATGCTGGCGATGAGTGGACCATAAACAGCACGGGTGGTCTCGCCACTATCTCCAATTCCGGCTCAATTAGCAGTGATGTGTCAACGCAGGCTAATCTGTATCACCTGTCGAACAATGGCATCTTTACCGTTTCTTTACGCGACAGTGGATCTGCTTCTAACTGGACGGCTCGTACGATCAGCAACTCACGCGGGGCGACCCTGTTTGCGGGCGATGACTGGACCGTTAACTCCAGCGCGAATCGTGGTGTTGGGATTTCAAATCTAGGTACGCTTCAGGGCTACCAGAACATGAGTCTGTCCTTTGATACGCTAACGCTGCCTGCGGGTAACGAAATTTCTGGCGCGCTGGCAGGCAATGTCGGTGACCGGTTAACGCTGAATTTCACCAACGCCATGAACCATGACAGCCTTATTTTCTCAAACGAGGATCTAACGCTTAACGTGGGTTCAGGACTGACGGTTAACTCTGATGGCGCGATCGCGGCGAATGGTTCGGCCGACATCGATGCCGCGGGCAACCTAATCAACTACGGGTTCGTCTATGCCGGTGAAAACCTGGATATGGCTGCGGCCGGCCGCTTCGGTAACTTTGTTGATGTTGACCTGGTTGATGGCCGGTTCATCGGATTTGGTCGTGGGCTGCCGTACATAGAGGGCAAGCAAATAGAAAATACTCGCGCTGAAATTCGCGCGGGTAACAATCTGACGATTACCGCAGCAGGTAAATTTGTAAACTCAGCGGAAATTCGTGCTGGCGGTGATATCACCGTTTCGGCCAGTGAAGTGGCGAACCAAGCCCATCGGTTTGGTGACGGTGGATTTGAAACAGGTAACCCTATTTCCGAGACGACGAATGCCCGTATCAATTACAACAAGAGCGAAGACAAAACATATCCATACATTTATCCGGATAAGTACGAGCGAAACACCGTCACTGAGACCTGGGAAGAGCACGAATGGATCACTGACGGTGTCCCGGCGGTCAAGCCGATTATGATCGCTCAAGGCGGATTCGACCTAACAGCCACAGGCGCCATTAAAAACTATGGTGGGTTGTTGCAGGGCGGAGCGAACAGCGTACTCACCGCGGGTGGCAGTATCGAAAACAACGCGTTGGTAACCGAGAAAGAGAGCTTCACTCAAGTTTCTGTTTTGGAAACGAAGTTTATTGCGTTAGGCGGTTTGACGTATCACCGAGATAAGTTGCTGTCCGGTGGCACTGCAACAGGTGGAACCTTTGAAAACACCAACGACGGTTTTGCTGTCGCCAAGGTGGTCGGCGGCGGCAATTTGTCGATCACTGGCGGTGGAACGTTGACTAACACGGGTGATTTGACGCCCGAATCCAGTAGCCGTTCGGCGGCGGGGCAGGCGGCTGAGAACCCGAGCGGTTTCAGCCTAAATATTTCTTTGCCAGATAGCCCTAACGGCTTCTTTGTAACGAATCGAGATCCGTCTGCGGCTTATTTGGTCGAGATGAACCCCAAGCTTCAGCCTGGCGTTTCGACCCTGGGTTCGGAGTATTTGCTTGAAAACCTGAACATCGACACTGACTCCACGTTTCGTCGTTTGGGTGATTCTGGGTATGAGGCTTACTTGGTTGAGCAGCAGTTGATTCAACAGACGGGTGCAGGTGTTCTGGACGGCTACGACAACATCGCCGATGTCATGTCAGGTTTTATGGAGAACTCCGTATCCCAGGTCGACTCGCTGGGCTTGACCTTTGGCCAGCCTCTGACCGAGGAACAGCTAGGTGCGCTTGATGAACCCATTATTTGGATGGTTGAGGTAGAAATCGACGGTGAAACAGTACTGGCGCCGCAAGTCTATTTGCCCAAGCGTATTCAAGATGAGATTGCTCAGCAGTCGGCTGTAATTTCGGCGGATGATTTGTCTATCGATGTCGCTCAGCTCGACAATATGGGCGGTGACATTGTGGCTGACGGCGACCTAGACATCGACGTTGAGGGTGACCTAAACAACCTGTCTGGCAAAATCAGCGGTAACAATGTTGACATTGTTGCTGGTGGCGATATCAACAACGAAACCTTTAGCCAATTCGCCGGAAACGACACGCAAGGTGAGACGGTCATAGGTCGCACAGCGGGTATTTCAGCGACGAACGACCTTTCCCTTGATGCGGGCGGCGACATCACTAACTTGGGCGCCGAAATGTCTGCAGGTGGGGACGCGAGTTTGGTGGCTGAGGGCGATATTACCTTTGACACTATTGAAAACCGCACCACTGGGTTCGAATCGACAACGGGCGCGACGTCGATGAGTCTGTCGAACTCCGAGACGGTGACTCAGGTCCGATCTGGTCTAAGTGTCGGTGGAAACTTGTCGACTGACTCAGGTGGCGATACGACCTTTGCGGGAACGCAAGTTGATGTGGGTGGGAACGCTGACATTCAGTCAGCTGGCGACATTAACATCATCGCCCGCGAAAACCGCTCATCAACGTCATCGTCAAGTTTGTCCGGTGGCCTTGGCGCGGGTGGCAATCTATATAGCGTGACCGAAACGACAGAAGAGACCGAATCGATTCGTAACTTTGCTTCTGAGTTTAACGTGGGCGGCAATGCAAGTTTTGATGCTGATGGCGATATGCTGGTTCAGGGCTCAGATTTAGAAATTGGAGGCGACGCGACGATTGACGCAAACAGCCTGCGAGTGCTTCAGGGTCGCAATCAAGATACGTCGTCTCGGACGTCATCCACGACCACGATTGGTGTTTCTGTTGAATCCATCGACAATGTCGATGGATCGACGTCGGAAGGCGTCAGCTTCGGTAGCACGGTAAATGAGACCGAAGATCGTTTGTCCCTGCGTGCCCGTGGTTCAAACCTAGGTATTGGTGGAAACCTAACTATCAACACGGATAAAGATGTCACGTTACAGGGCTCGGAAATTGATGTCGGTGGAAATGTAGATATCGAGGCAGAAGACGTCAGATTGCTTGCAGCTCAAAACATTGAACGGGTAGAGACTTCTCGCGAAGAGGTCAAGTTTGGTGTGTTTGCCTCAGGCGAAGCTGAGGGTGACAGCGAAGCGGGAACTGAAGCTGGAACCGAAACGGGTACGGATGCTGGTGCTGGTGCAGCTGGAGTAGGCGCCGAAGCGACCGCTTCAGCGGGTGCAGGTGTTGGTGCTTCGGGATCAGGAAACGCCTCAGCAACGGTAGACTTCGCGATCGGGCGAACTGACACTACTTTTGACCTCAATGTGACTAATACAGGGTCTGCAATTCGCTCAGGCGGGAATATGAGTATCGTTGCGGAAGACGCTATTGAAATGGTTGGTTCGGAAATTGAGACGGACGGCGACCTGCTTCTCGACTCGACTGACTTTAGTGCCGTAGCAGCAGAAGATATATCTATCAGTGAACGGACTTCCGAAAGCACGCGCGTAGGAATATACGCAGAAGCCGGTGGCGAAGGCTCGGCTGAGGCAGAAGCCAGTGCTAACGGTGAAGCAAGCGCGAATGCAGGGCTGAGTGGCGCGGATGCGGGGGCTGAGGGTTCCGCTGGCGCCAGTGCGAGCGCAGAGGGCGAGGGCAAAGTCGGAATTGGGTTGCAGACCCAAGTCGCCAAGCTGAGCGAGCGAGACACGTCTATCACTTCTCAAGTATCAAGCATTCGTTCCGGAGGAAGCGTTACCCGAAATGCACGTAATCGAATTCTAGACGTTGGCACAGAAATTGAGGCCGGCGAGAACTTTCAGCAAAGCGCGAACTCTATTCAGAGTTTTGCGGCGCGCGATGTGCAAACTTCAGAGCGTAGCTATGAGGAGACGACTGCAAAAGTCGGTATATATGCCGAGGCTGAAGGCGCCGCTGAGGCGGAGGCAGGGGTTGCAGCTGAGGCTAACCAAGAGGGCGTTAGCGGTGAGGCCGGCGCACAAGCTAGTGCTGAAGGCGGAGCCCGTGTGGGCGTCGAGGTGATGGTAGATACCTTAGTTCAATCAGAATCAACGCGTGATACGCAAGCGATAGCATCGACCATAACCGTAGGCGGCGACTTTACGTCAGTCTCGGAAGACGACAGCACTTTTGTTGGTACGGACGTTACTGCTGGCGGTAATCTGACGGTTGAGGGCGAGAACATTGAGATTCTAGCTGCGCGCGATACCAGCGAATCTACGTTCAGTGAAACGACTACGAGTACTCGTGCAGCTTTGGCTGTGGGTGTCGGAGGTGAAGCGTCTGCCGGTGCAACGGTCAACAGTGACGGCGAAGCTGAGGCAGGTGCTGAGGCCGAGGGTGGTGTGCAGGTCAAGGCTGAGCTGGAATTCGGCTTTAGCGAAGAAACCGAAAGCGAACGTTCAACTGAAGCCGTTACGTCAACCTTCCAAGCTGGCGGCAGCATGAATTTAACTGCGAATAACGACATCAACATCGAAGGAGCTGACTTAGAAGCTGACGAGATTAACGTTGATGCCAATGAGCTTAACTTTACTGCGGCAGAAAACACCTCTGAGTCGACTGCTTCGTCGAGCTCAGTAGATGTCTCTGTTGAGGTGACCGCCACGATTATAGGTGCTGCTGGTGTCAGTGGCGAAGCAGGCGTTGGGGTCGAGCTTGAAAATAGTGATGCAGCCTCCTCCGAGGCTGTGGCCGGATCCATCAGTGCCAATAATTTGAACATTCGTACTCGTGAAGATGCGAATTTTGAAGGTACTCAGGTTGAAGCGGCTGAAAGTGCAAATCTGAACGTGGGCGGGGATCTGAATGTCACGGCTGCGGCTAACACTGAACGTGAATCGGCTGATGCCACCTCAGTTGAGGTTAACGCAGAGGCCAGTTCCAGTGGTGAATTTGCAGCCGATGCTGCGGTCGGTGTGTCAAACGAGCAGTCCAGCAGTTCTGAAGCTGTCGTTGCGACCTTTAACGTTGGCAACTTGAATGTGACCACGGGTGGCGATGCAAACTTTGAGGGAACCGAGGTGAACGCAACCGGTCAAGCTGCCCTAGATGTTGGCGGAGACCTAAATGTGACGGCTGCCGCCAACACCTCTCAAGCTTCATCCAATTCGGTGGATGTGGAAGCCGGTGTTGAGGTGGGCGATGGATTTGACCTGTCTGCTGAAGTGGATGTTGCGATTGAAAGCGAGCGAAGCTCCGAAGCAGTTGCCGGTTCATTTAACGTTGGCGGGCTAGATATCCGCACCGGTGGCGATGCGAATTTCGAAGGCACTCAAATTGAATCTGAGGGCGATGCCAACCTGGATGTTGGGGGCGATCTGAACTTTACGGCGGCTCGGACGACTGAGAGTTCATCGTCGCTAGAGGTTGGTGTCGAAGCCGGCATAGGTGATAGCAGCTTTAACCTAGGCGCAGAGGTAGGTGTCGGGCAGTTCAACTCCAACCAAGCTGAAGTGGGCTCATTGACCTCAGGCGGTGCGTTGAATATCTCAACGGGCGGAAATGCAACCTTTGAAGGCACCGAGCTAGGTGCTGACGAGGGAATTGTGTTGGACGCCGAAGGTGCTGTAGCGTTTAACGAAGCTTTGTCGACCGAGACTAATATGGAAGTAGGAGTTGGACTGGGCTTTGGTTCGGAAAGCGAAGATGAGGAAGACGAAGAATCTGGTGAGACGACTACGACAAGTACTTCGACGGTGTCAGCAGGCTTGAGTCTGGATCTGTCTGACGATGCTCAGGGACAGGGGTCTAAAATTTCAGGCGGGTCTGGCGGTATTGTTATTCGTTCAGGTGGAGACGTAACTCTGCAAGGTGCGGAGTTCGATCAAGATGTCGAAATCGATGCAGCGGGCAACGTAATTGAGCGTGCTTTGACTGATGAGAGTAGTGGCTTCGCAATGGATATTGAGGTTGAAGCCGAGTTCGAGAGTGAGTCCACTTCTGGGGGTGACTTGGAAGAGAGCGAAGACTCCGATGAGCGTGATGAGCGTGATGAGCGTGATGAGCGTGATGAGCGTGATGAGCGTGATGAGCGTGATGAGCGTGATGAACTGAACGAATCGTTTGAGGAACCTTCGCGCCCTGATTCGGAGGAATCTGAAGCAGACACACGCGATGTACTTGGTGATCTGGATGATGAGGAAGGTGGTAATAGATCCAGCGATGACGGTGAAGACCTACGCAATCTATTCGATGAAGACGCAGCTCAAGACGAGGTGGCGTCGACGCGCCAAGCCACAGATGCTAGTGATGACGGCATTGCCAAATCAGAGGATACAGACGACACCGATACTGAAGGCAAGAAAGACGATGCCGAAAACGAAGAAGACGAAGGCGGTTCTCCTGAAATAGGTATGTTTGAGGACGACGAGGACGCCGATAACGAAGATGACGCCGATAACGAAGATGACGACGAGGGCGCCGACGAATTGGAGTTCGAAGCCCTCGATCTGGCAGGAAGCGTCGTGCTTGTGCCGGGTCTAGCCGAGCTTGAATCGCTAGACGATGTTGAGCTGGCAGATGCTGACGGCAATGAGTTGCCGGACTGGATTTCTTTGGACTTGGATAGCGGTGAGCTGCGCGTGGATCTGCCTGAAGGTTTCGGCGATTCGATTGAGGTCAATCTAGTCTTGCCGACTGGCGAAGCCTATTTGATTGAAGTGGAGTAGTCAGCTTTATGGGTCAACAGGATTGGCGGTTGCAACGCAAGTTCACGCCAATCAATGCACAGTTAAGTGCGATGGCAGCGGATACGCTATTCCGTATCATGTACCGATCGGTCATGGATTGAAGTGAACAGAGCAGCGGCTACTTGAACGCTGCTCAAACATTACTGAATTTGTGATGGTTGGTCGGTCGATCGTGGATTAACAGAGTTTTTGGGAGCTACCAAATCCCCGAGGAAGCGTGGTGAGGTGTGCTTGGTAATCAGGCGTGTCTCTAGTATTCGTATTAGTTATCCTCAAACAGATCCCGAGTCACGACCCGCTCGGCGATCTGTTTCAGGCTATCCGTCCAGCGGTTCGCCACGATCACATCGCACTCACTCAAAAATGCCGCCTCATCCCCGGTCACCCGCGACCCGTAAAAGCTGTCCTCTTCCATCGCAGGCTCGTACACCACGACCTCGACACCCTTCGCTTTAATCCGCTTCATCACCCCCTGAATACTGCTGGAGCGGAAGTTGTCTGATCCGGCCTTCATTACCAAGCGGTGAATCCCCACGACGTTGGGTTTGCGCGCCAGCACCAGGTTGGCAATGAAGTCCTTGCGTGTGGTGTTGGCGTCCACAATGGCTTGGATCATGTGCTGGGGCACATCGCTGTAGTTGGCCAGCAGCTGCCGAGTGTCCTTGGGCAAGCAATAACCGCCATAGCCAAAGCTGGGGTTGTTGTAGTGATTGCCAATCCGCGGGTCCAGACAGACCCCATCAATGATTTGGCGCGTATCCAAACCTCGACTTTGCGCGTAGGTATCTAGCTCGTTGAAATACGCCACACGCATGGCCAGAAACGTATTGGCAAACAGTTTGATCGCCTCGGCCTCGGTAGATCCCGTCAACAGAATTTCGTGATCTTGGGTGTCTGCCGCCTGCGACAACAGCTGCGCAAAGGTTTCCCCGCGTTCATCCCTGCAGCCCACCACAATGCGTGAGGGGTTCAGGTTGTCCTCCAGCGCTTTGCCCTCGCGCAGGAATTCGGGACTAAAGATAACATTGTCGTCATCCAACTCGGCAGTGAAGCCCACTGGGATCGTAGATTTGATCACGATGGTTGCGCTTGGGTTGTGCTGGCGCGCCTGCCCAATCACCGCATCGACCGATCCGGTATTGAAGTAGTTCGTTTGCGGGTCGTAGTCGGTGGGCGTGGCGACGATTACATAGTCGGCTTGCCCGTAGGCCTCTGCCGCATCGCTGGTCGCTGTCAGGTTCAAGTCACCAGCGGTCAGGTACTGCGCCATCAGCGGCTCGTCAATCGGGCAGTCGCCGGCGTTGATTTGGTCGATCTTGGATTGCACGACATCAATCAGCGTCACGCTGTGATGACGGGCCAACAAAATGGCGTTGGATAGGCCGACATAACCGGCACCGGCGACTGTGATTTTCATGGGATATCCGAAATAGGTAGCAAAGTCAGAAGCATATCAGATCGCTGATTTTATATGCTCCCCACGGCTGGATCTGCATGGCGCAGGGTCCGAATGGGAATACCATTGGATTTCATCCGATGAAGTGATTGTACTGACCCAGCTCGTTCTCCAGCCTTTGCTTAAACCGCAAATACTCTACCGTCTGCATCGGACGCACCCCCCAGGGATCCGAATGCCGCGGCAGGCTTAAATCCGTCAAATGCGCGGGATAGTCCTGCCCTGACGCCCGGTTACCTCGAATTGTCTGTGCCGCCAGTTGCATGAAATCCGGCCCGTGACTGAGCGCTGAAAAACGCTCGGATCCCACCTGTATCTCGAACTCCACCTCTCCTTCAGGGCTCCAACGCCCATGCGCGGCCACCACAAAGGCCGGCGGCGCGATCGGCCTATCCAACGACTGAAAATGAATCCCTTGATCATCTAACGCGTACAGCTCGATCTGCGGCGTGGCATCGGCCTGGTAGCGCGCCACCATCGAGGTTTGCCTGCGAATGATTAGGCGCTGGGTGAATCCCTGCAGATGCTCGACCAAGCGCTTGGGATCGACGTTATGCTGCTCAAACCCCATCACCGCACCACGCTCGTCACTGCACCAGATCCGTGCGGACTCTCCGTTTTGGCGAATGTAATACCGAATGGTGCCGGGCCGTGCGTGCCCGATTACTCGCGCTAAATCTGCAGAGACTACGCAGCTGTCATGCAGGCTCACCGCATGAAACTGACTCCTAGGCCGCGCCAACCACTCCATCAAATCATCCAGCACCTCGATCTGTGGCTGATTTTCGTCCCAGGACAGCGCGTGGTGGTGCCCTGCCATCTGCCAGGCGTAGGAGCCGGCCCGAAAATCGGGTCGCGCAAAAAACTCGGCGACCTCACGCAACACATCCACCAGGCCCCGCAGCGTCGTACAGTCAGTAAATTCGGGGCTGAATGCACCAACTTCGACCCCGTCATCCAACAGCGTACTCAGCGCGTCACACAGGGCTTGGCGCAAACCCACGGGCCCGGTGTAGCGAATGCATCGGGTCTCGCCCCAGCTGTTGCGGCTGATCACCTCGATCCAATCCAGCTCTGACGGCGCCACCATCATCAGCCCAGTGACCCGAGCGGGGGCCTCGAAATCTGGCGGCGTGTGACTGGCGGGTAACCAGCGATCCATCGCCTGCCAGCCGCGCTCGGCCAGATCCGTGTCCTGAGTTTTGATCTGTCCGCACACTCCATTGATGTGGCACCACACTAACGCTTGCGTGCGACTATGAAAGTACAGCTCGGATGCAATCCTCCAGCTGCCATGAGGATCCGGTGTCAGGCTCAATGGCGTGGCTGCGACTTGACTGATCAGGGCTGGATGGAATTCGGTCAATTTGCCGGGTTTGGCTTCAAATCGTGCGTACAGCTGGCGAGCTACTCGATCCAGCCTGCGATCCCCAGCCGGTTTCAGCCCCTGCCAGCGGCATTGGTCGGCCAGTGAGTGGAAGCGCTGGGTTAGCTCGTCCACCAACGCTTGATGCAGTCTGCGAATTTGACTCAGCGACCAGCCTTGGGCGTGATCGATTTGCGCCAGCGTGCCTGGATCCCAGCCAAATCCTTTGACCAGATCGCGCACCTGCGCGTGTTGCCAGCCGGGAATTTGCAGATTCGGAAAGGACAGTCGTACCCCAGTTTTCAAATACAGCGATCGCTGCACGAACTCCAATCGCTCGCCGGATAGCCCCGGGGCAATCGCCCGATACAGTGCAAGGTAGGGATCCGGCGGAATCTGGCCGTGTACCAGCGCCCGACGATGCTCACGGCTTAGCAGTCCATCGGGGTGCTCAGCATAGTGATGGGCTAGATTCAGTTTTAGCAGCGCCTTCCATGGGGACTCGATCGAGGCCGCCAGCTGCGCCAGCGCGTGCTCGACTAAGGCGGTCGCAGGTGGCATCTGCAGGGGGCCGAAATCCACAAGCTGTTGGTGCGGGGGCAATTGCCCGTTCAGGGTCTCGGTGATCCGGGTGATGTTCTCGTCCTGATCCGGATCCACCAACCATGGTACGGGGTAGCCGCCGGCCAGCATGGTAGCGGTGCGCAGGTACTCGTCCAGCAGCAGGGCATTAGGACTGGCCACTAGCGGGGCTTGTTCAGAAAAATTCTGTGGATTGACTAAAAAACACTGAGTACGAATGCCCAAGCTGGCGCTCCAACGCTCGATTCCAGCCAGCCTGCGTTGCAGTGACTGTCGGCCCGAGGCGGGCAAATCCGGGCGGTGGATCACCCACACATCAATGTCCGAATCCGCGCCATGACCGATGCTGGCGATCGATCCCATCAGGGACACATTTAATACATCCTGACGCAGCATGCGGTGGGCCGGTTTGATGTCGGCATTAAATCGAGTCAGCAGCTCGGCCTGAATCTCGGGCCCATGGACGTAGCCCTGAATGCCGCCTGCGGCATCGCCACCGACATAGCCCGGCAGGGATTTGTGATTCAGGCTAAGTAGGGCAGGCAGTAGTCGCACGAAGCGGCGCTGACCGGCGTGCAGTTGCTCTAACACGCGGGTCAGTCGAGTTTGGTTAAGTACTTCGCAGTGCGCCAAAGGCTCGTGGACGTCAGGTACCGCAATCAGTCCGGACGAGCGTTTGGGGGTGTTTTTCCCATCTACCCTGAAGGGTAGTGGGTTATTTCAGTTTTGCGCGGGCGTCTGCGATTTGTTTGCGCACTTGATTGGGGGCGGTGCCACCAAAGTGATCTCGGGCGTTGACGCTGCCCTCTAGGGTCAGCACATCAAATACGTCCGCTTCAATCCGTGCATCAAAGGCTTGCAGCTCTTCGATCGAGAATTCGGCCAGATCACGTCCGCTTTCAACGCCAGCACCGACCGCCGCACCCACCACTTCGTGGGCATCACGGAACGGCAGGCCCTTGCGAACCAGGTAGTCGGCCAAATCGGTCGCGGTGGCAAAGCCCTTCAGCGTTGCTTGACGCATCGGATCGGCCTTGGGCGTGATCGCAGGCACCATGTCGGCAAAGCTCATCAAGCAACCCAGCAGGGTATCCACCGTGTCGAACAGCGGCTCTTTGTCCTCTTGGTTGTCCTTGTTGTAGGCCAGGGGCTGGGACTTCATCAGCACCAGCAAGGACATCAGATGACCAAATACCCGTCCGGACTTCCCGCGGACTAGCTCGGGCACATCAGGGTTCTTTTTCTGGGGCATGATCGAGGAGCCGGTGCAAAAGCGATCCGGCAAATCGATGAAGTCAAACTGCGCACTGGCCCAGATGATTAGCTCTTCACTCATCCGGGTCAGGTGCATCGAACACACACTGGCGGCGGACAAAAACTCAATCGCAAAATCCCGATCCGACACGCTGTCCAGGCTGTTACGGGTCGGCCCATCAAAGCCCAATTCCCGCGCAGTAAAGTGCCGATCAATCGGGAAGGTCGTACCGGCCAATGCCGCCGCGCCCAATGGGCACAGATTCATACGCTGCTGCGCATCATCAAAGCGGCCATGATCGCGCTCTAGCATTTCATACCAGGCCATCAGGTGGTGGCCAAAGGTCACGGGCTGGGCGGTCTGCAGATGGGTGAAGCCGGGCATGATCAGGTCGGCGTGTTCTTCGGCCAGCTGCAAAATTCCGCCTTGCAGGCGACGGACCTGACCTTTCACCAAGTCGATCTGGCCGCGCAGCCACAAACGGATGTCGGTGGCGACCTGATCGTTACGCGAGCGCCCGGTGTGCAGCTTTTTGCCGACATCGCCGATTAGATCGGTTAGGCGCGCCTCGATGTTCATGTGCACATCTTCACGGGCGATCGACCATTCAAACTGGCCGGCCTCGATCTCTTGTCCAATCTGGACCAGGCCTTGGTCGATTTGGGCGACTTCGTCGGTGGTTAATACACCCTGCACACCCAACATGCGGGCGTGGGCGCGACTGCCACGGATGTCCTCGGCGGCCATGCGCTGGTCAAATTGCACGGAAGCTGTGAACTCTTGCACAAAAGCGTCGGTTGCTTCGCTGAATCGTCCGCCCCAAAGCGCATTGGTACCCGGTTTGTTTGTGCTCATTCACTATGCTCCCTGTATGAAGGTGGCGAAGTATACAAGATGGGCGGTGCTGGAGGCAGAGGAATCCGCGCGGACTCGACTCGAGCGGGCCATCGCCGGTTGGGGCCAGTGCGCCGGCCTGTTTAGTGACCCAGATGAGTGCCTGGCTTATTTATCCGATCATCGTATCGAGGTGCTGTTCGCCAATGCCCCGCCAACGTTTTTTGACCGCCTGCCCTATCAGCTGCAGCGCATTGCCCTGGGCTCGTCCGATCAAGCCCTCGAGCACGCTCAACAGGGCATTGATGGGTTTATCCTGACGCCCATTCGGGATGCGGCGGTTCAACTCCAATTGCAGCGGCTGGATCGGCACACGCAACCACCCCAACGATTGTGGGTGCGGCAAGACTCGCGTTGGTTGCTGATTGATCCTGCGCAGGTGCGCTGGGCCGAGCATCGCGAGCGCCAAGTCTATTTGTACGGTGATCAGCTGCAATTTATCTACCCAGGCATCCTGGCCCAATTACACCAGCTCTTTCCCCAGTGGCTACGGATCCATCGCCACCTGCTTATCGCGCCCCATTGGGTCACCGATCTGGGCGAGCAGGGCGTCAAGCTAGACGGCTACCTGACCCGTCTGCCGGTCAGCCGGCGGCAGCGCAGTGCGGTGCGCGCGGCGGTTTTGTCCTGCCAGCATGGTCTGATGCGTCGCTAACACGTATCCTGTGGGCACAGCACAAGGACGCCCCAATGGATCTGATTATTGCCACCCGCGAATCCCCCCTGGCCCTATGGCAGGCCGAACACGTGCAGGCGCGCCTGCAGGCGGCCCATCCGGATATCACCGTCAGCCTGCTGCCGATGACCACCGAGGGCGACCAGAAACTGGAAGGCCCCCTGTATACCTCTGGCGGCAAAGGCCTGTTCGTTAAAGAGCTAGAAAAAGCCTTGCTCGATGGCCGCGCCCATCTGGCCGTGCATTCGCTCAAAGACGTGCCGGTGCATTTCCCCGAAGGGCTGGGCCTGGTCGGCGTCATGGCCGGCGAAGATCCCCGCGATGCCTTCGTGTCTAACGATCACGCTAGCTTCTTAGATCTGCCCGCCGGCGCGGTGGTGGGCTCTGCCAGCCTGCGTCGTGTCAGCCAGCTGCGTCACCTACGCCCGGATTTGGAGTTCAAAGTGGTGCGCGGCAATCTGCAAACCCGCCTGCGCAAACTGGACGAGGGCCAATACGATGCCCTGATTCTGGCGGTGGCCGGATTAGAGCGCATGGGCCTGGCTCATCGGATTACCCAAGCCATGCCGATTGACGACTGCCTGCCCGCGGTCGGCCAAGGGGTGTTGGGGTTAGAAACCCGCCTGGATGATCCGGCCACGATCGAGCGTATTCAGTGTTTATTGGATCAGCCGACGGCCCAGCGTATCGCTGCCGAGCGCGGCGTCTCGACCCGTCTGGATGGCGGCTGTCAGGTGCCCCTGGCAGTGCATGCCGAACATATCGACGGCGAGCTGCGCGTGCGTGCCCGCGTCGGCGCGGTGGATGGATCGCGCATCCTTGAAGTCGAGACCCAAGGCGCGCCGGACACCGCGGCCGAGATGGGATTGGCGCTGGCCGAGCAGTTGCTCGAAGACGGCGCAGGCGAGTTGTTGGCGCAAGTCTAAGCATGCATTGGCTGCTGACCCGCCCCCAACCCGACTGTGATGTGCTGCTACAGCGCATGACGCAGGCCGGTTTTGCTGCCACCGCTGCCCCCGCCATCCAAATCCAGCCGCTTGCGATTGATCATCGAGTGATCATGGAGCTGGATCACTTCGACACCCTGATTGTGGTATCTAAACCCGCCGCCCGTCGCTTAATTGACGAGATCGATATGTACTGGCCGCAGTTGCCTATCGACCAGAGGTGTATTGCGGTGGGGCCGGGAACCGCGCAGATTTTGAGTGGTTTCGGATTTGCCCCCCAGGTGCCAGACCAGGCCGATAGCGAAGGGGTGCTGGCACTGTGTGGCGATGCCAAAAACGTATTGCTGGCGGCCGGCGAGGGCGGGCGCGAGGCGATTGAGCAGGGGCTGGCAGGGTGTGATCTAACCCGGTTGTCGCTGTATCGACGCGCTCAAGTCCCATTGCCCCCAAATTTAGATGGTGGTGTATTAACCCACATCTGGGTGACCTCGGCGGATATTGCCGACGTCGTGGCCGGTTGGAATTTAGGGGTGCCGATTTGGGTGCCCAGCGAGCGGGTGGCAACGCACGCCCGGGGCCTTGGATTAACGGTTCAGCGCGTGCTGGGCTCGGCGCAGGACGCTGCGCTGTTAGACGTATTACAAAAGGAAGCGGTATGAGCGACGACAAGAACAACGACATCGAAGACGAAAAACTCGAGCAGATCGTCGAGGAATCCGAGGCGGTGGACGAGGAGGTTGTTGTTGAAGAAGACGTCGTCGAGGAACCCGTCATCGAGGAGCAACCCGAGACCAAGCCTAAAACCGGCCGTTCACTAGCACTGGCCGCCCTGGCCGTCTCGATCCTTGCACTGGCCGGCGTCGGCGCTGGTGGTTGGGTAGCGGGCCAACAGGTTAATCAGGCCCAGTCCAGCCAAGGCGAGCTGGCCACCCAGCTGGCGGCGTTGAATGCTCAGGTCCAGTCATTGCAGTCTGTGACCGCGCCCCTGACCCAACTGCAAACCGATCTGGCCCGTGTCGACGCCGCCCAGGCCCAGGTACTGCAAACCGCCCAGCAAGTCACCGAAACCTCGGATGCGGTCTCGGATCAGCTGCAAACCTTTGTCGATGATCTGGCCGACACCCGCACCCGAATCGAGCTGATCGAGGGCAACCGCGCCCAGGAATACCTGCTAGCCGAGGTCGAATACCTGCTACGTATCGCCATTCAGCGTATCCAAGCGGGCCGCGACGTCGCCACCGGGCTGTCATTGATGCAGTCAGCCGATCAGTCATTAGCCGCCGCGGATGATGCGGCACTGTTCCCAGTCCGTCGTGCCTTGGCCGGCGAGATCGCTGCGCTGAAAGCGATCCCCAGCGTGGATCGTAACGGCATGTACCTGGCCCTGGCCGCCGGTGCTGATCAGGTCGATAAGCTAAGCATCGGCCAGACCGAGATGGCCAGCGCCCCCCAGGGCGAGGCCGACAGGGTCGATGGCATGATGAAAACCCTGTCCAGCTTCGTGACCATTCGCAAACGGGATGACGCGATCCAGCCGCTGATGTCCCCAGCTGAGGAAGTCTACGCCCGTCAGAACCTGCGATTGATGATCGAGCAGGCCCAGTTGGCGATTTTGGGGGGTGACGCGGTGGCTTGGCAGGCCAGCCTTGAGCGTGCCCAGCAATGGACGCAGCGCCACTTCGAGGCTGATAGCGTCACGCAAAGCCTGATCGACACCTTGGGCCAGCTGGCTCAAGCCGACATCGCTCCTGAAATCCCCGCCGTGGGCGGGTCGCTTGCGGCCCTAAAGGAAGTTCAAAGTGCCCGTGATGCGGCCTTGGGAGGGCAGTAGTCATGCGCGCACTCGTCAAAGTCATCCTGTTTTTGGTCCTGATCGGACTGGCCTTAGCCGGCGGCACGCTGGTCGGCCAGTTAATCAAAAACGATCCGGGCTACATCCTGTTGTCCTACGGCACCACCACCATTGAGATGAGCCTGTGGGTCGGTCTGGTGCTGGCCCTGGTGTTATGCACCGTGGGCTACTTCAGCTTCCGTCTGTTAGGCCGGGTGCTGGATTCGCCGGTTGGATTGGGCCGGGTCTGGGGACGGATTCGTGGACGCAGCGCCCGGGGCGCCACTCAAAAGGGCTTTATGGAATTGCGCATGGGCCGTTACGAGGCAGCGCTGAAGCACTTAACCAGCGCAGCTCCGCGCTCGGATATCGCCTTTGTGAATTATCTGTCCGCAGCCGAGGCCGCCAACGCCTTGGGCTATGACGATCAGCGTGACGCGTTGCTGGTCAAGGCGCTTGAAGAAGTGCCCGGCAGCGAGCTGGCAATCGGTCTGGCCGAGGCCCGCATGCAGTTTGATAAAGGCGAATACGAAGCCTGCGCCGATACCCTATCGGCCCTGCGCAACATCAAGCCCAAGGATCGCGAGCTGATCACCATGAGCTGCCAAGTGTGCGAGCAACTGGGCCGCACCGACGAGCTGATCGAGTTGTTGCCGCTGGCCCGCAAGCTTGACGCCATGCCGCAAGAACAATCCGATGCGCTGGAAGTCGAAGCCCATCGACGTGCATTGGCGCAAGCCGCCGACGATGCAGAATCCAATGACGGCGAGATGCCCCTGGCCATCAAAAACACCTGGGACAGCATCCCCAAACGCCTGCGTCATGAACCCGCGCTGCAAAGCGTACTGTTCAATGGACTGGTTCAATCTGGCGCGCCCTTTTTGGCCCTGGCCGAGTTGGAAAAGAGTCTAAAGAAACATCCCGAGGACGAGCTGTTTGATCTGTACAGCACTCTGCCGGAGATCGATCTGAACCGCCGCATGAATTTCCTAACCAAGCTGGCTAAAAGCTTTCGTGATGCCGCACCGCTGGAGCGTGCCCGTGGCCGCATCGCCATGGCCCAAGGGGATCTGGATGCGGCCGAGCAGGCCCTGGAGGCCAGCTTAGCCGACCAGCCCAGTGCCGAAACTTACGAGGCGTTGGCGCAGGTTTATCGTGCTCAGAATCGCCCAGACATGGAGCTAAAAGCCCTGCAGGGATTGAACGAGGTGGTGCGCGATTGGCCTAGCAGTCAAACCCTGCCGGCCGTCGCGGTCGATACACCCAAAGAAGCCGTCGCCGAGGCCGAATAAGCTGGGTTACACTGCCTTGAAACGATAAGGCGACCCCATGCAGCCACTACTTCCCAATCCCAACGATCCTCGCCTGTCGCGCATTGTGACGGGCGTGGATGAAACCGGCGCCCAGCGCGACATCGGCGTGATTGAAGAGCGTCCGCTGACTATCTATCTGAATTCTCAGGAAATCGTTACCGCCATGACCATTGGCGATTACCCCGAGTATCTGGGCCTGGGGTTCTTGCTGAACCAAGGCATGCTAACTGCGCAGGATCAGATCACCGGAATCGACTACGACGAAGAGCTCGAAGTCGTGGTGGTGCGTACCGCCCACACCACCAATGTCGAGGATAAGCTAGAGAAGAAAACCCGCACATCAGGCTGTGCCGTCGGCACGGTGTTCGGCGACATGATGGCCGGCTTAGAAGGCTTGGAGCTGCCCGATACCCCGGTTCACACCAGCACCTTTTACGATCTGTCCTACCAAATTAACCACACCCCCAGTCTGTACATGGAAACCGGCGCCATCCACGGCACCGCCCTGTGTCAGGGCAATCAGGTGTTGGCCTATATGGAGGACGTCGGGCGCCACAACGCCGTCGACAAAATCGCAGGCTTCATGCATCAGCATGGAATGTCGGCCAGTGACAAGGTGCTGTACACCACAGGCCGCTTGACCTCTGAGATGGTCATCAAAACCGCTCTGATGGGTATTCCGACGCTAATCAGCCGCTCGGGCTTTACCGCCTGGGGTGTGGATATCGCCCGGGACGTTGGTTTGACCGTGATCGGACGCATGCGGGGCAAAAAATTCACCTGCTTGGCCGGTCAGCATCGTCTGGTCTTTGATCAGGACCTATCCCGAGTTCAGGACGATAAGAACCGCCGAAAAGGAGCCCGTGATGACTAGTCTTGCGGTGATTTTGGCTGGCGGTCAGGCGACTCGAATGGGCGGGGGTGACAAGTGCCGTCTGTTGCTGGGTCAGCACAGCCTGTTGGATCACGTGATCGCTCGGATCGCCCCTCAAGTGGACGAGTGGATACTCAATGCCAACGGCGATTTGACCCGATATCAGGATATTGATGCCCCGGTGCGTGCCGACTCTATCCCCGATTTCGCAGGCCCCTTGGCCGGCGTCTTGGCGGGTCTGGATTATGCCCACCAGCATGGTCATGAATGGGCCATCAGCGTGGCCGCGGATACGCCGTTTTTTCCGACCGATTTGGTTCAGCGCTTTGCCAGCCACGATTCCAGGGTGTGTCTGGCGGCGACGCCGGATCCCGAGCGCGGCCGTCTGCCCCAGCCGACCTTTGGCCGCTATCACATCAGCCTGCGCGAGCCCCTGCGTCAGGCGTTGCAGGATGGCGTGCGCAAAATTCGCCAGTTCACCCGGGATAATGGCGAGGCACTGGCGCTGTTCGACGCTGATGACTTTTTCAACATCAACACCCCCGAGGATCTGGCACTGGCCCAGTTGCGACTGCCATGAACATTATCGGCATCACCGGTTGGAAAAACTGCGGCAAAACCACCTTATCTACGCGCCTTATCAGCGAGTTGACCCGCCGCGGCTATCGAGTCAGCTCGATCAAACATGCCCATCACGCGGTCGATGTGGATCAGCCCAACACCGACAGCTACCGCCACCGCGAGGCTGGTGCCGGCGAGGTGATTCTGGCCGGTGGCTCGCGCATCGCGATCATGCAGGAGCTTCGGGGTGCTGATGAGCCAACCCTGGATCAGCTGATTGCCCGTCTATCCCCTTGCGATTGGGTGGTGGTCGAGGGCTACAAGCGCGAGGCCCATCGAAAAATTGAAGTGCATCGCGCCGAGTGCCCGCACCCGCCGCGATGCCATGAGGACGACAGCATCGTTGCCATCGCAAGTGACCATGCCGTTGAATTTGCCGGTCCCCGCTTCGATATCAATGACATCAGCGCCATTACCGACTTCATCCTGCAGGACTGCCCATGAAACCCCTTCGCAACGACTGTTTTGCCCTGCCACCGGGCGTGAATTGGACGCCAGTTAACGAGGCGCTGGACCGCCTGCGTCAGCGCCTGCACCCCGTCGTCGAGCAAGACGCATCGCTGCCGTTGGCCCAGGCCTGCGGCTATGTGTTGGCGCAGGACCAACATGCGCCGCGCGCGCATCCCCCCAGCTCGAATTCGGCGGTGGACGGCTATGCCATGGCGGGTCCGATCAGCGATGTGCCATTACAGATGCCTTTGGTGGAGGGCCGCAGTGCCGCCGGTGTGCCCTACGCTGGCACCGTGCCTGCGGGACACGCGATTCGCATACTGACTGGGGCGGTCATGCCTGCAGGCACCGATACCGTGGTACTCGAGGAAGACGTCGAGGTTATCGATGGCCAGCTGCACATCCGTGGCACCCTCAAGCAGGGCGCTAACCGGCGCCTGGCTGGCGAGGATATTCAGGTCCAAGACATCATTATAAAAGCCGGCCGCCTGCTGACCCCGACCGATATTTCGGTGCTGGCCAGCGTGGGAATCGAATCCGTGCCGGTTTATCGCAAGCTACGCGTCGGCGTGCTCTCGACCGGGGACGAGGTCAAACCCGTGGGCGCCACGGTGACCGATTGGCAAATCTATGACGCCAACCGTCCGATGTTGTCGGCGCTGATTGCCGGACTGGGCTATCAGGTAGTCGATCTGGGTCATGCCATGGACAGCGCGGACGCGGTGCGCGCGGCCCTAACCCAAGGGGCGCAGCGCTGTGATGTGATCCTGACCAGCGGTGGTATCTCGGCCGGCGACGAGGACCATGTCTCGAAAGTGCTCAAATCCGAAGGCGAGATCAGTAACTGGCGTATCGCGATCAAGCCCGGGCGCCCCCTGGCGTTGGCGATGTTCCAGCAGACCCCGGTGATCGGCCTGCCCGGTAATCCGGTAGCGGCCTGGGTGTGTACGTTGCGCTTCGGCGTGCCGGCCATGTCGATGCTGGCCGGGCGGGGCTGGTTCGAGCCCCAAAGCTTTCAGATGCCGGCGAATTTCAGCAAAAACAAAAAGCCCGGACGCAGCGAAATGCTGCGGGCGCGGATTGTTGAAAATCAAATCGAAGTGTTTGGCTCAGAGGGCTCTGGCCGCGTGACTGGCCTGGCTTGGTCCGATGGTCTGGTCGAGCTGGACGAGGAAGCCCAGCAAATTCAGCCGGGCACCCTGGTGCGTTACATCCCCTACACCAGCTTTGGGATGCGTTACTCGTAGCTGCCGTGGACCGCGAAGGCCTCTAGTGATGCGTCCTGCGGGGCGCTGGTGCGGTAGGTCTCCTCGACCCCCATCTCGGTCAGGGTGCGGCTGACCATCAACAAGGTGTTGTCCTCGAAGTCCTCGCACATGCTGCGCATCTGATCGATCTCTTCTACCGCCACCGGATAGGCTGCCTCGATGCTGGGTGCGCCGTAAATCTCGACAAAGGTTTGGGCCAGTGTCTGGCGCAACTGCTCCAACTCGGGCTCGGTGATGCTGGTCACGCCCACAAAGGTGGCACGACCGCCAGATTCAACGCTGTACCAGCCGTTGGAAAAGGCCTGCTTGGCCTTGCCCTTCAGATCCGCCTCGCCCCAGTTCGAGAATTCAAAACCGCCCGAGATGGCCCACTCGCCACTGGGCGCGGGATTGTCGAAAACGTTTTGATCGGACACATCCAATCGTAAGGTGCGTGCTAGCTTCATGCGTTCTCCGCAAATTCAATCAGGCTTAGGGTTTCGGTCATGCCGTCTTTGCGCAGCAACATCCGGCCCATCTCGTCCAGGCCGGTAAAGACACCTGCTCTGGGTGTTTCAATCTCTTGACCCAGGGTGTCGCAGCGCGGACGCCACTCGCTGTGGACCTTCTCGAACCCATCATCCAGATACTTGGTCAGCCACAGCAGTGTGTGCTTGCTCCAGCTCTCGAGCAGGGCCATCGGCTCGACCTCGCCACAGCCCTCGGCATGCAGGCAGGTCTGCTCGGGATTCAGGCCCGGGTCATCGGTTGCCGGAATGAACGGGATCTCGATGCCGATCACTAACCAGTTGGGATGACTGCCAGGCGTGGTGGTCTCGGCGGCGTAGCGCAGGGTGCCACACAGGGCCGCGTTGACCTTGATCCGGTTGGGCCAGACAAAGTGAATCGGGGTCTCGGGCGGTGCCAGTGCACCCAGGCTCTCGGCCAGGCCGACCTGCGCGACGTAGACCGCCTGCAGGGCGGTTTCCAGATCCGACTCCGGTGCCAGCACCAATGCTGCCTTGAGCGTATCCGCTGCGCTGGAATAGAACACCGTGCCTGAATCAACGCCGGCGACCGCCTGACTGACCGCTTTATCAAACGGATCGGTGCCGGCGGTAACGTTTTCACCCGTTAATAGCGGCGGAAACTGAGGCGTGTGGCTCATAGCACCGCCTGTGCGTAAGTCTCGGACGCCAGAATTTGATCGGCGATTTTTTGGAAGGCTTGGGCCTGGGGGCTTTCGGGTTTGCTGACCACGATCGGCACACCGCCGTCTGAGCCAATCCGAATATCCAAGTCCAGCGGAACTTCACCCAAGAAGGGGGCGCCGATTTTTTCGGCCTCGGCCCGAGCGCCACCCGATCCGAAGGGGTGATGTTCCTTGCCGCAGCCATCGCACACGAACGAGGCCATGTTCTCGATCAGGCCAAACAGGGGTACTTCCATTCGGTTGAACATGTCGATGCCCTTGCGCGCATCAATCAGAGCGATGTCCTGCGGGGTCGAGACCACCACAGCGCCAGCCACAAAGAACTTTTGCGACAGCGTCATCTGAACGTCACCAGTCCCCGGTGGCAAATCGACCAGCAAGACATCCAACTTGCCCCAATCGACCTGGTTCATCATCTGCTCCAGCGCGCCCATCAGCATGGGTCCACGCCAAATGATCGCCTCGTCATCGGGAGTCATTAAACCCAAGGACATCAGTGTCACGCCGTGGTTACGCAGCGGCAAAATGGTGTGCCCGTCCGGGCTGGAAGGGCGTCCTGAAACGCCCAGCATGCGCGGCTGGCTGGGGCCATAGACGTCGGCATCTAGCAGGCCAACTTTGAGCCCTTTCGAGGCCAGCGCCACGGCCAAGTTGGATGACACCGTGGATTTGCCCACGCCGCCCTTGCCCGAGGCAATCGCAATGATCCGATCAATCCCCTCGGGGTTTTTGTCCTGCGGGCGCGGCGCGTCAGTGGCAATTAGGTTGTCGCCGCCACCTTGGCTGGCATCAGTAAATTGAACCATGAAATATCCTGTTAGCTGTCTAGGTAGTCATCGCTGGTGCGAACGCGTGGGCGCTCACCGCCAGACATGGGGGCGTTATCGCCGTGATACTGCGCTTTGACGCGGCAGTCATCACACATTTTAACCAGTTGGATGTTGTCCGATTTGGTGAACATCCAGTGTTTGTCTTCAAGCTTTTCAACGATGCGGTTGATCGTGCTGGCCACGCCAAAGGGCACGCCACATCCGATGCATTCAAAGGGGTCCTCGCCGTGAAGAGCACGGTGACTCAGCGCGGCTTTACTCAGATCCAACTGCGGAGCCAGATTAATCGCCGTCTCGGGGCAGGTGCTCTCGCACACGCCGCACTGAACGCAGGCGTTCTCGGTGAATTGGATCTCGGGCCGATCCGGGTGATCGCCCAGCGCACCGGTCGGGCACAACGAGACACAGGCCAGGCACAGCGTGCACTTGTCCGCGTTGACCTCGATCGCACCGTAAGGCGCGCCCTCGGGCAGTGTGATCGGACCTTCTAGATCACCGGCCATCGCACCGACCGCCACCCGGGTAATGTCCCGGCGACCGCCGACCAGCAACACCGGATCGCAGGCAGGGGTGCTGTGTTGTGCGGCGCCAGACAAATCAGCCTCGGTCACCAGGCGTACGCGAGCCTCGTCCTGACCCGCACCGCGGATCATGGCGTGGGTTAGTTCAAGCTGCGGAGCCAGCTCGGCCGCGATCTCGTCGCTGTCAGCCAGGATCAGCACTTCGCTGTGGCCGGCGCCCAGCGCCGCCAGGATCTCGGCATGGCCGACGCGGTCCACGTGCTCGAGCGCCAAGGGGATCAGATCGTCTGCCAACCCCTCACCAAATCGAGCCAACTTAGCGATCGCATCGCCGCCCTGTTTGACGGTGTGCAACAGCAGGCGAGGCGACTCACCGGCGTGGCTTTTGTAGGTTTTGGCTAGCGTGTCGATGCTGCGGGTCAGTGCCTCGAACGGTGTTTCGGTCATGGTCACGGCCGAGGTCGGGCAGACCGCGGCGCAGGATCCGCAACCGGCGCAGATGTTGGAGTCGATTTGAACATGATCACCGGCGCTGAAAATCGCGCCGGTCGGGCAGACGTCCAAGCATCGGGTGCAGCCGGATTGGTTGGCCCGTGAGTGGGCGCATAACGATTCTTCCAGTTTGAAGTAAACCGTTTTCTCGAACTCGCCTACCCGCTCAACTGCGGTCAGTGCAATGCGTTCCAGCTCGGCCGGCAGGCTGGGATCGGCCCAGAAATAGCCGTTGCGCTTTTCATGTGCGGGGAATGCGGGCTCGTCGCCTCGCAAATCAATAAACACGTCGCATTCGCTGCTGGCACTCGCCTGCGCCGCACCAAAGCTGGGTGCGCCACGACCGGCGGGGTTTAAAGTCTGCAGCTGACTAAAGGACAACTCGAAGCAGCCCAGTGCACCTTTGGCGTCCGTCAGTTGGCCACGGGCCATGTCGTAGCTGGCCGAGGGCAACTGGATCGGTCCGCCATCGGTAAAGATGCAAGTGACCCCTAGGGACTCGTGAACCAGCTCGGCCATTTTAATCGCCTGGTCGGTCGGACCCACGATGCAGCACACGCCGTTAGACACGATCGTTTTGAGCGGCGCCAGCGGGCTAGGCAACTGCGAGGCTGCCAGTAGGGCAGACTGCTTGGCTTCGATACGAATGGGTTTTGCGCTGGGGGCACTCCAGCCGGCGCGATCACGCAGATCAATGCTGGCTAGGGGGGCGACGTGGCCGGTTTCGGCTTCAATTTCCTCGCCCAGACGCTCAAACAATTCCGCCTGCTGACCACAGGCGATGATCAGCTCGTTGGTGGCAGCCATGTGCTCAACCGCAGTCTGCATGTCACTGCCACACAGCTGGTCGACTTTGATGACTTGTTCTGCACCGGCGGCCTGCATCAGTGCGTCAGGATTCAAATGCTGAGACTGGTCGCAGCTGCAAACCAGCAGGGTCTTGTGGGTCGACATCGTTATAATTCTCGTACGTGATGGTAGGAGGAGTCTGCCATAGGCTATAGGTCATGACGAGTTGGCGATCGTCGAATCCTTTGTTAAGTTCGGGGGATAACTAAAACAGGCCAAATCTGATGAGCAGCAGAACCGAAAACTGGAAGCGCGAATTGCGAGTTGGCGCGGTGGTGCGCCGTACACCGGGCGTGACCCAATGGGCTCGTGATATTTGGACGCCGGTGGCCGTGATCCCCGGTGCGCCGGATGAATTCTGGAAGGAAATGGTCCGCGAAGGCGATATTGTTGACTATCACGCAGGGACCGTTGACATGGAGCTGCATCGCGCCGACGTCGAGGGCTACCTGGTCTCGCTGAACATGAAGGCCCCCTCGGTCTGGGTCATTTTGGATCAAGACGAGAGCGGCAACAGCCCCTCAGGCTGGTTCGTCAGCGCCATCACTGCTAGCGCCTATGAGGCTCAGGACTCGCTAGACAGCGGCGAGAGCATCGTCGAGGCGGTCCCGATCCCCGAGTCCCTAGCCGGTTGGATCCAAGAATTTATCGATCTGCACTACATCGAAGAGCCCTTTAAAAAGCGTCGTCGGGACAAGCACCGAGTCGATCTGATTGAGGACGGCAAGGGCGATGCGCGCATCAGCCAAGAAAGCGATGTGTTCCGCGCACCCGGCGCGATCAAAAAGTCGAGACTGCATTAAATGAGTGAATCCCGTCTGTCCCGCTGGGCTCGCCGCAAGGCCGAAACCCAGACGCAAGAACCCGTCGAGCAGCCGATAGAACCCGAGCTGACTGAGGAAGAGCAAGAGCTGGCCGTTAACGAGACGCTATCCGAGGCCGAGGTCGTTGAAAAATACGATCTGCCCGATCCGGATAACATCGCGATGGGTGACGACATCACCGGCTTTATGAAGAAAGAAATCCCCGAGATGCTTCGCCGCAAGGCACTGCGCTCGTTGTGGAAGTCTAATCCGGTGCTGGCGGTCCTGGATGGGCTGAACGATTACGACGAGGACTTCACCAACGCGGCCACCGCCATGAAGGGCTACCAGACCATCTACAAGGTCGGCGAGGGCATGGTGGATCGCTCTAAAAAGGCGATTGAAGACGCCAAAGAAGTGGTCGAAAAAATCGAGACTGCGACCAAAGTCGAAGAGCCCGTCCAGGCCGCCGAACCCGAGTTGATCGAAAACCCCACTGCACCTGAGGTGCAGTCTGATTTGCCGGCGCCTGAGCCTGAGGCTGACAGCGAGCCCCAAGCACCGCGCTTTCGTCCACGGATGCGCTTTAACCCCTAGCGCTTGTCCTTCGGCCTAAGCAGGTTTAAGTTATAGGGTAATAACTAAAGTTCCCTGTCCCACAACATAAAGGAAATGCGTTGGCCACAACCGCCGAAACTAGCTGCCCCCGCTCGGTCAGCGACCAAGATCGCGCCCGCGCCCAGATGTATCAATTACTGGGTGTGCTGCTGGCCGGTGCGCCTGCGCCCGAGCTTCTAAAAGGTCTGGCGGCATTGCAGGGTGACGACACGCCCTTGGGTCGAGCCTCAAAATCCTTAGCGACTTTAGCTTCGCGTGCGAAGCCCGCTGACATCGAACGCGAATACAACAACTTATTCGTTGGCCTAGGCCGCGGCGAGTTGCTGCCCTACGCCAGCTACTATCTGACTGGGTTCTTGAATGAAAAACCCTTGGCGGAATTGCGTACCGATCTGATGGCCCGTGGCATCAAGCGCTCGGATGACGTGGTCGAGCCCGAAGATCACATGGGCACTCTGTGCGAGATCATGGCCGGCATCATTACCGACGAGTTCCCCTGCGCCAGTGATATCGACAGCCAACGCCAGTTTTTCGAGGCACACATGGCCAAGTGGGCTCAGTTATTTTTTACCGATTTGGAAGGCGCGCAAAACGCCGTCTTCTACGCTCCTGTGGGCACGCTAGGCCGTGCCTTTATGGAAGTAGAAGCCGACGCTTTCGCGATTCAATAAACGGGGATTTTCCCCATAACTCAGGTGGAGGTGTCCTATGGACAACCAAAAACGTGACAACGCCCGACGCAACTTTTTGCGCCTGGCTGCAACTGCCGCTCCGGCTGCAGTCGCTGTTGCGGTAGCACCCAAGGCCGCAGCGGGCGTCATCAAAGATGTTCCCAAAAGCCAAGGCCTACGTGATACCGAACACACGCGTAAGTATTTGGAAACCGCTCGCTTCTAAATGAGTGTGAACCCACCAAGGTTGCGTGATGCCCTTGGATGGACACGTTTTGCTAGAACGAGAATAAGAAAAAACAGAGGAATCTGACATGTTAAGAAAGAAGACTAACGGGGTTGCGAAAGGCTCCCGTGCAGGCTCTTTACTTTCATCCCTCGCGGCCAAGACGGTAGACCGTCGTGCGTTTCTAAGCGCATCGGGCGTTGCAGTGGGTGGATTGGCGGCGCTATCGCTGACCTCGACGCGAGTTGAAGCATCAACCGTCTCGACGGCTGGCGGCGAAGTCGTTCGCAAGAAATCAGTATGTACTCACTGCTCAGTCGGCTGTACGGTCGAAGCAGAAGTACAAAACGGTGTTTGGACTGGCCAAGAGCCAGGCTGGGACAGCCCCTTCAACCTAGGCGCACACTGTGCCAAGGGTGCGGCGGTTCGTGAGCACGCGCACAACGAGCGTCGTGTGAAGCACCCCATGAAACTCGTCGATGGCCAGTGGACCAAGATCTCTTGGGACCAGGCAATCAACGAAGTTGGCGATCAGATGATGAAGATCCGCGAGGAAAGCGGTCCGGATTCAGTGTACTGGTTGGGCAGTGCCAAGTTCTCTAACGAGCAGGCTTACCTGTACCGCAAGTTTGCGGCCTACTGGGGCACCAACAACGTCGACCACCAAGCACGTATTTGTCACTCGACCACAGTAGCCGGTGTTGCGAACACCTGGGGCTATGGTGCGATGACCAACTCGTACAACGACATTCACAAGTCAAAAGCGATCTTCCTGATCGGTGGTAACCCCGCCGAAGCACACCCGGTATCGCTGCTGCACATCCTTAAAGCCAAAGAAGAGAACAACGCTCCGGTTATCGTATGTGACCCGCGTTTCACTCGTACGGCGGCCCACGCTGACGAATACGTTCGTTTCCGTCCAGGCTCAGACGTCGCTTTGGTCTGGGGTATTTTGTGGCACCTGTTCGAAAACGGCTGGGAAGATGAAGAATTCATCCGTACCCGCGTTTACGGCATGGAAGACATCCGTGAAGAAGTTAAGCGTTGGAACCCCGAAGAAGTTGAGCGTGTCACCGGAGCTCCGGGTGCACAGCTAGAGCGCGTTGCACGCACCCTGGCCAACAACCGTCCTGGTACCGTGATTTGGTGCATGGGTGGTACTCAGCACACCAACGGTAACAACAACACCCGTGCGTACTGCATCCTGCAGCTGGCATTGGGCAACATGGGCGTAGCAGGCGGCGGAACCAACATCTTCCGTGGTCACTGTAACGTTCAGGGCGCGACCGACTTGGGTGTCTTGGCAGATACACTGCCGGGCTACTACGGTTTGAGCGCTGGCGCATGGGCTCACTGGGCTCGCGTTTGGGACGAAGATTTGGACTACCTCAAGTCTCGTTTCGTCAACCTAGACAAGAACGGCAAGTCCAAGCCGATGATGAACGAGAAGGGTATCCCTGTATCTCGTTGGATCGACGGTATTTTGGAAGCCAAGGAAAACCTAGGTCAGCCTGACAACACACGTGCCATGGTGCTGTGGGGTCACGCGCCCAACTCACAAACACGTCAGTTGGAAATGAAAGAGGCGATGGAGAAGCTCGACCTGTTGGTTGTAGTGGACCCCTTCCCCACCGTTGCGGCCGTATTGCACGATCGTAAAGATGGCGCTTACTTGCTGCCTTCAACCACTCAGTTCGAAAACGCAGGTTCTGTCACGGCCTCTAACCGCTCATTGCAGTGGCGTGAGAAAGTCGTCGAGCCGCTGTTCGACTCGAAAGTGGATCACGAAATCATCAAGCTGTTCTCTGACAAGTTCGGATTCACCGATCGTCTGTTCCGCAATATCGGCCTAGAAGGCGACATTCCGGTGACCGAAGACATCACTCGTGAGTTCAACTCTGGCATGTGGACCATTGGTTACACCGGCCAGTCGCCTGAGCGCATTAAAAAGCACATGGCGAACCAGCATCACTTCGACCGCACCACCCTACGCGCAGTCGGCGGACCGTGTGACGGCGACGTCTACGGTATGCCTTGGCCTTGCTGGGGTACGGCAGAGATGAATCACCCCGGCACACCGAACCTGTACGACATGTCAGTACCGGTATCCGAGGGTGGTCTGACCTTCCGTGCACGATTTGGTGTTGAGCGTGACGGCGAGAGTCTGCTGGCTGACGGCGTCTACTCAAAGAACTCTGAGATCAAAGACGGTTACCCCGAATTCACCATGCAGATGCTGATGGATCTGGGTTGGGACAAAGATCTGACCGCTGAAGAGCGTGCCAGCATCGATGCAGTCGCTGGTCCCAAAACCAACTGGAAAACCGACCTATCCGGCGGTATCCAGCGTGTTGCGATCAAGCATGAGTGTGCACCCTTTGGTAACGCGAAAGCCCGTGCCGTGGTCTGGAACTTCCCCGATCCTGTGCCGGTCCACCGCGAGCCGCTGTACACCAACCGCCGCGATCTGGTCGAGGAATACCCGACCTACGCAGACAAGAACTTCTGGCGTGTGCCGACCTTGTACGAGTCAATCCAAAAGAACGACTTCTCTAAGGACTTCCCCATCATTCTGACCTCTGGCCGTCTGGTCGAGTACGAAGGCGGTGGTGATGAATCACGTTCGAACCCTTGGTTGGCTGAATTGCAGCAGGACATGTTCATCGAGGTGAACCCACGTGACGCTAACAACCTAAATATCCG